>JBOHRF010000001.1:0-111783 GCA_050732575.1 Longimicrobiales bacterium
GGATGCGTGTTGACAGCGCCGCTAACTCAGAAATGGGGAGAGACACTCGAGCACGGCCGTTGGTGTCTCCCAGTTCGGCGAATGACCCGCGCCGGGAATGATGCGCAACGTTGCCCCCGGCACAAGGTCCGCCGCTCTCTGCGCATGACGCAGCGGAAGGAAGCGGTCACGCGCTCCCCAAACAATCAGTAGCCGGGATCTCAGCTGACGCAGTTCATGGTCACTCAATACTTCCCGCTGCCCGCGCAGATCGGCAAACATGGAGAAACCCAGGCCCAGTAGCGTTCGATGCGTGGCCGCTGCTGATTGATAGAGATACTCGATCAAGGCACTGCGCTCAGCCCGGGGAAGACTGCCCGGGTCGGCCAACATGAGCCGGTTCAACTGCCAGCGAATGCCCGGTCGGCTGGGCCGCAGAGCGGCCGCCGCCAACGGCCCCAGGCACGCCAGGCGCAGAGCTCTGGGTAGTTCCCGACCGAGTCCCACGCTATCGATGAGTACCAGCGCGCGCACCCGCTCAGGCACATGCTGCGCCAGGCGCAGCGCAACCAGACCACCAAACGAGGTCGCCACTACTACACAGTTTCTGATTTCTGTCGCATCCAACCAACACTCGATCAACTGCGCCACGCAAACGCCCAGCGGTTCGCGCGGGTTGATGGCAGGCGAGAAACCGAAGCCGGGCAGGTCGAGCGCGAATACGCGCTGCTGCTGGGCAAGCGGACCGAGCAGCCGAAACCAGTTGGCGGCGCCGCCCGTTGCACCGTGCAGCAATACGAGTGGCGGGCCGGCGCCCAGCTCGAGATGATGCAGGGTCGCGCCTTGCACGTGGACTATTCGACTCTGCGCAGCGACGCCGCCCAGAGCGAGCAGGCGCTCCATGGCCAGCCGAAGATCCGATGCGACCGGAAGATGTTTAGTCATTTCCCTGAATGAGAAGCGGCCATGACGCTGATTCGCATCATGGCCGCTCGCTTGCCACTTGTTCGAGCCCAGTCAGGCTCGGCCATCAGGCGCGCTCCGGTGCCTCTGCTACTTGAACGGAGAAGCGCACTGAATCGTGCCCGCGCGGTGACACAGTGAGCGATGTCTTGCAGTAGGAGCAATCGATCATGCGCGCATTCTCCGCCGCGCCCATCTCGACGTCCTCACGATGGCCGCACACGGGACAGCGGTAAGTCCCGTAAAGTTGTTCGCCTTGAATGGCCATCTCGCCTCCAGCGCCGGGGGGGCCGAGCGTCGCCTAGCGCCAGATACGTGCCAGTTGACGTCGGATTGGCAATATGGGCCATGCAACCAAAGGGTATAGCGTCCCTGCCAAGCGGTCAATCCTTGACCGGTCACGTTCAATCAAATGCGCTGACAAACAAAGGGTGAAGACTCAGAGCGTCCTGGCCAGAAATGCCACCAGGTCTACGCAGCGCACGGAGTAACCCCACTCGTTATCGTACCAGGCAATGACCTTGACCATGCGATCGGTGATGGCGAACGTGGACAGCAAGTCGATGATGGCACTCGCCGGATGCCCGATGTAGTCCACGCTAACGAGTGGTTCTTCCGAAACGGCCAGGATGCCGGCCAGTGCACCGCCGGCCGCCTCGCGGAAGGCGTTGTTCACGGTGTCCACTGTCACATCCTGATCCAGTTCGGCCGTCAGATCCACCAGCGAGACGTCCGCGGTTGGAACGCGCATGGCAATGCCGTCGATCAGGCCTTTGACTTCGGGGATGACCAGAGCGGTGGCCTTGGCCGCGCCCGTGGTGGTCGGGATGATGGAGAGCGCGGCTGCGCGCGCACGGCGCAAGTCCTTGTGCGGCAGATCGAGAATCTGCTGGTCGTTCGTATACGAGTGAATGGTGGTCATGAGGCCGCGCCGGAAACCAAACCGATCGCGCAGCACTTTCACCACCGGAGTCAGGCAGTTCGTGGTGCAACTGGCATTGCTGATAATGTGATGTGTGGTCGGGTCATACTTGTTCTCGTTGACACCCATCACCACCGTGATGTCTTCACCCTTGGCCGGTGCCGTGATGATCACCTTGCGCGCGCCCGCCGTGATGTGCTTGGATGCGTCTTCCTTGGACGTGAACCGGCCGGTTGCTTCCAGCACGATGTCCACGCCCAGATCCTGCCACGGCAATCGCGCCGGATCCTTTTCGGAAAACACTTTGACCGTGTCGCCATCCACGGTCAGTCCAGCGCTGGCGGCCGCCACGGCGCCCGGATATTTGCCGTGCACCGAGTCATACTTGAGTAGATGAGCCAGGGTTTTGTTGTCGGTGAGGTCGTTAACGGCAACGAAATCGATCCTGGCTTTGTTCTTCTTGGCCGCTCTCAGAATGTTTCGGCCGATTCGGCCAAATCCATTGATGGCAACACGCGTGGCCATTTTCCTAGCTCCCGGTCAGGCGCCGCGCGTCAAATGCGCGAGCGAACGTCAGTACGGAAACGCAGCGGGCACCACCCGCCACCAGCGTTTTGGCGCATTCTGCAGACGTTGCGCCAGTCGTCAGGACGTCATCAATGAGCAAAACATGCTCACCCGCAATGTCGCCCGAAGTTCCAGACAGGCGGAATGCGCCCGCCACGTTAGCGGCCCGTTCCAGAGGCTGCAAGGCAGTCTGAGTTTTGGCCGTGCGATCGCGCCGTAGCAAACAACGCAGTTGCAGCCCAGCCAAATGCGCATACTCTTTCGCCAGCAGCTCGGCCTGATTGTAGCCACGCGCGCGCCGGCGCGCGGCGCTGGTGGGCACAGGCACCACCACGCGCACCTCCTCGTGTGCTTCACGGGGCAGGCCAACTTGCATCATTCGCTCCGCCATCGGCCCGGCCAAAGCGCGCCAGCCGCCATACTTGAGTTGGTGCACGATGCGGTCGGCCGGTGCCATCATCAGGCAGGCAGAACGGGCGCTGCGCAGAGCGGCGGGCCAACCTGAACATTGACCGCAGACTACGGCCGGCGAGGCACCCGTGCGCAGTAACGAAGCGCCACAGCGGGCGCAGCATGGCATTGGCATTGATCGCAAACGGGACCTGCAGCGCCGGCAAATCAGACGCGCACTATCCCCGGCATCGAGCGAGGCATCGCAGGCCAGGCACATGGGTGCGAGCAGAAGATCGAGCAAAGCCGATAGCGATTTGCCAGACATGGCCGACGGTAGCGCACAAAGACGGGCACAGCCATGCGAATTGCGGTCAGCGCACCGCGGCACCCATGAGGGCTCGCCGCATGGCGTCCACGGGCGCATCGTGCGGCCACCAGCGGGAGAACGCCGCAGCCGCCTGGTACAACAGCATCTGCTTGCCGTCGGTGGCCGCCAGCCCGGCAGTTCGGGCAGAACGCACCCAGGCTGTATCGTCCGGATGGTAGACCAGATCGAAAACCGCGGTATCCGGCCGCAGCCCGGCGATGGGGTACGGCAGCGGGTCGTGCTCGTGCAATCCAAGCGGAGTGGCATTGATGATCACATCGAATGCCGGGGCTCCAGCCGAGGCCAGCTCGAGGAGAGTTGCTGAGTCGTTCACGATACTGTTCAGCAACCGCGCCCGCTCGGGCGAGCGCGAGTGGACGGAGATGTGTGAAGCGCTCAACGCGACCAGCCCGGCAACTACCGCGCGCGCCGCGCCACCGGATCCGAGCAGCAGGACGTGCGCGCCTTTGATGTCTCCCAACCACTGTTGCATGGCGCGACTGAACCCTTCCACATCCGTATTGTCACCGCAGACCTGTCCGTTCTCCAGCCAGTAGGTGTTGCAGGCTCTGGTGCGCTGCACCGCTGTGGTGGCTCGTTCTACAACGGTTGCTGCACGTTCCTTATGCGGAATCGTGATGTTGCCGCCGCCACCTGCGCGCGCGATTGCGGCGAGCAGGCATGGGCAGTCCCCGGCATCACAGCGGAGAGCGAGGTAAACGCCGTCCAGGTCGAGCGCGCGCAACGCCGCGTTGTGCAGCAGGGGCGAAAGGGAATGCGCTACCGGATCACCCAAGAGCGCAAACAAGCGGGTATGAGCCGTTGCGCTCCGGGTCACGGGGCCAGGATGGGCTCCAGACGAGACAACAAACCGGTAACTGCCCTGGTCAGCTGCTGGTATGTATCGCGGTAGTTGTCGATGTCGCCGCCGAATGGATCCACGATGGCCGAACCCACGGCGCCGGCATCCAGAAAGTCAGTAACGAGCGCGCTCTTCTCGCCACCCCCCATCTCGGCCACGTCCGACAAATGGGAAGGTCCCATGCCCAGAACCAGATCCGCCCAGGCCACCAGCTCGGGCGTCAGGGTCTGGCTCGAGTGTGCATCGAGATCGAGTCCATGTTCGCGAGCCACCAGCAGCGCGCCCTGCGAAGCGGGTGCACCGGTCACGGTCGCGCTGCCGGCCGACTGCACGCGCACATGCGTCCAGGCACGTTGCGCAACCGCATGGCGCGCGATGGCAGCAGCCAACGGGCTGCGGCACGTGTTACCCGTGCACACGAAGAGCAGATTGTACGTGGTGGGGCGGGCGTCTTCTCGACGAGACGACTCAGGTTCGAAGGTCATGTACGTGGCGTTTCAACGTCTCGACCGGAATTGCACCGCTGCGCACAAGGCGCGGCGGTTCAACGGAACAATCCACCAGTGTGGAAGGCAGCGACGATTTCAACACTCCACCATCCAGCACGAGAAAGGTAGCAGCTACCTTCAGGTTCGTCAGCAACTCGCACACGTGCGCGATATCCAGAGCGGGCATCTCGCCCGTCAGGTTGGCACTGGTTGATGTGATAGGCGCGCCGTACGTCAGCAACAACCGCCGAATTCCCGGATGAGATGTAAAGCGAATGGCCACCGTTAAGTTGGCACCGAGTACCAGTCTCGGATAGGCGCCCGTGTGCAATCCGAGCGCCAGTGTGAGGGGCCCGGGCCAGAAGGCCGCGGCCAGTGTGAGCGCCGCTTCTGTCCACGCCAGGCCCGGCACCTGAGCCGGGTCCGCGATCAACAACAGGAAGGACTTGTCTGGCCTCTCGCCCTTCAGTTCGGCCAGCGCCTCGAGGGCAGCCGGTTCCAGGGCACAACCGAAGCTATACACGGTCTCTGTCGGATAGGCCAGCAGACCTCCTGTTCTCAGGTGCTGAATCACGGGAAGGACCGCGCGCTCCTGCTCGGCTCTCGTGCGGAAAGGAAGGATGGTCATGGGCGCCGGGCCAGCAGAACTTCGGCCAGCTGAACATCGGCCGGCACCGTGATCTTCAGATTGTCCGGATCACCCGCTACTACCCGCACCACCCCGCCGTAACGGACGACCATCGCCGCGTCATCGGTGGCGGGCAGGTCGTCTTGCAGAGCCCGTCGATGTGCGGCCTCAATGAGTGAACGCGGGAAAGCCTGCGGCGTTTGCGCGTGCCAGAGCACGGCACGATCAGGGGTCTGCACGATGTGCTCTCGATCGTCGACCACATGAATGGTATCGCGCGCGGGCAATGCCGCGATCGCGCCGGCACCCAAGCGGGCCACCGCAATCACGCGCTGGATCAAGTCGGTGGTCACCAGTGGGCGTGCAGCATCATGGATCACGATGAGTTGTGCGTCAGCAGCCAGTGCTTCAATGCCAGCCCGCACCGAATCGCGGCGTTCGGCGCCACCGGGCACCAGGTGCACGCGTGCATGCCGCAACCACGCGGGTGGCCGAGCCAGCATTGCAGCAGGCAGAGCAATCACGATCTGGCGTACATCATCGATGGCCAGAAATGGCTCGAGCACTCGTTGCAGCAGGGGCACACCCGCGATTTCCAGCTCGGCCTTGGCCTGGCCGCCCATGCGTCGGCCCGCGCCCCCAGCTGGAATCACAACGCCCACGTCTTTCATGGGCCAATGCGCTCGATCAGCGAACGAAGGTCGGGTGTGGGCAACAGCACCAACTGCCCGAAGTCACCTGCTGGCCGCGTTCGACCTGGCACGTGCGCGCGGCGGAAGCCCATGCGTGCAACTTCCGCGAGCCGCCGTTCGAGCTGACTGACCGTGCGAATTTCACCACCCAATCCCAGCTCGCCAAGAAATGCGTCCTGCGCGGGTAGTGGCTGATCTCGGCTGGCAGATACCAGAGCGGCCGCCACCGCGCAGTCCGCCGCGGGCTCAGCGGCCCGCACGCCACCGACCACGTTGAGAAACACATCGAGTTGGCCGAATGGGATTCCCGCTCTTCGCTCGAGCACGGCCAATAACAACGCCAGTCGTTGCCGATCGAATCCATTGGCTACCCGCTGTGCCGCACCGTAGCTGGCCTGAGTGCAAAGCGCCTGGACTTCCACCAGCAATGGGCGAGACCCTTCTACCAACACGGCTACGGCACTGCCGCTGCTGTGCTCCGACCGCTCGCCCAGGAATAGCTCGGACGGATGGGCCACCGGTGTGAGCCCCGTGGCGCTCATGCGGAAAACACCGATTTCATCGACACTGCCAAAACGATTCTTGCTGGCCCGCACGATGCGATGATCGAGACGGGCGCTACCCTCGAAGAGCAGCACGGTGTCCACGATGTGCTCGAGCGTGCGGGGCCCCGCGACTACGCCGTCCTTGGTCACGTGTCCGATCACCCATACCGCGGTTCCGCTTTGTTTGGCTTCCCGTTGCAAGCGCGCTGCGCATTCGCGTACCTGTGCCACGCTGCCCGGTGCAGAGTCGAGATCGCGCGTGAACACGGTTTGGATGGAATCGATGATCACTACGGAAGGTCGCGCCGTAGCCAGCGCGTTCAAGACGAGATCCAGGTCCGTCTCGGCCAGAAAGGTCACATCATCGGCCGCTACCTCGAGCCGATCCGCGCGCACGCGGATTTGTGCAGCCGATTCCTCGCCGCTCACATAAAGGGTGGTGAGCGCCCCAGCCTCGAGTTTCCCCGCCACCTGCAAGAGCAGTGTGCTCTTGCCAATGCCTGGCTCGCCGCCCAGCAACACCAGCGAACCCGGCACGATCCCGCCGCCCAGTACGAAATCCAGCTCATCCAGACCCGTACTCCAGCGGCGCGTGGCCTGCCGTTCCACGGCGCGCAAGCGGATGGGCGCGCTGTGGCTGCGATCGGCCGGCGGTCCGCCTGAACGCGCGGCTCTGGCGCGCGGCGCGGCTGGCTCCTCCGCGAGTGTGTTCCAGGCGTGACAGGCCGGGCACTGCCCCTGCCAGCGCGGCGTTTCATTGCCGCACTCAGTGCAGAAGAAGGCCGTGCTCTGCCGCGCCATGAACGATTGCGATCAGGGAGATGCCTGGTTTGTGAACGACTCGAAGCGCGTGGATTCTCTACGGAAGTACAGTCTGACCGTGCCAGTCGGACCATTGCGTTGCTTGCCGATAATCAACTCGGCTTGCCCCTGCAGATCCTTCTCCTGCACTTCACTCGGCGTAAGGTAGTACTCGGGACGGTACAGGAACATAACCAGATCGGCATCCTGCTCCAGCGAACCGGACTCGCGCAGATCGGAGAGTTGGGGACGGTGATCGGCCCGCTGCTCGGGTGCACGCGACAGCTGCGACAGGGCCAGGATGGGTACACCCAACTCCTTGGACAACGCTTTCAAACCACGGCTGATGGCACTGACTTCCTGCTGCCGATTCTCTGCTTGTTGAGCGCTCCCTTGCATGAGTTGGATATAGTCGATGATGATCATGCCCAGCTCCGGCTGCTCGGCTTTCAGTCGGCGCGCTTTGGCCCGCATCTCGAGGACACTGAGCGTACCCGAATCATCGATCCAGATGGGTGCCGTATTCAGATGGCCGGCCGCTTGCGCAAGGCGCACATAGTCGTCGTCCGTCAACCGACCGCGCAGCAGTCGGCCCAGATCGACCAATGCCTCCGAGCAGAGCATACGTTGCACCAGCTGCTCTTTGGACATTTCCAGCGAGAACACGGCCACCGGCACCTGATGCGAAATGGCCGCGTGCAGAGCCACACCCGTGACCAGCGATGTTTTGCCCATGCTCGGGCGCGCGGCCACGATGATCAGATCGCCCTTTTGAAAACCGCCCGTCAGTTCATCCAGATCGTAAAAGCCGGTGGGCACACCTGTGATGCCGCCTTTTGCGGCCTGCAGCTGCTCGATCCGCTCGAACGTGGGATAGAGAATCTTCTTGATCCAGATGAAGCCTGTGCGATCATGAGACTGCGCCACCTCAAAAATGTGCTGCTCCGCTTCATCCAGAACTTGCTCGACCGTGCGCTCACCCGGCTCGTACGAATCGCGAATGATTTGGGATGAGGCTTCGATCAAGCGCCGCAGCAATGCCCGCTCGCGCACAATGCGCGCGTGATACTCGATGTTGGCGGCGGTCGGCACTGCATCCAGCAACTCCGCCAGGTACGGCATGCCGCCTACGGAATCCAGCTCTTCCGTTTTTTGCAGCTCTTCCCGCAGTGTGACCGGATCCACCACCTGACCGCGTGTGAACAGACGCGCCATGCAGCGGAAGATGCGACGGTTGGCCTCGCGATAGAACATCGTGTCATCCACGATCTCAATCGCTTTGGCCACGGCATCACCGTCGATCAGCATGCCGCCCAGCACGCTGATTTCCGCCTCCGATGCGTAGGGCGGCTGACGATCCGCCGTCATGGGCGCAAACGTCAATTCAATGCTGCTCATCGAGCACCTGACGAAGTAGCTGAAAATCCTGCCAGGCTACCCGGACCGCCTGCGGACTGCGCAACAGATACGCCGGATGATAGGTGACGATCATGGGTTTGCCGCTGTACGCATGTATCTGACCGCGCAGCCGGCCAACACTTTCTTCCGTTTGCAGCAAGGCCTGTATGGCAAACTTGCCCACCGCAATCAACGCGCGCGGCGCGACCGAATTGATTTGGCCCAGCAGATAGTCGGAACAGTGAGCAACCTCATCGGGCAACGGATTGCGGTTGTTGGGTGGACGGCACTTCAGCACGTTGCAAATATACACGTCGCGACGGGGAAAACCTGCGGTCAGCAGCAGCAGATCCAGCAGTTTGCCGGCCGGCCCAACAAAAGGCTTGCCGGTTCGATCTTCTTCCTGTCCCGGTGCTTCGCCGACTACCATCACCTCTGCATTGGGATCACCTTCACCAAACACCACGGTACGTCGCGTCTCGTGCAACCTGCACCGCACACATCCCGAAGCTTGCTCTTGCAGAACGTTGAGCCCGGTACTCCGGGCTTCCTGTGCGCCATCGTTTCCGCTGTGCGTCTCGTGGGTCACGGGTGTGCTGCGCAATAAGGCCAGCGCGTTGTGCGCGCTCATGTTCTCGAAGAAAAGTTCTTTCACACCCAGGTCAGAAAGCTGCTGCACGTAATGCCACAGCGCGGTGCCGTGCTTTTTCATGCGTGCGGCGTGGCCAGCAACGGAATCACGCGATCGAGAATGGCTTCCGCCACATCCTGCTTGGATTGAAGCGGCAGCGCTTCCTGACGGCCGGCCCGATCCAAAATGGTCACGCGGTTGGTTTCCACTTCGAATCCAGCGCCCGGCTCGGTTGCATCATTGAGGATGATGAGATCGAGCGCCTTCTCGTTCAGCTTTCGGCGCGCGTTGTCGATGTGTTGGTCGGTTTCCAGCGCGAAACCAATGACTCGCAAACCGGGTGCGCGCTGAGCGCGCGTCTCCTGCAGTACATCAGGCGTGGGCTCCAGCGGCAAAGCCGGTGTGCCAGTCGACTTCTTGATCTTGCCGCCGGCGGGCTGGGCCGGCCGGAAGTCGGCGACTGCGGCCGCCATGATCAAGGCATCGGCATCGGCAATCGCTGCCGATACCGCCAGTTTCATTTGCTCGGCCGTTTCGACCCGCACCAGCTCGGGGCCAACGGGCGGCACGATGCCCACAGGTCCGCTGATCAGGACCACGCGCGCACCGCGGCGCCAGGCCGCTGCGGCCAGGGCGTAGCCCATCCGTCCCGATGACCGATTGGAGAGCACACGTACGGCGTCCACCGGTTCTCTCGTCGGTCCCGCAGTCACCACGATCTTGCGACCAACCAGTCCGTTCTGCGCGCCCAGCGCACGTCCAATGTGCTGCACAATGACTTCGGGCTCTTCCATACGGCCGGGGCCAGCGCCTTCACCCTGGGCCAGCGGACCCGTTGCGGGTCCAACAATGTGATAACCCAGCGTGCGCAGGTGCGAAACGTTGGCCTGGGTTTGCGCGTGCTCCCACATGCGATCATTCATGGCCGGACAGAGCAGGACGGGCGCGCGCGTGGCCAGCAGTATGGCAGTCAGCAAATCATCGGCTCGGCCCTGTGCCGCGCGCGCCAGCAGATCGGCCGTGGCTGGGGCCACGCAAAGCGTGTCCGCTTCGCGGGCCAGCCGAATGTGATCGAGTGCGCCGCCTTCGGCAATCAATTGCGTGTGAACCGGCCGTCCGGTGAGTGCTTCAAACGTGATGGCGCCCACGAACTCGGCCGCAGCGTGAGTCATGACCACGTCCACCAGTGCGCCCAGTTGCGTGAGATCGCGGGCCAGCTGCACGGATTTGTAGGCAGCAATCCCGCCCGCTACGCCCAACACAACGCGGCGACCCTGCCAGGGCCGACTCGGGCTCGGTGTGCGTATCGCCGGCCCCCCTGCTTCGGTTGGTTCCGGCGTCTGCGTCACGTCACGGGATGACGACGCCGCGGCGCCGCTTGACCAGCCGGAAATGGATGTCTTCGGCCACCAGCGTTTCGATGGAGCGTGTGGTCAGCTTTTTCTCGAGACCGGCGGGCACCGCGTCTTTGGGCAGTGCGTTCAGCTCGCGCGCATAGCGCGCCGCAACCAGCACACCGAGGTATTTACTCTCGTTGGCATTGCGCGCGACTTCGTTGGGCGTAAAAACCCGCATCGTTCACTCCTTTTCCAAAAGGGTTGCCAACTGTGCTCGCATCCGGTCGATATGTACGGAAAGATCCGTGATACGATGCCGGCGCGTTCGTTCTGCAGTCACAATGGCGCGTAACGTGGCCAGTGCACTGTCGAACCGATCATTGACTACGATGTAATCGAACTCAACTGCCGCTTGCAGCTCTTCCCAGGCCGTAGTCATGCGCGTGCGCCGCTCGGCCGCGCCCTCGCTGCCTCGTCCTGCCAAACGATGCTGCAATTCTTCGACCGAGGGCGGCAGGATAAAGACCAACACCGCATCCTTCATCGCATCCCGGACCTGGCGAGCGCCCTCTACGTCGACGTCGAGAACCACTACCTTGCCCTGCGCCAGGGGTTCCTCAACGGACTGCCGAGGCGTGCCGTAACGCCGGCCGTGCACTTCTGCCCATTCCAGCAGTTCACCCGCGCCCGCCATACGATCGAATTCCCGATCATCGACGAAATGGTACTCGCGGCCGTCACGCTCGCCCGCGCGCGGCGGACGGGTCGTGGCGGAAATGGAAAACGTTAGTTCCGGATCAGCCGCGACTAGCGCATTGGCCAACGACGTCTTGCCCGTGCCGCTGGGGGCTGCAATCACAACCACAATGGGACGGCTGTGCACGATTACTCCACGTTCTCAATCTGCTCACGCAAACGCTCGAGTTCTTCCTTGATGGCGATCACGCGATGATCGATGTCGGCGTCGTTGGCCTTGGAGCCAATCGTGTTGGCTTCGCGATGCATTTCCTGGGTCAGAAACCCCAATCGTTTGCCCACCGGCTCGTCGGCTGATCCGCCCAGGGTCTGGTGGAATAGCTCGAGGTGCGAGCGCAGCCGCACGAGTTCTTCGCTGATGTCCCAGCGCTCGGCCAGATACGCAATTTCGCGCGCCAGGCGCTCTTCATCGACGCCTGGACTCATGCTCAAGTCCGCGATAGCGCGGCGCAGGCGATCTCGCTCCGCAACCAGGCGCAGGGGCGCTCGTTCGGAAATGAGAACGAGCGCGTCTTCGATGGCGGCCAGACGCGCACGCAGGTCCGCCTCCAACCGTCGACCCTCGTCAGCCCGCATCACGATCGCGGCCTGGGCCGCGGCATCGATTACGGCGCGCACAGCCTCGGCGTCCAGCGCCTCAGCGTCGACCGCATCGACCGGACGAAACAGGTCGCTGAACCGGCTGAGCAATGCAACATCCACCTCACCCGGCAGACTGAGCTCCTGTTTCAGCGCGCGCAGCAAGTCGAGGTAAGCGCGAGCACGCGCCACATCCAGGGCGAGCGGACTGCCGCCGTCGGCAACCGAAGTCCCGTTGAGTCGCAACGAGAAGTTGACGTGACCGCGGGGAAAATGAGTGCGCAGCCATTCGCGTATCTGCGGTTCGAAGCGCTCGAACATCGAGGCCAGTCGCAGGTTCGCGCTGAAATAGCGGTGATTGACCGTGCGCACTTCCGCGCGGACGCGACCGTGCGGACTATCGCGCTCGGCCTCGCCGTATCCGGTCATGCTACGGATCATCCCGCCTCCCGTGAGCTGCGGAACTTAGCGCCTGGCGGTAAGAGGGTAAAGCGCACGGGATCAATTCCAGAAATCCCACTTGACTCCGTACAAGATGGTGGGCGTCTGGAGCACACGTCCCGGCAATTCTGTGAGGGCCACGTTGGTCATGTTGTCCACGCGCAGGAACAGGCGCACGTCCATTACGCGGATCTGCAGATAAGCGCCGATCGTGGTGTAGTCCGGCAATACCACGGGCGCCCAGGTACTGTCCTCCAGCAGCGCGGGTGCCTGTACCTGACCGCGGTGGCGCAATTCGATGCGGCCGAGCAACTCGAGGTTGCCGCTGGGCAGCGGCGAAGCATGAAGTTGCAAACCACTGAGCCAGGTTAAACGCGGCAGATAGATCGGCACCTGCGCGCTTCTGATGTTGGAGTAATGGCCCTCGAGTGTGAGCGCGCGAAAATAGAGGGGAACGCTCCAGGTGAATTCAAAGCCCGAGATATCCGCACCGGCAAAGCGCAGGTCGGTTGTGTCAAAGGGTAGCCCGAACGATGGCAAGGAGTCCGTATCGAAACGGAGCAGCGCGGCGCTGGCATCAATGCCCCAGCGCTGGAGCGCAAGTCCCAATCGGACACCGGTTCGCTCATTGAACTGCGCCGGGATGGTATCGGAGAAATAAAAGCTGGGCGCTCCCCGTCTCCCCCCCGTCATTTCGGCAAACCCGGTCAGACCTAGCAGGGGTCCTGCCTGCACGCGCACATCGAAAGAGCCCGCCGTACCCGCCTGTCGCCAGTCGGCCAACGTGTACGCAGCTGACCCGGCGCCCCAGCGAGGAATGCGCACACCGGCTTGACCGTCGAATTGCAGAGAAGGAAGTATTTCATGGTCGCGCACACGTGCGGTGGCGTCGGCCCAGAAACGAGAACTCTGGAAGCTGGCCCGGCCACCCCACTGCAGCCCGTCCGCTTCGGGAATGGTTACGATCACCGAATCAGGTTGAATCTCGGTAGTCGTATCGTTCTCAAATGATGAGTGCCCGGCGAACAATTCCGCGACCCACTTGTCACTGAGCTTCAATCGCCCGCGCACGATCAGGTCGCGGCGGCGCGCGTCGCTGGGCCAGGGAGAGTCGGGGAGCCGTCGCAAGCGCGTTTGACGCAACTCCGCCTGAAGGCCCACCCGCTCGCGCACGAAGCCCCATTTCAGCCAGCCAGCAAACACGTCGGCCGGCGCATCCGAGCGGTAGCCATCGGTGTCCACGCGCTCGACCGCGAACCCGAACGGCCCGATCAGAAAGCGCGGCGCGACCAGCAGCCCACGAAACACGTTCACATCGGGCTCGCCCACACCCGCTTCTACACGTGACAGTGGCCGCGCATCCGATGCTTCCAGGCTGGTCAACTCGATACGCGTCACATCGAGCCGGCGCTCCACGCGCACGCGCGCAATCTCAGCCAGCTCAAAGCGCGAAAAATCAGGACTGGATTCGGTCAGCGGATCGAGCATGTAACCGTCGAGCAGTACTTCTACGCGGCCCCGCGTGTGCCCCAGCGGCGCCACGATTTCTGGCTGCACGTACAGTCCTCCACGGTAGGGCGTGCCGCCGGGAATCCTCTGCAACAGGTCGGTGAGGGTGACTGCGCCTTCACGCAACAAATCCTCGGCCGACCATTCCCAAACGGCGGCCGCAGCACTGGCCCGCAATCCCAGCGCGTGCCTGGCCATGATGGCAGGCGGCTGGGCGCTGTCGGCCACCACTTGCGTTGTGTCAGCACCTGCGCGGCGCAGCGAATCTCGCGCTAGCGAGTCCGGGCGCGGTCGTTGTTGGGCAGCCGCTGGATTGCCGAGAAGAACAACGAGTAGAGGGGCGAAGATCTGCAAACGCTGCAAGGAATACCGGGTACGACGCAGGATCATGTTTGTGCTCGCGTGCGGACCCATTCAATGAAGAGCCGGGTCGGCACTCCGGTCGCGCCTTTACGTAGATACGGAACGGCCTCTTCACGGTATGCGGTCCCGGCGATGTCGAGATGAACCCAGGGTATCTCGCCCGCAAACTCCTTGAGAAACCAACCGCCAGTGATCGTGCCGGCGGCGCGGCCACCTGAATTCTTCATGTCGGCAATGCTGCTATCGATCAATTCACGGTATTCATCCCAGAGTGGCAACGGCCAACAACGTTCGCCCGCGCGTTGACCCGCGGAACGGACTTCTTCAATAAGCTCGCCATTTGTGCCCATGAGACCCATGGCTTGTTGGCCCAGTGCCACGACCACTGCGCCCGTCAGTGTGGCCGCGTCGATGATGGCGGCCGGCTTGAAGCGCTGCGCATAGGAAAGTGCATCGGCCAGGAGCAGCCGCCCCTCGGCATCCGTATTTACGATCTCGATGGTCTTGCCGGCATGCGAACGGATGACGTCACCCGGCTTGAAAGCGCTGCCCGAGGGCAGGTTCTCCGTAGATGGGATCAACGCTACAACATTCGTCTCCAGACCCAGTTCGGCGATTCCGTTCATGGCCCCCAATACGGCCGCTGCGCCTGCCATGTCATACTTCATGTCTTCCATACGTTCCGCTGGCTTTATTGATATCCCGCCGGCATCGAACGTCACTCCTTTTCCGATCAGGGCCAGCGGCGCCTGCCCACTGGCTCCCCGGTTGTACTCGAGAATGATGAAGCGAGGTTCTTCCTGCGTACCCTGCGCCACAGCCAGCAGCGCACCCATGCCCTCTTTGTGCATCTGCGCGCGGTCGAGTACGGTCAATTTCATACTGTGTTTGCGGGCGATTTCCTCGGCCGCACCCGCCAAATAGGATGGCGTAACCACATTGCCCGGCCGCGTCGCCAGGTCCCGGGCCAGGTTCACGGACCGCGCCGTGATCGCGGCCGGACCCGCCGCCTCCTCGAATTCCGACTTCTCGGCCGCACTGCCGGCCACCAATACGACCTGCTCGAGCGAGCGAGGCGGAGGCGCGTCGTCTCGTTTGGTCTTGTACTCACGAAGATCCCAGCTGGCCAGGATGGCCGCCTCAACCGCACCACGAGCTGCCAGCTCGGGGCCGATGCGCTCACTCGAATTCTTCACGTGATCCAACAGCAGGGCGATCGAGGTAACGCCCAGGCGCTCGGCCTGACGGACCGTAGCGCCCACCGAACGGCGCAGCTGCTCCAACGTGTAGTCCGCCGGTTTTCCAGCTCCTACCAACAGGATGCGCTCGGCGCCCATCGTGTTGGCCGGCGGATAGAGGGGCAAGCATTCCTCTTTCTTACCCGTAAAATCACCACCGCTCATTACCCGCTGCAGCAGCCCACCAGTGCGCTGGTCGATTTCCGCGGCCGAACCGCTCAATTGTTGAGCGCGTTCAAAAACCTGGAGGGCCAGCAGCGGCGTCTCCACTTCCGGCGCGCGCGCATGAATCGTCTTGATTGTTGTATTCCCCATTGACCCCGCGCTCACATGTTGCTGACGATTTCTTGCCCGAATCCCGAAGTAGACACCAGTGCTGCGCCCGGCATTAACCGCTCCAGATCGTATGTGACCCGTCGGCTTGCGATGGCGCGCTCGAGTCCGCGCATTACCAGCGTTGCCGCCTCGGGCCAACCCAGGTGTTCGAGCATCATCACACCCGACAGGATCAGCGATCCGGGATTGACTCTGTCCTGTCCTGCATATTTCGGTGCTGTACCGTGCGTCGCTTCGAACACGGCGATTTCATCGCTCACGTTCGCGCCCGGCGCCATACCCAACCCGCCCACCTGCGCCGCCGCCGCGTCGGATATGTAGTCACCGTTGAGGTTTGGTGTTGCCAACACCGAATACTCATCCGGACGCAGCAGCAGCTGCTGAAACATCGCGTCCGCAATCCGATCTTTGATAACGACCTTGCTGTTGCGCGGCGCTGCCTCAGACTCGGTAACGGTCTGGGCACCGAACTGCGAACGTGCCACCTCATAACCCCAGTCGCGGAATGCGCCTTCCGTGAACTTCATGATGTTGCCCTTGTGCACCAGCGTTACCGACGACCGGCCCCGCGCCAGCGCATACTGGATGGCGGCAGCAATCAACCGTTTTGAACCAAACTCGCTCATCGGTTTTACACCAATCGCACTGCGCTCGCGGATGTCGGCCCCGAGCTGCTCACTCAGAAACGAACGCAGTTGTTCGGCCTCGCGACTGCCGGCTGGCCACTCGATACCGGCATAAACATCTTCCGTGTTCTCGCGGAAGATTACGATGTCGAGCTTTTCCGGCTCGCGCATGGGCGACGGCACGCCCGGGATGTAGCGTACAGGCCGAATGCAAGCGTAGAGGTCCAGCGCCTGTCGCAACGCCACGTTCAGCGAACGGATGCCACCGCCTACCGGTGTTGCCAACGGCCCCTTGATGCCGATCTTGAACTCCCGCAGTGCACGCAGAGTTTCGTCGGGCAACCACTCACCGGTTATGCGCAGCGACTTTTCACCCGCGAATACTTCGGTCCAAATCAGCGCGCGTTTCCGGCCATATGCCTTGGCCACGGCTGCATCCAGAACCACCTGTGTGGCACGCCAGATATCCGGGCCCGTGCCATCGCCTTCAACAAAAGGGATCAGCGGCTGGTCGGGTACGCTGAGCCGGCCCGCAACGAAAGTGATCGGCTCACCCCGGTCGGGCATGCGAATGAAACGATAACCGGACATTACCGAGGCGTTCAGTTCCGGGCAGAGAGTGGCGTCACGGATCGAGCCGATGGGCCCGTGTATTCCGACTGGGGTCGAATCAAGCGGTTGTTGGCATATTGCTCTATCACATGCGCGGTCCAGCCAGCCATGCGTGCGCAAGCAAAAATATTGGTGAACAACGACTGGGGAATGCCGAGCGTGAAGTACACGGATGCACTGAAGAAATCCACATTCGGGTATACCTTCTTGCCCAGCCGGTCCATTTCCTCGCGCATGGTAGCTTGCACGCGCTCCGAGATGGCTAACCAGGGACCGCCATCGCTGTTGCGCGCACTCAGCTGTTCCGCCAGGGACTTCAGGATGGGCGCTCGCGGGTCGGTCGTGCGATACACACGATGGCCGAAGCCCATGACTTTTTCACCACGTGCCAGTGCATCGCGCACAAACGCATCGGCCCTTTCGGGCGACCCGATGCGTTTGAGCATGGCCATGACTTGCTCGTTGGCACCGCCGTGCAACGGACCTTTGAGAGTGGCCAATGCCGCCAGCACGGCAGAGTGAAGATCGGTCAGCGTGGCGGCGGCGACGCGCGCGGCGAAGGTCGATGCGTTCATGCCGTGTTCAGCGTGCAGAATCAACGCTACATCGACAATGCGCGCGGAGAGTGCGTCCGGGAGTTCGCCCCGCAGCAGGTAGAGGAACTGCTCGGCCAGGGTCAGTCCGGGCCGGGGCGCCAGCGGCTCCTGTCCTGCCTGGAGCCGAGCAATCCCGGCCGTAAGCGTAATGGTTTGTGCGCTCAGCCGGATCGACTTGCGCTGGTTGGCCGCCGGATTCATCGACTCGGCTTCCTCATCCAGCGTGGCCAGGAGCGCAACTCCGGCCTCCAACTGGGTCATGGGGTGTGCCTGCCGGGCGCCTGGCCTCAGGCCGTCGAATACACGCTTGTCGACGGGGACCGATTCGTTCAGTTCGCGCCGAAGACCTTCCAGCTGGGCGCGCGTGGGCAGTTCGCCAAACCAAAGCAGGTAACAGACTTCCTCAAAACTGACGTGCTCGGCCAGATCCTGGATCTCATAACCCCGGTAGATCAGGCGACCCTCATCCCCATATACATGACTCAACGCCGTCTGCGCGGCGACCACTTCCTCCAAGCCCCGACCCGCCATTTACGTCATTTCCTCTCGAAACCGCGCAGGATGATGCTCTATGCCGTCGCAAGCTGTACTATACATATGACAACGGGGCCGCGACCCGCCGAATGAGTGGCGGGGCACGAGCCCCGACGGGTGGTCCGCGACCGGCGGCCCCAGAATAGCGGCGGGTTCGGAGACCGGCAAGTCCACGTAACCCCGTGTTTTGGTGACGTTTCAGGAGGCGATAGCGTCTATTGATGTGGGAATCGGCGCGACACGATGAAGCCGAACCGGTGGAGGACGCTGAGATCGTTCAACGCGTGCGCGCGGGCGATCGCGAGGCCTTCCGCGTCCTGGTGCAGCGTTACCAGGACGTCCTGTACCGAACGGCTTTGCGACACACAAAGCAGCCGGACGTCGCGTCTGATCTGGTGCAGTCCACGCTGGTCAAGGCGTACACCGGCATTTGGCGTTGTCGTGATCCGGAGCGTTTTGGCGCCTGGGTCTACCGCATAGTCGTCAATGCGGCCAAGGACTACCTGAAGAGCCGACGACGCAATGATGTAAGTTTGGACGAACCGCTGGCGACGCGCTTGCACAGCCCGGCCGCGGGAAATCCGGAACGGGAGATGGAACGGGCAGAACTGCGCGATCGGCTGGAACGCGCACTGAGCTACCTGCCTGAGGTTTTACGTGAGGCATTCCTGCTGAAGCACGTGGAAGGCTTCAGCTACGAGGAGATTGCCGAGCGGTTGAACGTCTCCGTGCCGGCGCTCAAGATGCGGGTGCATCGAGCGCGATCGACCTTGAAGGATCAGATGGACCGCTCAGGCGGTTGATAACCAAAATGCAGAGCGACTTACAGAAATACTTGGATGGCGAGATCGGGCGAGAAGAATTGACGCCCGAGGCGCTGCGCGAAGCAGATCGCTGGGAAACCTGGAACCGGGTGGCCAGCACGAGCTTCCGCGAGCATGCGCCTGCTTGGCTGGAAAACCGGACCATGGTTTCCTTGCCGACGCGTCCGCACGGTCCGCTTCCCACGCGCCTGGTCACTTGGCTGCTCGAGCCGCGCCGCATCCGGATTCGCCCTTTGCCGCTCGGACTGGCGGGTGCCTTTGTCCTCGTCTTCGCGTTAGTCCTGCCATCGGAGACCATGCTCCGCGGTGTTTCCAACAGTCCAGCGGGTCTGACCGTAGTCCCGGTCAGCTCCGGCTCTCCAGTCTACGTTCAATTCGTTTTGGCGGCGCCCGATGCCCGGTCAGTGGCCGTCTACGGCGACTTCAACAACTGGCAAACCGGGGGCGTTGCCCTGCGCGATCTCGATGGAGATGGCGTCTGGACCGGCATGGTGCCGCTGCGCCCGGGTCTTCATAAGTACATGTTCCTCGTCGACGGTGAGGAGTGGGTTACGGATCCACGTGCCGAACGCTATCTTGATGATGGTTTTGGCGGGCGGAACGCCGTAATAGCGGTGGCGCCGCCACCCGCACGCACTCTCTGAACGACGCGCCAATCTGAATCGACGCTCACCGCAACTTCGGACGTTACCCGCGCTACTGATGTTGTTGTTGGCAGGTCGCGCGGCCGCTCAAATGCCGACCGTCTGGATCGACGCGTTGGCTACCAGTGCGCGTCCTCCTTCGGGACTCGTCGACCGTTCGGTGGGCGTGTACGGCATGCTGGGCGGGCGTGCCCACTGGACCCTGCCTTCCGTAAATCTCGATGCTTCCGGCTATTTGGGGCTGGGCGCGCGCCAGTACGATGGCCGGTGGGGGCTTGTGTCACTGAGCGCCAGCCGCTACCGCTCATTCGGCGCACTCCGCAGTAACGTCGAGCTGGAGCTGTTTGGACTTCATTACGCTGATCCCCTCAGCTATACAGCGCTTTCGGCCACGGGGCGACCCACGTTCACCTACCGGGTTGGTGGTCTGGAAATCGCCGGTACCGGCGAACTGAGTGTCGGCACGTGGGGCGCGCGAACACGAACCCAGCCCGTAGATCCCGAGCTGCCTCCCGACCCAGTGACGGCATCCACCGTTGAGCGCTCGGGCAGGTTGCGCGTGCTTGGATTCCGTGGAACTCTCGCCGCGCCCTTGTATCGCGGATCTGTCACGCTGGGCGGTGTTTTGGCCAACGCGCGAAATGGAACGCGGGACGGCACCTACCGCGGGGGCAGTCTTAGCCTGCTGCAGGTTCGTGATCGGTGGGATGTGATGCTGGAGGGCCAGGTGCTCAACGGACCAGACAAAACCGAAGCCGGTGCAATTTTGCGCGCGGGCCGTTTTGTTGACGACCGTGTGTACGTGTCGGCCGAAGTTGGTCGTCGCGTGAGTGACTACAATCTGGGCACGCCCGGGCACACCGGAGCCACTCTGGGTGTGAGTTGGCAGCCAGGCACCACTCGGCCGCTCGGGCGTCCTCGCCCGCTCGTGGTGAGGGTCGGGATGCGGGATGAAAAGGGCACCCACGTGGAATTCCATCTCCCTAAAACAGCGGCAAGCTCGGTCGCGTTGGTAGGCAGTTTTACCGAGTGGCAGCCGCGCGCCATGACGCGCGCCGCGGACGGGTGGACCCTCGCATTGGTCTTGCCCGAGGGTTCGCACCAGTTCGCATTTCTCCTGGACGGACTGCGCTGGCACTTGCCCGAAGGTTCACCGGGCATCATTGAGGACGGATACGGCCGCAGAAATGCCACGGTGGTGATCGGCACGATGTGACCAAGCAGCCGGTCCAATCGTCTTCAAAACGATCAGTCGTCCAGGCGTAGACCCATGAAACCGCGAAAAACTCTACTCACACTTTTGGCTGTAACGCTTTTATCATATCCAATTGCCGCATTTGCCCAACGACCGGGCACCACGGCGTATGATCGCGCACGCGCATTCCTGACGGGCACGCACCGCGCCGCCTTCACTGATATCGTGGCCAACGCTCGCTCCCGCGGCCTGCCGACTCAGCCCTTGGTGGACAAGGTGTTGGAAGGCAGAGCCAAGCGCGCCGCGCCCGACAAGATCATCGTGGTAGTCCGCGAAAAACTGGACAAGCTTGCCCGGGCCCAAACGATAACCCGCTCGCGCTCCTCACTGGAGATCATCACGGTTGCGGACGCACTGCAACGCGGTGTTGACGAAGCCACCATCCGAAGGGTGCGGGCTGAGGCTCGTTCGCGTGAACCAGTTGGCCTGGCGATTCACACGTTGGCCGATCTTCTGGACACAGGCGTACCGCGCGACGTTGCGCTGGGCATGATTGCAGGCTGGCGCAGTCGCGGTGCCGCCGCGTCCGAGTTGCGTGAATTGCCCGCTGCCGTTGAACGACTGGTCCGGCAGGGCGCAACGGCGCCCCTTGCTGGCGGTGCTGTGGCCAGTGCACTCCGCTCCGGTAGAGCTGCCAGCTCCGTACGTATGGCTATGGAGCTGCGCGGCCCGTCGCCGGCCGGAGCAGCCGGCATCGGCGGGCGCGGTGCAGCAGCCTCCGCTGCGCGACCGCCCGCGTCAGGGCGCGCGACTCAATCTGCTGTGAAACCCTCGGGCCGAGGCAACTAAACCCGGGCACCCTCCTTGCACCCTGTGACTTCCGGCACTGCGCATCACCACGTAGTCGGAGTCCAGATGGCTGCCACACCCAACCGCGCCACGCAGAGCCTGGCCGCAAGTCAAAAGGGTGACGTCATCCTGATCCAACGCATTCTCTTCGAGGGACTACGCGCTCGTTGTTCTGCACTCGACATCTTCGAGGGCGAGCTGCTGCGCTGTCGTGCCAGTACCGCATCGCAACTCTTGTTGGAAACGCCGCGCGGTCGCGTGGTATCTCTCGAGCGCGACTGGTCGCGCTTCATTCAAGTGACAACACAACCGTCCGCCGCTGTGCTTCCCTGAACTGAAGCACACGTTCTTGCCACAACAGAAACTGTAAACAACAAAAAAAGCGCGCTGTTCAGCGCGCTTTTTTTGATGCCCAGGGAGAGACTCGAACTCTCAAGCCCTTGCGGGCGGCGGATTTTGAGTCCGCTGCGTATGCCATTTCGCCACCTGGGCGGGTTTGGGAAAATAGCAGGTCAAGGCGAGCTACTCCAGTGCCTTCGGGGGACCCAGCACGGCCTGGTACAACACGGCGTTGCGCAAATGCTGGCGGCCGCGCAGTTGCGGTCGCGCCAGGTTCCTGAATGGCGCAGTTGCAACTGGCTCGGCCACCGTGCGCAGCTTTTCGTGAAACGCCGCGTGGCGTGCGCGCGGTGGCAGCGGCAGTGACTCCATCGACACCACGACGGGCGCTTCGAAACGCGGAATCTCCTCGAGCGACACGGCTTCTTCTCGGGAACGTCGGGTTTCAACCTCTACGTCTTCTCGATAGCGCGCCTCTTCAAGATTCACTTCTTCGAGCTCAACATCCGGTGCCGGCACGGGCTGCGGTGCCGGTCTGGGGCGCGGCTGGCCGGTGAGCACCTCCCACAGTTCATCGGGCAGCATGGTGGTAGCGGATTCTTCCTCGACTTCGCTACGCCCGGTGGCCTGGCGCGGTCTGGGTATCTGAGCGGAGCGCGCATCATCGGCGCCCGGCAGACCTGGACGCTGCCGAGGTGGTGGCTGTTGTTTCTTGCGCCGGGCCTGATCCAGGATCGGGCCCAGCACAAAGATCACGAACAGGAGAATGTAGCCCAGGAAATCATCCATGGTGTCAACGCGCCTCGGTGCTTCCGTCCTGATCGGGGGCAGCAATGGCATTCCGCATATGCGTATCGGCTGACATGTTCTGCCAGCGCGCGTAATCCATTACACCCAAGTTGCCAGAGCGAAATGCCTCGGAGAGCGCGAGCGGGACCTGGGCTTCCGCCTTCACCACCTCGGCCCGCATTTCCTGCACGCGCGCTTTCATTTCCTGCTCCTGCGCAACGGCCATGGCGCGCCGCTCTTCGGCTTTGGCCTGCGCAATACGCTTATCGGCTTCCGCCTGGTCGGTCTGCAGCTCCGCGCCAATGTTCTTACCCACATCGACATCGGCAATGTCAATGGAGAGGATCTCGAATGCGGTGCCCGCGTCAAGACCCTTGGCCAGCACGGTCTTCGAGATGTTGTCCGGATTCTCGAGCACGGCTTTATGCGAACCGGCGGAGCCAATGGTGGAAACAATGCCCTCGCCTACGCGCGCCAGGATGGTATCCTCGCCGGCGCCGCCGACCAATCGATTGATGTTCGCGCGAATGGTGACGCGCGCCGTGGCAATCAATTGAATGCCGTCCTTGGCCATGGCGGCAACACGTGGCGTATCGATCACTTTTGGATTGACCGAAACTTTCACGGCCTCGAGCACATCACGGCCTGCCAGATCGATGGCGGCCGCGCGCTCGAACGTGAGTCCCAGATTCGCTTTGTCGGCACTGATGAGTGCGCGTACCACACGATCGACGTGACCACCGGCAAGATAGTGCGTCTCGAGTTCGCGCGTGCTCAAGTTGATTCCCGCCCGGACCGCTGTGATCAGAGGCCGAACCACGTTCTGTGGTGTGACCTTCCGTAGACGCATGCCGATCAGATCGAAGATGCCGACCGACACGCCAGCCGAGACCGCTTCGATCCACAAGCGCACAGGCACCGCCCATAATACGAACAGCAGTAGGAGCGCGATCACCACAACGAGCACGATCGGCGAGGCCAACAACCATTGATCCATCGGCCAACTCACTTTTTGTTGAAGAGTGAATCACGCTGGTCAGGATGCGGATTTCCTGACGATATGTCGGTACCCTTCCGAGCGCACGACTTTGACGGTCGTGCCCGCGCTGATGAATTCGCCATCAGTAACCACATCCAGCCGTTCATCGCCGAATTCGGCCGTTCCTGATGGTCTGAGATCGGTCAAGGCCACACCGGTCGTGCCCACGAGCTCCGGCCGCTCGACGGCGCTGATGTAACCGGTCTCTTTGCTCATGGCCTGGCCCAGCATGAGTCCGGATTTGGCGAAACGACCACTCTTCGGCAAAGAACGCAGCAGAGCCCAAGCCGCGACCAGAACGACCAGGATTGCTGTGGAAACGATAGCTGCAGCCATGCCATGATCCGCAAGAGTAGAGAAAGAGCCAATCAGGCTCAAGTAAACTGAGGCCAGCACCGCAAGCGCACCGCCGATGCCAAAGAGACCAAACCCAGGCATCACGAACGCCTCGACAATGATGAGCGCGAGGCCCAGTACAAGCAGGATGATTTCTTCCAGTCCTGCCAGACCGACAAGATAATGACTGCCGAAGAAAAGCCCCAGACACGCCAGGCCGGCACCACCCGCCAGACCGAAACCGGGCGTCTTGAGCTCCACGATCAATCCCAGGAATCCCAGGGAGAGCAACATGGGCGCCACCATGGGATGGGTGAAGAAGCGCACCACATTCTCCGCCCAGTTCGGGCGCGCCACCTGCACGCGCGCATTGGCTACACCAATTTGTGAAAGCACACTGCCGAAGTCGCGCGCGCCGCGAGCGTATCCAATCCGGACCGCCTCTGCATCTGTGAGCGTGAGCAACTGCCCGCGCGGCTTGATACCGGGCACTTCGATGTCCTCATCGACCATACCTTCGGCAACCAGAGGATCCAGGCCGCGCACCTGCGCCAACGCACGCATCTCGCTGCGCATGGCGCTCACGATCTTTTCGCTCGCTTTGTTGCCGCTGCCATCTACCGGCGTGGCCGCGCCCATAACGGACCCGGGCCTCATGTACACTCCATCCGTAGCCAGCGCGATGAATGCGCCCGCCGAGTAGGCATGCTGATTCACGAAGGCGTACGTGGGCAGCTTGGTATCCTGCAACGCCCGCACAACCTGCTGCGCGGCGTCAATGCGACCGCCCGGCGTCTCCAATTCCAGAACAATGGCCGCAGCACCCTGCCGCTCCGCTTCGCGTATGCTGCGCGCCACGTAGGGCGACAAACCCAATTCGATGGTGCCGCTCACCGGAATCCGAAATACAACCCGTTCCTGCGCACTGGCCAGGGCGGGCATCGACGCTGTTATGGCGGTCACGATCAGGGCTTTCGCTAACCGCAGACGTGGAATACGCAACATTCGGCAACTCCAGTCGGAAACGAGTCCGTTGGTAATACCCCGTTGAAGTGGAATGGACAACGGTGTTGTCCGCGCCGTCGCCACTAGCGCGCACGCGCCGCAAACCTCGCCGGCGCCAGGGCTTGACCCTGCCCTGCCCTGGAGTCTAGGTTGCTTGATTCGGACGTTCGTACGAACCCATTCCCCCACCCCATGGCCGAAGCACGCCGCACCTACGATGACAAGCTCGCGCAGATCCTGCGCGCGTCAGCCGCCATCTTTGCCGAAAAGGGCTACCACGAAGCCAGCATCCGAGAGATCAGCCGCGCAACGGGTGTGAGTCTGGCCGGGTTGTACTACTATTTCAGCAGCAAAGAAGAGCTGCTGTTCCTCATCCAGGATCACTGCTTCACTACGCTGAACGAGAATCTGGATCGACTGCTGGAACAGGAGAAGGAGCCGCCCCGGCGATTCCGGCTAATGGTGGAAAACCACCTGCGCTTCTTCGTGAACAACATGAAGGAAATGAAGGTGTTGTCTCACGAGCTGCACTCGCTGACGGGCGAGTTTCGTGAGACGGTCAATGCCACGAAGCGGCGCTACACAGACACGTGCCGGGGAATTCTGCAGGCGGTGGCGCCGGTGGGCAGCCCGATCGATGCGCGGGTTGCGGTGTATGCGCTGTTTGGGATGATGAACTGGATCTACAACTGGTATCGTCCGGAACGGGATGTGCCGGTGGCGAAGCTGGCGGATGATATCAGCCAGCTTTTTTTGCGAGGGTATCTATCGGGTGCGGCCGGTGCCCTGCAGGAGTGGGCCAGCGCGGTATCGATCGAGCCCAGTCCATCCATATGGCGGACGTAACGAACGGAGGATCAATGGCGAAAGTGATGGCGAAGCCGGCGGCAGAAGAAGCAGTGAAGAAGCTGGTTCGCTATGAGAGGCGCGGCGGCATCGCGCTGCTCACATTGGAGGATCCGCCCGCGAACACGTACACGCACGAGATGATGCGGGACCTTGACGACGCGATTCTGCAAGCCCGTTTCGATGATGACGTGCATGTGATCGTGCTCACGGGCGCAGGTGAGAAATTTTTCTGTGCGGGCGCCAACATCAGTATGCTCAACAGCGTGACGCCGCAGTTCAAGTACTACTTCTGTCTGCACGCCAATGAAACGCTGAACCGGTTGGAGCAAACGCCCAAGCTGGTGATTGCCGCGCTCAACGGGCACACGGTTGGTGGCGGTCTGGAGATCGCCATGGCCGCTGACCTGCGTATTGCGCGGCGCGGCGCGGGCAAAATCGGACTGCCTGAAGTCAACCTGGGTGTGTTGCCGGGGACCGGCGGCACGCAGCGTCTCACACGGCTGGTGGGTAAAGCTGCAGCCATCGAACTGATGATCACGGGCCGCACATTCGACTTCGATGAAGCCAAGAAGCTGGGCATCGTGACCGACGTATGGGATGCGGAGAGCGCGGGTCCGTTCCTGGATCGCGTACTCGAATACGCAGCGCAGTTCGCGCCCCCCAACATGGCGTCCAAGGCGGTGGGCAACATCAAGCGGTCGGTGCAAACGGGCGCCGAATTGCCGTTCCAGGATGCGTTGGCGGTAGAGCGCGAGCTGCAGCAGTTGCTGTTCCAAAGTTCGGATGCCAAAGAGGGGCTGGCTGCCTACGTCGAGAAGCGAAAGGCCGAGTTCAAGGGTCGCTGAGTGAAGAGAACGGCTGGGTGAGGGCGAGGTTTCGAGGATGGCGACTACGCAGACAGAGGTTGCTCGCAAAGCGCCCGACCGATTGTTCATTGGCGGCGAATGGGTCGATTCCGCGACTACGTTTGCGGTCTACAATCCGGCGACGGGCGATGTACTGACCGAGGTAGCCGAGGCCGGTGAATCACACGTTGATGCCGCAGTAAATGCGGCCAGGCGCGCGTTTGGCGCCCAGGAATGGAGCGGTCTGGATGCCACGGATCGCGGCGCGTTGTTGTGGCGGTTGGCCGACGCCGTACAGGCGCGTTCGGCCGACCTGATTCGGCTGGAAGTGCTCAACAACGGCAAGCCGCTGCGCGAAGCACAGATCGATCTGCGTGAAACCGTAGATGCATTTCGCTACTACGCAGGCTGGACCACAAAGCTGCAGGGTGACACCATCCCGGTGCGCGGCAACGTCCTCAACTATACACTGCGCGAGCCGGTGGGTGTGGTCGGCGCCATCATTCCCTGGAATTTTCCCCTGCTCATGGCGGCCTGGAAAGTGGCGCCCGCGCTTGCGTGTGGTAACACGGTTGTGCTCAAGCCGGCGGAACAGACGCCGCTCACCGCGCTCGAACTCGCTGCCATTGCAACGGAGGCCGGCCTTCCGAAAGGTGTGCTCAACGTTGTGCCCGGGCTGGGCGAAACGGCAGGTGCGGCCCTGGTCCGCCACCCGGGAGTGGACAAGATCGCGTTCACGGGTTCGACCGCAGTGGGCAAGATCATCATGCGGGATGCGGCGGAATCGCTGAAGAAGGTCTCGCTGGAGCTGGGCGGAAAGTCTCCCAACATCGTGTTTGACGATGCCGATGTCGAAGCGGCAGTGCGCGGTTCGTTCAACGCCATCTTCTACAATACGGGCCAGTGCTGTACGGCTGGCTCGCGGTTGCTGGTTCACAGGGCCGTGCACGACCAGCTCATGGACAAGCTGGTTGAGCGGGCAAAAAAGCTGCAGCCGGGCGACCCGTTGGATCCAAAAACGCGCGTGGGCCCGCTCATTTCGGAAGAACAACTCAAACGAGTCCTGAGCTTCATCGAAAGCGGAACGGGCGAGGGCGCATCCCTGCTCACGGGCGGTCGGCGCTGGCAGCAGCACGGTTTCGAGCGCGGCTACTGGGTGGAGCCAACCATTTTCGATGGTGTGGCCGCTGAGCACACCATAGCGCAAGAAGAAATCTTTGGGCCCGTTCTGGCCGCGCTCACCTTTTCCGATGAAGATGAGGCGGTGGCCCTCGCCAACCGCACGATTTATGGGCTGGCCGCGGGGGTATGGACGTCCAGCGTGAAACGAGCGCATCGAGTAGCTCGGCGGCTGCAGGCAGGAACCGTTTGGATCAATACCTATCATCCGCTCGATGCGGCCTCACCGTTTGGTGGCTATAAGCAGTCGGGCTACGGTCGAGAACTCGGCGCCTATGCGCTCGATCTGTACACGCAGATCAAAAGCGTTTGGGTTGACCTCAACTGAATAACATGGCACGCGAAGTCTGGATTGTCGCTGCAATGCGCACGCCCATTGGACGGCATGGCGGCGCGCTCGCCCAAGTGCGTCCCGATGATTTGGCCGCGGTTGCGATCGATGCGGCGGTCAAGCGGGCGGCGATAGACCCGGCCACCATTGACGATGTCGTGCTGGGCTGCGCGAATCAGGCGGGAGAAGACAATCGCAACGTAGCGCGCATGGCCGCGCTGCTGGCCGGCCTTTCCGTCGACGTGCCCGGCCAAACGGTGAACCGCCTGTGCGGCTCTGGACTGCAGGCCGTCAATAGTGCGTTTCACACGTTGGCTACAGGCGAGGCGGACGTGATCGTGGCCGGTGGCGTGGAATCGATGAGCCGCGCGCCCTATGTCATGCTGAAGCCTGAAGAGGCATACGCGCGGGGTGTGCCGCCGGTGGCGGACACCGTGCTGGGCTGGCGCTTCACGAATCCGCGCTTCCCCAGTGACTACACAGTTGCGCTGGGTGAAACCGCGGAGCGCGTGGCGGACCGCTTCGGCGTGACGCGCGCGCAGCAGGATGCGTTCGCGCTGCATAGTCAGCAGCGCACGGCGGCAGCGCAAACGAGTGGCCGATTTGCCGCAGAACTGGTGGGCGTGAGCCTGCCGAGTCGAAAAGGCGAATCCAAATGCGTTGACCAGGACGAGCATCCCCGACCGGACACCACCCTCGAGCAGCTCGCCCGATTGCCGGCCGCGTTTCGCAAGGACGGTACGGTCACCGCAGGCAATTCATCCGGCATCAACGATGGCGCTGCTGCCCTGGTGGTCATGAGCGCGGAGCGCGGGCAACATTCGGGTCTCTCACCACTGGCACGGGTGGTCAGCACGGGCGTTGCCGGTGTGGAGCCCGACTACATGGGCCTGGGTCCAGTACCGGCCAGTCGGCGTGCATTGAGCCGTGCAGGTTTGCGCGCGAATCAACTTCAGCTGGTGGAACTCAATGAAGCATTCGCGTCCCAGGCATTGGCTTGTATTACGGAACTCGAACTCGATCCCGAGACCGTCAACGTGAACGGCGGCGCCATTGCGCTGGGTCACCCGCTGGGCTGCTCCGGCGCTCGCATTCTGACCTCGCTCGTGCACGAGCTGCGGCGGCGCGGCGGTGGTTATGGCCTGGCCAGCATGTGCATCGGCGTGGGTCAGGGAATCGCAACCATTGTGGAAGTGTTTCCAGAATGACCACACAGGCAGAGATCCTCAGCGAGCGGGAAGGTGCAGTGGGCTGGGTGCGCATCAATCGGCCGGCCCGACTGAATGCGTTTTCGCTTACCATGCGCGACGAGCTGGAAGCTGCCCTCGCGCAGATGGAAGCGGATGCCGACGTCCGCTGTGTCATCCTGACCGGTGTGGGACGCGCATTCTGCACGGGCGGCGATGTGCGTGTGATGCAGGAATTGATCGAAGCCGATGATATCGATCGGTTCGAAGAGCTGGTGCGCGCGGGCGCGCGCGTCGTGCAGCTCATCGACCGAATGAACAAACCGGTGATTGCGGCCGTGAATGGACCGGCTGTCGGTGCGGGTGCGTGCCTGGCTCTGGCCTGCGACCTGCGGCTGGCCAGTGAAGCAGCCACCGTTGGTTTCGGCTTCCTGCGAGTTGGGTTGCATCCGGATTGGGGAGGCAGCTACTTCCTGCCGCGCCTGCTGGGCAGCGCGCTGGCCGCTGAGTTCCTCTATACGGGCGAAATGATCAAGGCAGAACGAGGCGAGCGATTGGGTTTGTTCAATCGCGTGGTGGCACCCGGTGAACTGGATGCCGCCGCCCGCACGCTGGCCGGTCAAATCGTCGCGGGCCCGGCCGGCATCGTGACCGACGTAAAACGCACGTTGCGCCGCAGTCTCGAGAGCTCGCTCGATCAGGTTCTGGAGATGGAGACGGATGCGCAGCTCAGGGCCTTCAATTCACCGGATTTTCGGGAGGGCATTCTCTCCTTCCTGGAAAAGCGGGCTCCGCGTTTTTCGCGCCGTCCGCCCAATGGTATTCCGGTCCGAGAGCCAACCGTGTGAGCCGCACCATCCAGCGGGTCTGCGTGGTCGGCGCAGGCACCATGGGCCACGGCATTGCGCAGGTGAGCGCCATGGCAGGCTACGACGTGCTGCTGCTGGACGCCAGCCGTGAGCTGGCCGAGCAGGGTCTGAGCCGTTTGCGCGAAAACCTGGAAGAAGGCGTAAAGCGCCAGAAAGTCTCTGGTGCGGAGCGGGATCAAACACTGGTTCGCATCAATGTGGGGCATGATGCAGCGCAAGCCGCGAGCTGCGATCTGGTGATTGAAGCCGTACCGGAACGCATCGAGCTCAAGCAGAGCATCTTCCGTACTCTCGAGCAACACATCGACAGGACCGCGCTCCTGGCCACCAACACATCGAGTCTCAGTATCACGGAACTGCAAGCGCAACTCCGGCGGCCCGACCGTTTTCTTGGTCTGCACTTTTTCAATCCCGTGCACATCAATCGGCTGGTCGAAGTCATCCACAGCGCACACACGGCGCCCGCCACCGTCCAGTCCGGGCTCGAATACGTGCACCGACTGGGAAAGGAAGCCGTGGTGGTTCGAGACTCGCCCGGTTTTGCCACGTCGCGCCTGGGTGTCCTGCTGGGCCTGGAGGCGATGCGCATGGTGGAGGAAGGCGTAGCCAGTGCAGAGGACATTGATAAGGCATTGGAGCTCGGCTACCGCCATCCCATGGGTCCGCTCAAGCTGACCGACCTGGTTGGACTGGACGTGCGGCTCGACATAGCGCGCTATCTGTACGAAAAACTCGGTGCCGAGCAATTCCGGCCGCCCGAGATCCTGGAGCGAATGGTGGCACAGGGCAAGCTGGGCAAAAAAACCGGTGAAGGCTTCTACACGTGGAATTGAAGCAGCCTGCGTTCGAGACCTTGCGGCTGGAGCGGGATGGCCGCGTTGCCATCCTCATGGTAAACCGACCGGACAAACGCAACGCACTCAACGGCACAGTGCGGCGCGAGATCGTGCAGGCGCTCGACCATTTGCGCACGGATGATGAGGCGCGTGTGGTCATTTTCACGGGCGCGGGTGACAAGGCTTTCGTGGCCGGAGCCGACATTACCGAGTTTGCCGAGCGCAACGCGCTGGACCAACGTGCGGTCATGTCGGGCCGCGTCGTTTTTGAGGAAGTGGCGAATTTCGCCAAGCCAACTCTGGCTATGATCAATGGTTTCGCGCTGGGTGGCGGGTGTGAAATCGCGTTGGCCTGCGACCTGCGCTTGGCTGCGCGCTCGGCCCGATTGGGCCAACCGGAGATCAAGCTGGGCATCATTCCCGGCGGCGGCGGCACTCAACGACTCCCTCGAATGGTAGGACCCGGTCAGGCCATGCGGCTGATTCTTTCCGGTGAACTGATCAGCGCCGATGAAGCGGCGCGCATTGGTCTGGTAGATCAGGTATACGAAGACGCCGAACTGCGTGCTCAAACGCTGCAGCTGGCGCACTCCCTGGCCGGACATTCGCCGCTGGCCATGCAGCTGGCCAAAGACGCCATACGCGCAGCACTCGAGTCACCTTTGTCAGCCGGGCTACGCTACGAACGCGAATTGTTCCTCACCGCTTTTGCCAGTGATGACAAACGAGAAGGCATGGCCGCCTTCCTGGAGAAACGAACGCCCACTTTCCGGGGCCGTTGATCATGAGAAAAAATCCATTCGGTGATGAACCATCGGACACGCAACGAAACAACCCGTTTGGTGATTCGGAAGCCACCATGACCCCGGTGGAAGCAGCCATTCGCATGGAGCAGGCAGCGCGCAAGATTCGCAACTTGCGCTCACAACTCGGCGCCGAAGGATTGACCGTGCCCGCTACCCGGGAATTGATCGACGAAGTGGCTTCCGCACTGGAAGCAAGTGCGCGCGCATTGCGCCAAGTACGAGGCTGACTAGGCGGCCTCCTCGCCCTGGCCTCCGGGACCGATGATGTCAGGCGCTGGCTCGGCGCCACGGGCGTTGGGTTCGGTCAGCTTCTCGCGGGCGGGCGTACGGTCGATCAATCGGGCCAGGAGAATACGTTCGGCCCGAATATCGTTGCCCACCGTGATCAGCAGCCGCGTGAGGTCGCCCGCGCCCCACAGGACTACGGCCATGACCACGGTCCGCGCCAGCTCGCCCATGAGAATGGGCAGCGCGCGCATGCCCTCGAAGCGGATGCCGGCAATGAACTCACCCACCACGGCAATCGCCAGGAAAATGGCGGCCGACTTGAAGAGCGTGCCGACCCACTTGAGGGCAGTGTACGGCTCGATGTCCGTCCGACGCACCGAAGTCACCAGAGCGCGGGGCGCCCGCTTGTTCGTTTCCATTCCCGAATCCCGTTTAATTCGCGTGAATCCGGGTGCAGAAACGGGGCCAGCAGGGACAAGTAGGGGTGATGTAAGGCGAGAGAAAGGAAAAGGCCGGTCGACGAACCGGCTTTTTGCGCATCAGGCCAGTGGGTAGACCGATATCCTTTGCCGCTTGCGATCGCGACGCTCGAATTGGACCACGCCATCGATCAGGGCATAGAGCGTGTCATCCCGTCCAATCGCCACATTGCGGCCTGGATGAAATACAGTGCCGCGCTGGCGCACCAGAATATTGCCCGCCAGCACATGCTCACCGCCGAAGCGCTTTATGCCCAACCGCTGAGAGTTGGAGTCCCGGCCGTTGCGGCTCGAGCCCACGCCCTTTTTGTGTGCCATACGCGTTACCCCTGTTCAGCGCGTGCGAATCGCGTCGATCCGAACTTCAGTGAACCCCTGGCGATGACCCTGCTTACGACGGTAGTTCTTGCGCCGTTTCCACTTGAAAATGATGACCTTCCTGGCCTTACCGTGGCGAACCACTTCACCGGTCACCTGCGCGCCCGCGACCTGGGGCGCGCCCACGGCCACAGCGCCCTCACCACCGGTCAGTAGAACCTGGTCAAACGTGACCTGGTCGCCGACATCGGCTGACAACGACGGCACCTTGATGGTCTGGCCGGGCTCAGCGCGGAACTGTTTACCGCCGGTCTGAATAATCGCGTACATATCGCTCGGCTCGAGTTTCGTAACAGACCGTAGAATTTGGTGGTTCTGAGAAAAACCGTCAACCCAGAATGGCAACAGATTGAACCGGGTGAGGCGGGATGAACCGGCTGCAGCGGATGAATTGGGTGAGGCGGATGAACCGGATGAAGCGGGTAAACCGGATGAATCGGCAGGACCGGATGAACCAGGTTGGTTCGGTTGAACCAGGGTTGAACCGGTGCCCACCGGTTGGCTGCACCGGTGATCCGGCGGCCCAGAGTGTGGTCCCGAGGAAACCGGGGTCTGGTGTTATCCGGGGCATCCCGGTTCAACCGGGTTCATCCCAATGCGTACTTGGTGGTGACATCGGCGTCGGCGGGGCCGGCCAGGAGTCGGAATTCGTCCTGACGCATGAGCGGATCATCGCGCAGGTCGACGTTGATCTTGAAGGATTGCTCGAGGTGGCGCAGGAAGCCGGGCTCTTCTTCCAGGATGAAGAGCGCCACATGCGGGTGCACGCGGACGGTGACTTCTTTTTCCTTTTGCTGGACGGCGGCTCTGCGCACGGCGCGTTCGATTCTGCGGATCACGGTTTCGGGCCGGAATACGCGGCCCGTGCCGCCGCAGGCCGTGCACGACTCGGTCATCGAGTGGTAAAGCGAGGGGCGCACGCGTTGGCGCGTCATTTCCACCAGGCCAAGTTCGGAGACCTGGAATGCGCGCGTGCGGGCCCGATCGCGAGACAGATGCTGGCGCAGCTCCTGGAGGACACGCTCCTGGTTGGCGCGAGTCTCCATGTCGATGAAGTCGCAGACGATGATGCCGCCTATGTCACGCAGACGAAGTTGGCGTGCGACTTCACGAGCGGCATCGAGATTGGTCTTGAGAATGGTCTTCTCGGGATCCTTCTTGCCGGTGTAGCGACCGGTATTCACATCAATGGAAACGAGTGCTTCCGTGGGCTCGATGATGATGTAACCGCCGGAGGGCAACTCGACCCGGCGCTGGAAGGCCTCGCGAATGGAATCTTCGACGCCGTACACGTCGAAGAGGGGCACGGGGTCCGAGTAGAGCTGCACGCGCTCCATCAGCTCGGGGTCGATGGCGCGCAAGTATTGCCGCACCTCGTTGTGCACATCCTTGTTGTCGATGATGAGCTTGTCCACCTTGTCGGTGAACACATCGCGGATGATGCCACTGGTGAGCTTGGCCTCGCGATGAATCAGTGACGGTGGCCGCGCCGATTTTGCCTTTTTCTGGATTTTCTTCCAGGTGCCGTGCAAGGTGTTGAACTCGCGTTCGAACTTCTCACGCGTGAGCTCCTCACCGACCGTACGGATGATGACGCCGCCTGCACCCTCGGGTACTACTTCGCGCGCAATGCCACGCAGGCGGGAGCGCTCGTCGCGCTCCTGGATCTTGCGGCTGACACCGATGTGACGTGAGCCCGGCATATAGACCAGAAAACGTCCGGGTAACGAGACGTGCGTGGTGACCCGCGCACCTTTGGTGCTGATGGGCTCCTTGGAGACCTGAACGAGCTTGCGTTCACCCTTCTGAATGAGGTCCTGGATGGGCGAGTATTTGCGTCGATCGCGCTCATCTTCGTCCTCTTCATCATCGGCGTCATCATCGGCGCCATTGGTCTCGGGCGAAACGTCGGAAGCGTGGAGGAAGGCGGCTTTCTCGAGGCCAATATCCACAAATGCGGCCTGAATGCCGGGCAGGACTGCCTGGACCGCACCCAGGTAAATATCGCCCACGATCCGCTCCGTATCGGCGCGGTCCACCATGAGCTCAACCAGCGTGTCATCTTCCAGAATGGCCACGCGCGTTTCCTGCGGCGTGGCGGATATGAGAATCTCTCGCTTCATGCTCCCGGGTCTTCGGGCCTATCAGCGAACAGGCTACGGGCAATGACCATGCGTTGCACTTCGCTGGTGCCCTCTCCGATTTCGCAGATCTTGTTGTCACGCATCATGCGTTCGACCGCGTACTGCGTACTGTAGCCATGGGCACCGTGCAGCTGGACGGCGCGCGTGGTAATGCGCATTGCGGCTTCGCTAGCGAACAACTTGGCCATCGATGCCGCCTGAGTGTAGGGACGTGCTGTCTCTTTGAGCCAGGCGGCGTAATAGATGAGGTGGCGGGCCGCGGCGATCTCGGTCGCCATATCGGCCAGCGTAAACTGAATACCCTGAAAATCCTTGAGGGGTCGATCGAACTGGCGGCGACCCTGAGTGTAATTGATGCACGAGTCCAGGGCGCCCTGAGCCAGTCCCAGGGAAAGCGCGGCCACGCCGATCCGGCCTGCATCCAGCGTCTTCATGAAGTTGATGAAGCCGTCGCCTTCCTGACCCAGACGATTCTCCAGGGGCACCTCCACATCCTGCAACAGCAACTCTCGAGTATCCGATGCGCGCCAGCCCATCTTGTCTTCTTTCTTGCCCGCCTTCACACCATGCATGAAGGGCTCGAGCTCGGGCGCATGCCCGATGCCAAGCGAGCGCGTCACTTCCAAGTCGGTGGTGGGCTTGGTGACAATGAAGCTGGTAATGCCGCGCGCTTTCTTCTGGCGATCGGTGACGGCCGTTACGACGAAGATTTCACCCACGCCCGCATGGGTAATGAAGATCTTGCTGCCGTTCAGGCGATAGCCACCGTTTGAGGGAACGGCCGTGGTACGGGAAGCACCTGCATCCGATCCAGCGCTGGGCTCGGTGAGCCCAAAGCCACCCAATACCCGGCCGCTGGCCAGGAGCGGAACGTAGCGGCGCTGTTGCGCATCACTTCCGAAATTCACGATCGGCGAGGTAGCCAGTGTGGAGTGCGCGCTGACTGTAATGGAATGGCTGGCATCGACACGGGCGAGCTCTTCGATGGTCAGAATGTAGCTGAGGTAGTCCCTTCCCTGACCGCCCAGATCCCTGGGTACATTGACGCCAAACAGGCCGAGCTCGGCCATTTTTTTGACGTTTTGCCAGGGGAAACAACTATCCAGATCCGCTCGGGTAGCGATGGGCGCAATCTCCGCTTCCGCGAATTCGCGCACCTGGCTGCGAAAGGTCTCGTGTTCTTTTGTGAGGTAGATCTCCATCCCAACCCATCATTCAGGAAACCCGGAAAGCTACCCATCCGTCCAGAGAGTGGGAAGGGCGCTCTACTCAGGCAAAGCCATCGATCAAGACCGTAATCAGGATTTGCGCCACGTTCGACGGATCCGCCCTATCCCGGGCCAGAGGCGGGCCGTAGACCGGGCCTGGCAGTTGTCGCAACCCATACAATGAGGGGCCTCGGGCTGCTCGCCGAAATAACGCAGCAGGAAAGCGCGCCGGCAGCCCGGGTAGGTCGTGTAGCCACGCATACGCTCCAGTCGGATTTGCTCGCGCCGGCGCTGTTCCTGCACTTCGCGCCAGTCGCTGGCGGTCGGTGCCCGCAGCAGCTGAAAGGCGCTGGCCGAACGATGCGGCTCCCATTCGATGAACCGATCATTGGCCAGCAACGTGAGGTCTTGCATCACGGCATCGAAATCGCCGTGGCGGCGTAACTCGCTCCAGCTGAACTCAATACCGGCATAAAGGCGGTGAGCGCCCAGCCGGTCGCCGAGTGCCTGCAGCAAGTGAGCGGCCCGCACAGCACGCGCATTGGCGTACGTGAGAGCGCGCTCCAGGGTCACGACCAGACGAAGACGCGGTAGGCCGTTGCGGTGCGCCACAATCTCGAGGCAGCCCAAACGACGCAGTGTGGCGAAGGCAGCTTCCGCCTGTCGTGCACTGCACCCGCTCACGGCGCGCGCTACGGAATCGGCCGTGAGCAGCACATCATCCGCAGCAATGCGTTGGGCCATCGTACGCCACACGTTTTCCAGAAGTGTCTGAGATGGGTGAGCCTGATCGAGCAGGAACTCGTGAGTGCGATAGTCCTCGCGGCCACAGAGAATGAGGCAATGCGCGGGTTGATTGTCCCGGCCCGCGCGACCGGCCTCCTGATAGTACGCCTCCAGCGAACCGGGATGGTCATAGTGCACGACCAGGCGCACGTCCGGCTTATCGATCCCCATACCGAACGCATTTGTGGCCACGACAACACCTGCTGTACCGGCAATGAATTTCTCCTGCAAGCGGTGCCGATCTGCAGGTGACAAGCCAGCGTGATACGCCACCGCGCGAGTGCCGCGTGCGTTGAGCAAATCACTGAGCGCTTCCACGCGTTTGCGCGTGGACGCATAGGCAATCGAAACGCCATCGTGCCGACCGGGCTTCAGCAGCCGCGCGAATTCACGATCCTTCGCCGACTCGTTTTCAGCCGGTTGAACGGCCCAGGAGAGATTGGGCCGGTCAAAGCCGCGGGCAATGATCTGTGGACTGCGCAGCGCCAGCATGCGCACAATGTCGGAGCGAACTTCAGGCGTAGCCGTAGCGGTCAACGCGATGACCGGGCAGCGCAAATCGCGACGCAGGCGTCCGAGTCGAGCGTAGCTGGGACGGAAATCTTTGCCCCATTGGGAAACGCAGTGTGCTTCATCGACAGCCAGCATGGATACCGCGAGTTGTCCCAGCTGCTGCTTGAAGGCAGGGCTGTCGAATCGTTCGGGTGCAAGGTAAAGCAGTTTGACCAGGCCACAGCGCACGGACTCGAGACGGTCGAGGATCTCTTTGGGCTTGAGCGTGGAGTTGATGAAGGTGGCGGCAATACCACGGCCGCGCAGATTGTCCACCTGGTCTTTCATCAGAGAGATGAGTGGACTGACTACGATGGTCAACCCGGGCAACACTTGTGATGGGATCTGATAACAGAGGCTCTTGCCACCACCCGTGGGCATGAGCACCAGTGCGTCGCGTCCAGCAAGAACGCACTCGATGGCCGGCTTCTGGCCGCCCCGGAAATCCGGGTAACCGTAATGCCGCTGCAGGACGGCTCGTGCCTGCTCGAGGAGATCCACGCCCAACGTTGGCTAACGGCACGGGGCACTACCATGGCAGTATCGGCATCCGCGCAAGCAACAGCATAGCGCAGGCTTCGAGCTTAACAGATTTACGGGACGAGCATCAGAACGACCACAACGGGTGCTCGTCTGTAAGTCGTTATCTGTTCCGCGAAATCACTCTGTGGGCGGTGGCGAACGGTCGCGTCCCAGGAACCGCAGACAGACACCTAGCAGCAACACGCCGATGGCGACGTTGACGATCCAGCTTTTCTTCATGATGATGCCAGCACTGGCAATAGCGGCGCCCAGGCAGAAAATCGCGATCTTCGCGTTGATGAAGCGGTCCGGCCCCGTTTTCTTGCGGGACGGCCGGAACAGGCTCATCAGGACTTCCTCTTTCGACCGGCCAGGAACTGCTGCACACCCTGACGGCAATCCGGTGTCAAACGGGCGAGGGTGTTGACTTCGATGCCGCGGCGCACGGCCTGGTCGAACGTGAAGCCGTCGGTATCGTAGAGCAGGCGCTTGATGAGTTGGAGCGCCGATGCCGAGCGAGTGGCCAACTCATCGGCGAGTGCTTGCACCTCCCGGTCCAGTTCGGCATCCGCAACCACGCGATTGAACAAGCCCAGCCGTTGAGCTTCCAGCGCCGGAATCACAGTGCCCAGAGTGGTCAACTCAAAGGCAACCTTTTCGCCCACCACGCGCTTGAGCAGGGCCATGACCATGGCCGGTACAAATCCGAGTTTCACCTCGGTGTAGCTGAGTTTGGCTGAATTCGTAGCGATGACCAAATCGCAAGCGGTGGCCAGGCCTGCTCCACCGGCAAAAACGTTGCCGTGCACGGCGGCCACGATGGGTCGGGGCAATTGCCGCATGCGGATGAGCAGATTTCCGATGGTAGCCGCATCATCCATGTTGGCAAGCGGATCCGAGGTAGCGGCCATGCGCTCCAGCTGATCCAGATCCGCGCCCGCGCAGAAGTCCGGGCCGGCGCCGCGCAACACGATCACGCGGATGCCGTCTTCCTGGCTGGCCAGCTCAAACGCCTCCGCCAGCTCGCGCAGGGTCAGGTCATCGAGTGCGTTACGCTTTTCCGGTCGATTCAGGGTGAGAGTGGCGATGGCGCCATGCACGCCATAGTGAATGCGCTGATACTCGCTCATAGACCCTGCAGCAGATCATCGGGCACGTTGACCTCCATGCGCAGAAGCGCGGTGGAGAAGGTTTTGCCCTGCGCGTCGGTCATGAGCGAGACCGTGCCACCGCCGTCCAGCGCTTCATGCAGCAGGAAGTTGAGCGCCCAGATGTTGGGCAGCTCGAAGCGCTCGACCCGTCCCTTCACCATGTCGCCGAAGTGTTGCTTCACGCGTTGGGCCGTGATTTCCTTCACAATGATGGGATAGAGCGCGGGCCGGAGCGCGATCACGCCCACATTCACCGTATCGCCCTTGTCACCAGAGCGGCCGTGCGCAATGCGGACCAGCAGCACTTTCATGCGGAAGTGACCTCGACACGCAGATGCGGTTCTATCTCGCGTCGGTCGATCAGGGCCGGCCAGTACGCAACGATGTCCTGCACCTTGGGACGGCCACCCGCAAACCCGGTCACGGTAGGCGGGCCGGTCAACACGAGGGGCGCCAACTCGCGCGTGAACATCTCAATGGGCGGCTTTTGCGCTGCGCGCACGGCAATGCGCAACTCTACTTCGGGCTGGTCGGCGCGCGGTGGACCGGCCAGGTGGCCGTGGATTGCGTTCCAACCCACGAGCTCGGTACGAATGGCGTCGAACGTTGCGCCCATGCGATCGAGACGCTCGCGCAGCACTCGGTCCGCGAGCTGCGCCTTGGCCACGGCATCGGGCCAACCATACACGAGCGTGCCCACGGCCTTGTAGCCGGCTTGATACGAGATGGAGACCTTGAGCTTGTCGGTGTTGGGGCGTCCCTTCACGCCCGTCACCTGCACGCGGTCGGTCCCGACCTCCGCGAGTTGAATGGTAGTGAAATCCGCCACCACGTCGGGCGTGATGTATTCGACTGGGTTACCCAGTTCATACAGGATCTGCTCGGCTACCACGGCGCGGGTGATTTTGCCACCGGTCCCGTCATGCTTGGTCACCACGAAACTGCCATCGGCCGATGCTTCGATGATGGGAAACCCGATATCGGCCAGATCCGTGATATGTTGCCATTCGATCAACGAATTGCCGCCCGATGCCTGGGCGCCGCACTCGTTGATATGGCCTGCCACGACCCCCGCGGCCAGACGGTCCCAGTCACCGTTGTTCCAGCCAAACGCGTGCACCATGGGCGCGTAGGTCAATGCCGTGTCCGTGGAGCGGCCGGTGATGACCACAGTTGCGTTGCGCGCCAGCGCCTGAACGATGGGCTGAGCGCCGAGGTAGGCGTTGGCGCTGAGCACACTCGGCAACACGTCCGTGAGCGGCCTGCCCGTGTCCAGATTGGAGAGTTGGTGTCCACGTTCAATCAATTGCGGGAGACGGAGCAGAATGTCATCGCCGAGTACGACACCAACGCGCACGCTGTCTTTCAGGCCCGCCTTCCTGGCCTCTGCCAGGACGGCATCACGGCAGGCTTCGATGTTCACGCCGCCGGCATTAGCAATCACCCGTATGTTGCGTTTGACGCAGTCGGGCAGAATGTCGGCCATGAGCGGCACGAAGTCACGCGCGTAGCCCTGCGTCGCGTCACGCGACCGCTGCTTTTGCAGAATCGACATGGTGACTTCAGCCAGGTAGTCGAGCATCAGATAGTCGATGGGGCCGCGCCGCACCTGGGCCGCAGGTGCGCTGAGCAGATCACCCCAAAAGCCCTGGCCGGCGGCAATACGGATAGTCCGCTTCACGGCGCGATTTGCGGCAAAGCGCCAAAGGGTCCAACATGCGGTCCGGCGTTGTGCAACGTGCTGCGCAGCGCCAGAGCCAGCACTTCCCGCGTGTCCTCGGGTTGGATGACGGCGTCCACGAAACCGCGCGCCGCCGCGTAACGTGCATCGAGCTGCTGCTCGTAGTCGGCGCGCACGGCGTCTATGCGGCCGCGCAACTCTGCATCCGGCTCACGTTTCTGCTTCTTCAGTTCCTCCAATTGCGGGCCGAACAACGCCATGACGGCACTTTCCCCTTCCATCACGCCCATGCGGCCAGTCGGCCAGGTAAAGATGAAGTCGGGATCGAAGCCCTGACCCGCCATAGCGTAATAGCCGGCACCGGATGCGTGATTGATGGTCAGCACGATCTTGGGCACGGTCGCGGTGGCCATGGCCTCAACGAAACGTGCACCGGCGCGAATAATGCCGCTGTGCTCGGCCTCCGATCCGACCATGAAGCCACTCACATCCTGGATGAACAGCAAGGGCGTGCGGTGACGGTTCATGGTTTCGATGAAATAGGCCGTTTTCTCCGCGCTCTCCGTGTAGATGATGCCACCAAAACGTGGCGGGCCGCCTTTCTTCGGCTTGATCATGCCGCGCGCATTGGTGATGACGCCAACGGCAACCCCCTGTATACGGCCGGTTCCGCAAATCATCTCGGGCGCATACCCCGACTGGAATTCGTCCAGGTGGCCTTCGTCGAGCAGGGCTTCCAGCAGCTGGCGCATGTCATAAGGCTGGCGGTGGTCGTCGGGCAGAATGGTGGCCAGGGAGGAAGCCGGGCGAGCCGGATCCACAACTGCGACCTGCGCGTCTGCAGGCGGATTGTAAGGAAGCTCAGCGATCAGCTCGCGCAGACGCGCGATGCAGCTGCGGTCGTCGGGCAGCTTGTAGTGGGCAACGCCGCTGATCTCCGTGTGCACGGCCGCGCCACCCAACTCTTCTGCATTGACACTCTGGCCGGTTGCGCCTTTGACCAGGTTAGGCCCGCCCAGACCCATGAAGCTCGTGTTTTCGACCATGAGAATGACGTCCGATAGCGCGGGCAAGTACGCGCCTCCGGCAATACACGGTCCCATGACGGCGGCAAGCTGTGGCACGTGGAGAAAACGCCGCATGAGAGAATTGTAGAAGAAGAGACGGCTGGCTCCGTACTGTCCGGGAAAGACGCCGCCCTGGTAGGGCAGGTTCACGCCCGCGGAATCGACCAGGTAAAGGATGGGCAGGCGCGAGCGCATGGCGATCTCCTGCGCACGCAGCATCTTGGTAATCGTCTCAGGCCACCACGAACCCGCCTTCACTGTGGCATCGTTGGCGATCACCACCACGGGGCGCTGCTGCACCAGGCCCACGCCCGTCACTACACCCGCGGCTGGCGCTTGCCCATCGTAGCGATCGTAGGCGACCAACAGGCCAATTTCCAGAAAATGCGCACCGGGATCGAGCAACAACGCAATACGCTCGCGCGCGGTGAGCTTACCCTGGGCATGCTGGCGCTCGATCTTTTCGGGCCCACCGCCCTCACGCAGGCGCGCCTCCAGCGCACGCAGTTGTGTGCTGAGTTCGGTCAGGCGCGAACGTGCACGGGGCGTGCGCGTCTTACTGCTTTGTTGCATGTCGCTCGAACCAGTCGCGCACGAAGTCGATAGGCGCCGTGGTTGGTGTGCCGGGTCCGAACAATTTGCCCACACCCAGCGTCTCGAGGGCGGCGATATCCTCCTCGGGCATGATGCCACCGCCAATCACGAGTACGTCATCCTTGCCATCCTGGCGCAAGAGTTCGAGGATGCGCGGAAACAACGTCATATGCGCGCCCGAGAGTATGGAAAGAGCGACCACGTCCACGTCTTCCTGTACGGCGGCGGCGGCAATCATTTCCGGGGTCTGGTGCAGCCCGGTATAGATCACCTCGAAACCGGCGTCGCGGAAGGCACTGGCAATGACCTTGGCGCCGCGGTCATGGCCGTCCAGTCCGGGCTTGGCTACCAGAATGCGAATCTTACGTGAGTCCATTGTGCTCGGGTCAGTCGAAAAAGCGTGGATGAGAATGGCGACGCGGCAACGAATCTAGCAAGCGGAAGCAAGGGCGATCAGGTGTGGTGAGCGTTGCGTGAGTGGTGCACCGTCCCAATCGCCGCAGTAACGAACAGTCGTGAACCCGGCTCGGGCCAGCAACAAGTCCACCTCGGTCGCCGTGCGTAGCCGCAAGGCATGGCGTTTTTCGCCATGCTGGGCACCACGCCGCCAGCGCAGGCGCTCGTAGCTGATGCCGCCCACTGGATCGAAACGACGACGCACACGCACCTCGGTGCCGTCCGGCAGGGTCCAGTGATCCCGCTCGGCGTAGGCACTGATCACCTCATCACGGTGCATGCTCTCCAGCAACAACGGCGCACCTGGCCGCAGTACTCGGCGGAGCTCGGCCAGGGCAGCGATATGGTCGGCATCATGCTGGAAGAGGCCAAGGCTGGTGAAGACGTTGATCACGCCATCAACGCTCGCGCGCGGCAGCGGCAGCGACCGGATATCGCACATGATCCAGCCGTACAGTTGACGGCCGGCCGGTCGCGCGCGGGCATGGCGTAACAATGGCAAGGACAGATCGGCGCCCACTACATCATAGCCGGCCTCGGCCAGGAGGTGACTGTGACGCCCCCAGCCGCACGGCACATCCAGGATGCGTGAACCGACGGGCAAGCCCAACAGTTCGATGATGGCCGAGACTTCACCACGGCTTTGTTCTTCCGGAAAGAGGTCGTGGTGAAGCTGAAAGAAATCTTCGCCGAAGTAAGACTGCCACCAGTTGTCGATCACGATGTCCGACCGCGGCCAAGACGGAGCCATGCGGGCTCAGTCGACTTGAAGAGCCAGCTCACTGAAAGCGCGAATGGTGCGCACACCAGCGGGCGCGGGACCGCCGCTTGCCACGAGCAGGATCGCTTCAATGCCGGCCGCGCGCGCGCCCAACACATCGACCTCATAAACGTCGCCCACGTGCACCGCCTCTGCCGGCTGCACGCCCGCTTGCCGGAGCGCAATCTCGAAAATACCCGGATGCGGCTTCTCCACACCGACAGCGCCGGAATCGACAACGAAATCGAGCCAACGGCCCAGCCCTACCAATTCCAGAAAGCTGGCCACGCGGCCATCGGCGTTGGATACGACGCCCAGCTTGTAACCGCGGGCCTTCAGCTCAGCCAAGGTCTCGGCCGTACCCGGCTCGACATGCGTCCACAACGTGCCCGCCCGATGGCGGGCCCGGACCCGGGCGTACACTGACTCCGCGGCCTCGCCGGCGGCTTCCAGCAACGCGAGTAAATGGGACGCGTAAATGCGCCAGGAACTTGCGTCGTCGAGCACTTCGCCGCCGCGAATGGCCGCAGAGCGCCGCTCGCGCGCGGCCTGATCGGCAATCAGGAAAGCCGCTTCATCCTTGTTCACGCCGACGTCCGCCAACGCGTTCAGGATGAAGGCGCGGTCGAGGTGGATGAGGGTTCCGCCCGCGTCGAGGAAGATGGCGCGGTGTCGCCGCATCAGAAGAAGACCGGCTCCTTGTAGGCGCCGTGCACATCCTCCAGCGCGCGACGGATTTCGTAAAGAGTGGCGTATCTGCGCACGCACTCGAGCATGGGCTCGATTACGTTGCGCTTTTCACGCGCAGCCTGGCGGAGCTCGGCCAGTGCGGCATTGACGGCGGCCTCAGCGCGGCGCTGGCGCAAGTCGCTCAGGCGTGCGCGCTGCCGTTGCTCCGGTGCATCCGTGATGCGCAGGATCTCGATGTCGGCACTCTGGTTGCCTTCATCGAATGCATTCATCCCCACAACGGTGCGTTCGCTCGCCTCAATTTCCTGCTGCTGGCGTTGCGCACTGAGTGCGATCTCGCGCTGGAAATACCCGGCTTCAATGCCGCGTACCACGCCGCCGATCTTCTGTACGTCCTCAAAGATTTCCTCGGCTTCACGCTCCAGACGGTCGGTCAGTGCCTCCACGAAGTACGATCCCGCCAGCGGATCAATCGTGTTGGCCACACCGGTCTCGTAGGCCAGAATTTGCTGTGTGCGCAGGGCAATGCGCACCGACTTCTCCGTGGGCAGGGCCAGCGTCTCATCCATCGAGTTGGTATGCAGTGATTGCGTGCCGCCCAGAACGGCGGCCAGTGCCTGGTAGGCCACCCGAACGATGTTGTTCTCCGGCTGCTGCGCGACCAGGGACACACCGGCGGTTTGTGCGTGCGTACGCAAACGCCACGACTCTTCCTTGCGGGCACCGTAGACGTCGCGCAGCTGATGCGCCCAGATGCGACGGGCAGCACGGAATTTGGCGATCTCCTCGAAGAAGTCGTTGTGCACATCGAAGAAGAAGGAAAGGCGCGGCGCAAACTCGTCCACGTTAAGACCGCGCGCTATGGCATGCTCAACGTATTCAAAACCATTGCGCAGCGTGTAGGCCAGCTCCTGCGCGGCCGTTGCGCCGGCCTCGCGGATATGATAGCCGCTGATCGAGATGGGATTGTACTTCGGTGCGTTCCGCGAGCACCACTCGAACATGTCGATGATCAGGTTGATGGCAGGTTCGGGCGGAAAGACCCAGGCGTGCTGGGCCATGAACTCTTTCAGGATGTCGTTTTGCACGGTGCCGCGCAGCCGATCGGCCGAGACGCCCTGTTTCTCCGCGGCAATCACATAAAAGCAGAACAGGATGATGGCTGGACCGTTGATGGTCATGGAGACCGAGACCTGGTCGAGCGGAATGCCATCGAACAGGGTTTCCATGTCATCCAAGCTCGAGATGGCAACACCGCACTTGCCTACCTCACCCAATGAGCGCGGATGATCCGCGTCATAGCCCATGAGTGTGGGGAAATCGAACGCGACACTCAATCCGGTTTGACCATGGCCCAGCAAGTACTTGTAGCGGGCGTTGGTCTCTTCCGCAGTGCCGAACCCGGCAAACTGGCGCATGGTCCACAGGCGCGTGCGATACATGGAAGTGTACGGGCCGCGCGTGTATGGGAATTCACCGGGAAAACCGAGCCGCTCCAGATAGGCGCGCTCACCCTCTACATGAGCGGGCGTGTACAACGGCTCCACGGGCACGCCAGAAATCGTGCTGAAATTGCCGTCACTGCGGCGCGGCAACCGATCGAAGGCGGCTTCCCATTCGGCCAGGCGCGCACGCAATTCCGCCAACTCAGCGTCCTGCTCCCGGACGCGGAGGGCGAGGCCGTTCGTCGTAGTGCCCGGCTTACCCGGAAGGTCAGCTTCCATCAACCCCATAGTGTTCTCCCGCTTTCGAAACGCTCGGCACGAACCGCGCTGCCGGGACCATACCTCTTTCGACCCCCTGGTTTACTCTTGCCTACCCCAGGGCGGCGCGCACGATTCGGTCCGCGACGCCATAGGGTGTTTCCGCACCTGATTCCAGTGCGGGCAATGCCGAATCCAGGAGCTCCTGGCCACCCGACTCCTGCCATACGTTGGTCTGGATGCGGCGTGCCACCGCCTCGCGTACGCGATCTTCCAGCCGCTGGCGCCGGCGCCGGGCCAGCTCTCCAGAATCTTGCAACCACTTGCGATGGCGGTCCAGTGCGTCCTCGAGTTGCGGGACACCCGTGCCATTTTCGGCAACGGTCTGAAGAACGGGTATCTCCCAGGTGGTCGCGACCACGGGCGCACTGGTGGGTGCGCCCGTAGCGCGCACGCGCTTGTGATGAACGCCATGATGCGCGGGCACATTGCGCAGCGCCTGACCGTGGCGCAAATGCAGCATCATCTGGATCTCACGCGCAATTCGATCCGCACCCGGTCGATCCGATTTGTTGATGACGAACAGGTCGGCCGCTTCCATCAGTCCCGCTTTCATTGCCTGAATCGAGTCACCGGACTCCGGTACGAGTATCACTACGGTCGAGTCAGACGCGGCGGCCACATCGAGCTCGGATTGACCCACGCCCACGGTCTCGAGCAATACGCGGTCGAAGCCGTACGCATCCATGACATCAGCAACTTCTTTGGTCGTGATCGCGAGTCCGCCCAGGCTGCCGCGCGAGGCCATGGAACGGATGAACACGCCATCATCGAGGGCCAGCTCGTTCATGCGAATGCGATCGCCCAGCAGTGCACCTCCCGTGTACGGCGATGTTGGATCTACCGCGACCACGCCCACGCGCTCACCCTTCTGTCGGTACTGGTGGGTGAGTGCAGCGGATAACGTGGACTTCCCTGCGCCTGGTGGTCCGGTAATTCCGATGCGGTGGGCGTGTCCAAGGCGGCTGTGCAAAGCATGAAGAAACGCCTCAAAACCAGCGCGCCGATTCTCGACCATGGAAATGGCACGGGCCAGGGCCGTTTTCTGCTTCCGCCCAAAGGCCTCCAGCAGCGTCGAAAGTTCGGCTGTTGGCTGGGTCATTTGCGCGGACCGGGCGAGGGCGGCCGAATCCCGCGCGCGTGGCGCAGCGGGTTCTCCAGCAGATGCGTGGGCAGGAAGAGCACCACGACAAACATGACAACGGCCACCAGCAAGCCGCCGGTCAGCAGGAAGGGATTGCGCAGTGCCAGAAATGTGATGGACGCAATGAGAGCAATGGTGAGCGCAAAAATGCTGAGTAGAATGCGCCGGACCTGAAGCAGGCCAAAACGCTCGAGATGCAGGATATCGCGCGGATGCACGCGCACGCGAAATTCCTCCCGCTCGGCGCGCGTAATCACATCACGGATGGCGTTGAACCCGGAGCGCACGTCATCAAATACGTTGCGCGCCACTTCCTGCGGCTGCCGCAGCTGGGCACGCAGCAGCTCATCTTTCATGTCCTTGATGACCGGACGGGCAATGTCCAGCCCATTGAACGCGGGGTCATAGCGGAAGCCAATGCCTTCCAGGAGCGCAACGGCGCGGAAGAAATAGACCAACTCGCGAGGCAATAAGAGCGGCCAGGTGTAGAACGTGTTCATGATGTCCTGCACCATGTCCTGCACCTGGTGCACACCCAATTCACGAATGCGCGTGATGATGGCCAGGATTTCCACGGCCGCGTCGCGGATCTCGGCCCGCGAGATATCCGGATCGATCATGCCCAGCTCGTACATGCCATTGATCATGCTGTCCAGATCATCTCGCCCGGCGGCCAATGCCAACTTGACCAGGTTGTCTCGCGTGGACCGGCTCAGCTTGACCACCATGCCCCAGTCCAGAAAGACCAGTGTGCCATCCTCCTGTACCAGGATGTTGCCCGGATGCGGGTCGGCGTGCAGGAAGCCGTCTCGCACCAGCATGCGCAGGTAGGTGCTGGTCAGTCGGCGCATGAGCTCGCGAAAGTCCAGGTCACCCGCCACGAAGCGGTGGCTCAGGCGATCGATCTTGTCACCGGCCACCCATTCGAGGACGAGCACGCGGCGCCGAGTGTACTCGGCGTACACGCGCGGCGCACGAATGCGCTGTTCGCCGGCAAAATGCTGGTGAAACAGTTCGATGTGTTCCGCTTCCTGCGTGAAGTTCATTTCTTCCTGGATGCGTACGCTGAACTCACGCACCACGTTGGTCAATGCGCGGATATGGTGGTTGGGGAAGAATACATTCAGAAGGAACAGGACACGGAAGGAGATATCCAGGTCGACCGCAATCAACTCTTCTACGCCTGGACGAAGCACCTTGACGGCCACATGCTGGCCGTTGACGCGGGCCCGGTGCACCTGGCCCAGGCTGGCGGCGGCAACCGGTGTTCGTTCGAACTCCTCGAACAGCTGCTTGGGCGGGGCGCGCAACTCTTGCATGATGACGCGTTCGATGGCGTCTGGTGGATCGGCCGGAACCTGGTCCTGGAGCGTGCTAATGGCAGACAGGTAGGGTTCCGGCAGAATGTCTGCGCGCGCACCCAACACCTGGGCCAGCTTGATGAATGTGGGTCCCAGCGATGCAATGGACGCGGTGAGCTTGTGCGCGCGTCGAGCATGCGCCGGCGCGGCCACGCGCCGCGGACGGCCAAAGAACAGCCAGCGTCTGCGGTCTCGTAGAAACGCCAGAACGAAAGGCGTGAGACGCACCAAAATGACAAGGCCGCGTCGCCAGCGGTTCACGGATTGGATCGCTCCGCGGTATTATGGGCCGCGACGTTGGCGGGGGTGACCGAGCCGGCCGAGAGGGCAAAGGTGAAGACCTGGTCCACAGTCAGATCGATGGGCCTGACCATCGAGCGCGCCACAATCACCAACCTGCCCGTGGCCACGTTGGGCGTATTGGGAATGAACACGCTCACGCGTTCGTCAGTACCTTGCTGAACAGCATCGGGTGCGCGCGCCGCAATGAAGCCGATCGACCACCGCCCGGGTCCTGGATACTCCAACATGACGACTTCGCTAAACGGTCGCTCCTGCTGGCTCAACACCGTTCGAATGATTCGATTGGCCGCGCTGTAAACCCGACGGGCAACCGGAATACGCTCGAGCAGCCCGTGCCACCAGTGCACGATGCGTGAGCCGAGCGCGCGTTCCGCCACCCAGCCGATGCCGAGCAACAGCAGAATGAGCGCGACCAGTCCCAACCCTGGCACGCGCATGCCGAGTGCGGGATAGAGGAAGCGACCCAGCAGGCCGTCCACGCGCTGGAACACCCACCAGAGCACGGCTCCCGTAACGGTGACGGGTGTGATGACAATGAGGCCAGCGATCAAATGCCGTTTAAAGGCACGTACGAGCGGTCTGCGTTTCAACGTCGGAGCACCTTCTGTAAAATGGCTTCCTGACGTTGCCACAAGTCGCTGCGTTCCCGAGCATCCAGGTCAGGGTGGGTGTAACCGAGCACGTGCAGCGTGCCATGAATGGCCAGACGTGCCAACTCGGTGTCGAGTGGGATTTGCAGCTCCTCGGACTGACGACGCGCCTGATCGAAGCCTATGTAGATGTCGCCGACCGGCGCCTCGTCCTTCTCGAACAGCGGAAACGACAACACATCGGTTGGACCTTCGTGCTGCAGGTAGTGGGCGTTGAGGCGAGCGATCTCGGCATCGTCCACCAGAGTGACGGAAACGGCCGCCTGCTGGACGCCTTCATGCTCGAGTGTGCTGCGCACGGCGCCCTCCAGCCAATGCTGCCAGTGGGATTCGTCCTCGGCCGCCGCGCCCGGCAAGTTGATGTCGATCCGGAGATCGCTCACTCGCCGGTCCGCTCGACATCCGCGCTGGCGTACGCATCAATGATCTCTTTGACCAGCCGGTGGCGCACAACGTCTACGGAATCGAGATAAACGAAGCCAATGCCATCGATACCGGGCAGGATACGCTCGATCTCGAGCAGCCCGGAATCCTCGCGGCGCGGCAAATCGATCTGGGTCTTGTCACCGGTAATCACGACCCTGGAATTCACGCCTACACGCGTGAGGAACATCTTCATCTGGGATGTAGTGGCGTTCTGTGCTTCGTCCAGGATGACAAAGGCATCGGCCAGCGTACGGCCACGCATGTAGGCCAGCGGTGCAATCTCGATGGTGCGCGACTCGAGCGCGCGCCGCACCCAGTCGGATGGCATGATGTCCTCGAGAGCGTCGTAGAGCGGGCGCAGGTAGGGATCGACCTTTTCCTGCAGATCACCAGGCAGGAAGCCGAGATTTTCACCCGCTTCCACGGCCGGCCGCGCCAGGATGATGCGCTTCACGCGGTTCTTGCGCAGCGCATCCACTGCGGCCGCCACGGCCAGGTAGGTCTTGCCCGTGCCGGCCGGTCCAATGGCCACCACAATGTCATTGTGAGCCACGCTCTCCAGATACAAGCGCTGGCCCTCTGACTTGGAGGCAATGAGCTTGCGCAATCCGGCCAACAACACCTGACCATCGTCCGACCGCCCAGAGGAGCCATCGGCTGCCGCGCTTTTCCCGTTGCGTTGCGTGCGGAATGCGCGGCGCAAATCATCCAGGTCGAAGGACTGGCCGGTGCGCGCCAGATTGATGAACCGCTCCGCAACCGGAACGGTGCGCTCGACATCCGTGAGTTCGCCCGAAAGAATCAGGTGATCGCCGCGCAGGATCACGCGGCAGTTCGAAAGTTTTGCAAGTTCCTGGAGGTGTGCGTCATTGACGCCGGCCAAGGTGAGGTAATCGGCTCCCTCCGCATCGATGCGGTGCTCAACGGTGCTACTGTCCAATCCGTTCGCTCCTTTCCACGCGTTTAGTAACCGCGACGTGTAACTCGCGCAGCTCGTCGTCTTGCACGGGCGCAGGCGCACCCTCGAAGAGCGCGCGCGCCGCGGTCGTCTTGGGGAAGGCAATCACATCGCGCAGACTGCTCAGCCCCGCCATGAGCATGACCAGCCGGTCGAATCCGAAGGCAAAGCCGCCGTGGGGCGGCGCACCATAACGGAATGCCTCCAGCAGGAAGCCGAACTTCGACTCCGCTTCTTCATCGGTCATGCCCAGGGCGCGAAACACATGACGCTGCAGGCTCTGATCGTGAATGCGGATCGATCCGCTGGCCAGCTCGTTGCCGTTATACACCGCATCGTAGGCTCTGGAGCGCAGCCCCGCCTCATAAAGGCGCTTCTGTGTGGCCGAGTCGGCCGGCGCAGTTCCCGTGATACGTACGAGGGCGTCGACATCCTCGAGATGGGGCATGGTGAACGGGTGATGGGCGGCCACCACTCGCCCGGAATCCGCATCCCAGTCGAACATGGGGAAATCGGTCACCCAGGCCCAGGCATGACCCGACCGGCCTCTCAAATTCAGGCGATCCGCCAGGTGGCGGCGCAGCGCGTCCAGCGCGCCATCCACGTAGGCGCTGCGCGTTTCGGGTCGGCCGGTCGCCCAGCGAAAGTGCCCAACCACGGCGACGAAAAGGTCGCCCTGATCGAGAGCTGCGGCTTTGGTAAAGGCAGCGGTCTGCTCGGGAGTCAAAGATCGGGCAAAGCTGCCGTTCAGACCCTCTTCCGTGCGGCGCACCCAGAGCGCGCCAGCCGCGCCCGCGGCTTTGGCTACGTCAGCCAGCCCATCGAGTTCTTTGCGCGAGAGGGCGGCGCCACCCGGCGCTACCACACCGCGGATACGCGCACCACTGACCCGGGCCTCCTGGAAAACGCGGAATTCCGTATGACCGAGCATTTCCGTGTGATCTTGAAATTCCAGGCCAAAGCGCAGGTCCGGTTTGTCCGTGCCATACCGCTCCATGGCTTCGATGTAGGTCAGGCGCGGGAAGGGCGTGGCCAGCTCGATCCCCAGGAGTTCACGCCACACGGTCGCAATCATGCTTTCGGCCACCGAAAACACGTCGCTTTCCGTGACGAACGCCATCTCGGCATCGATCTGCGTGAACTCGAGCTGGCGATCGGCTCGCAAGTCCTCGTCGCGCAGACAGCGCGCGATCTGGAAATAACGGTCATAACCGGCCACCATGAGCAACTGCTTGTAGATCTGCGGTGATTGCGGCAGCGCGTAGAACTCGCCCGGATGCAACCGGCTGGGGACAAGAAAGTCGCGCGCGCCTTCCGGTGTACGACGCGTCAACATGGGGGTGTCGATTTCCAAGAAGCCGCTGGCACTCAAATGCCTGCGCACGACCTGCATGGCGCTGTGACGCAAGGACAGCGCACGCTGGAAATCCTCGCGCCGCAGATCGAGGTAACGGTAGCGCAGGCGCAGTTCCTCCGCGGGCAACTCATCACCAGGCGCCACTGCAACCGGGATTACGGGTGTTTCCGATTCGTTGAGAACGACCAGTTCATGAACGCGTATTTCGATCTCGCCTGTGGCCAGCTCCGCATTGATGTTGGCGGCGGGCCTTTGGCTGACTACGCCCGCAACGTTGATGACCCATTCCTGACCCAGCCGGCGGGCCGTTTCCAGGACGCCAGGTTTTGCGTTCGGCCCGAAAGACAGCTGCACGCGGCCCGACCGGTCTCTCAAATCAACAAAGATGAGTCCGCCCAGATCGCGACGACGATGCACCCATCCCACGAGCCGTACCTCCGACTGGGCATCGGCCAGGCGCAGCGATCCAGCCAGGTGGGTTCGGTAATGCGTGGCCTGACTCATCCAGAATTCCTCACTCGGGCCGCGGCCCGATGGCTGCGCACCGTATACGCAATGGTAATCCCGGCCGCGTCGCTGATGAAATCGAGCCACTCCGCCGAGCGGGTGGGCACAGTCCTCTGATGAAGTTCATCCATCGCTCCAACCACCACGGCAAAGAAAAGCGGCCAAAACCGGGCCGGCTGTCTCAGCGCGGTCCAGCCGCGCGCCGCCAGCCAGCCAAGCAGGCCGTACAAAAGAAAGTGAGCGGCTTTGTCCAGCGGCAGGTCGGCTTGGACCGTCGGGATCTCGCTCCGCCCACCCAGGAACAGCAAAAACGCGCCCCAAACCATGGCCGGCGCGTACGGCTGCAGCTTCAATGCGTGACCCGTGCAAAGGAAAATGGCGCATCTGCCAGCGGCAAAAATGCCGCGCCAGCCCGGCACGGACAAGCGCACCGCTCGACGACCGCCTCCGCCGAGCGTTACCTTCCGGACCATGGCAGGCAGACTGAGCCCCGTGGCCGCGACCAAAGTTGCCGAACTTCAGGCGTTTACGCCGAAGGTTGCGCGCATCAATTCATTAGTCGAAAACTACGCCACCGCGCGCACCAACGCAGAAACGTATCAAACCAGTCTCAAGCGCGCGGCCGATCAACTGCGACTGCAATTCAATGCATCCGGATTCGATCAGCTATCCCAACTGTGCGGTACCATCGCAATGGCAACCATACGGGCCGGAAACCAGAACACGAAAATGCGCACATTGCGTGAGTTGGTTGGCAGTCTCCGCTTTCAAGTTGATCTCGCGATTCGCATCATCATTCGTGATGATGAAGAGTTGCGTGGCAAGAGTGAAACAAACGAAGTGTGATGCTCCGAAATCGGCCCGAAGGACTTGTCAGTAAAACACACGTGCGCTAGAATACTCATGCGCGTTTGAAGTGCGGTCGCTACTTCGAGTGCGCGGCCGATGTACAGGAATCTGTGTGTCGGCAGCTCGTCGAGAGGTTCGGTCCATCGATGAGCCGGTTGCGGGGTCGCTGGTCGCAACTGTATGCCCCTGAGCTCCGGGGCACCTGATCCGCTGACCGCGCGGAGAGGGTCAGGGAAGCAACTTCGATCGCCACACGTGGCGAGTCCGAACACAATGAGGTTGATCCCGCCAGCGGAAAGAGAGCCCCCAGGCTGCGATGTGTCGCACCTGGGGGCTTCTTGCATCTGCGCGCTGCGCGCGGGCGCACTTCGTGGGCGCACTTCGTGGGCGCGCGAGTTTCACCGCGGGCGCGCCTTTCGGCGTAACGGACTCCGGTTCGTCGTCTCCTTACTTCGCCTCCTAGCGCCCGGCCGCAGGCCGTTAAACGCGCTCCGCGTCTTTCAATGCTGACAGGAATTGTTCGGGTGTTTGCGCGGCGAGCAAAGTGCGCCGCACGTCATCATTGCGAATCAAACGCGCAATGCGACTGAGTGCCTTGATGTGCGGACCGGCGGCGGATTCGGGACCGACGAGAAGAAAGAGCAGTTGAACGGGTTGTCCATCCAGAGCATCGAAATCGACCGGCCGGTGCACGGTACCGGCCGCCATGCGCAACTCGGGAACGACCGATGACTTGCCGTGGGGAATCGCCACACCGTTGCCGATGCCAGTAGAGAGCACAGCCTCGCGCTCGCGCACAGCGCGCAAGAGCTCGGCTCGCTGCTGCTCATCGCCGCCATTGGCGATCACGCTCACCAATTCGCGCAGGACATCCTCCTTGGTCCTGCCCTGGAGCGGGATCTTGACGCGATCGATGGTCAACAGCTCGGTCAGCAACAAAAGGGGAGCCTCACGGATCCTGTCAGGTGTTCGCAAATGGGGCAGCCCGGTTAAGTTAAGGGGGACGCAAGAGTGCGCCAACCACGTGGAGATTGCATGCAGGTTGAACGTTTGTTGGCTTTCGCGGTGATGCTGAACACGGTGATTCCGGCGGTGGGACACGCGCAGAGGCTGGTGGACTGGCCGGTTCGGACCTCGGCACTTCCGGACGCGATCGTCACGGGTGCTGCGGCCACGTTCTGGAACCCGGCCGGCCTTACGACCGGGAATTATCGCGCGCAGGTGCTAGTCGTTAATCTGCGCACGCCAGAGTCGCTCGAGCTGCGCGGGCTGGCCGCGGCGGGCGCCCTCCAACTGGACCGCACGATCCTGGCGGCCGGCTTGGAGCATGTGGGTATCGATGACTTCACGCGCACGGATGATTCACCCAGCGGTCCTGGCGCGGAAGAGTTCGATCTGGGTGAGAATCATTTCACGTTGGCCGCTGCCCATCGTGTGAGCCCCGCGTTCACCGTGGGAGCATCGGCCCGTTACACACGCGACAACCTGAATGAAACGGATCCAGTAGTGGGCGTGGGCGCGGGTTTCAATGGCACATTCACCCTGCCCTGGCGAGTGCAGGTCGGTGCGTACGCGGGGAGTGAGGCCGATGAGCTCGCCTGGGCGGCGGGCGCTGAAGTCGAGCTGCCATCGTTTCTGGGCGACCCGTATCGAATCGGGTTGTCGTATGGCGCTCAGGCCGATGCGCGCGTAGTCGGACCGGTACACCGACTGGCCGCTCGGTTCGATTGGAAAGAACGAGGCTCGGTCTCCGCCGGGCTGGCCCGCGAACCCGACGTTCTGCAGGCGCATTGGACGCCCGTCTTGGCGGCAAGCTTGCAATTGAATCGCTACACGCTGGGCGTGGTGAGGGAGAACCTGGTGAGTGATTTCGGCGCTACGTACACGTTCCGCTTGCAGATCGGTCTGGGTCCGTGAAGCCCGAGGCGGCTGAAACAGCGCGGCCCGACCTGCTTGAAATGCCGCCCACCACAGTAGAGCAGCTGCTGGTTGAGCATTTCGAAAGACGAGGTCAGGGTCGCTATCGTACAGGCCAGGCCCTGGTCTGGTTGTATCAGCGAGACGCGATCTCCTTCGCCGAAATGACTGATCTGCCCGCGCCCGAGCGCGCAGCACTCAACACCGCCTTCCAGTTATGCACGCCTGAGCTCACGCACACCGCCCAATCAATGGATGGGACGGTCAAGCACCTGTGGCGATTGCACGACGGCGAGCTCGTCGAGTCGGTGTTGATTCCGACCACCAGCCGCATGACGTTGTGCCTCTCCTCGCAGGCCGGCTGTGCCATGGCCTGCGTGTTTTGCGCAACCGGCTGGTCTGGCTACCGACGACAGCTCACGGCCGGCGAGATCGTAGCACAATTCCGGGGTGCGCGTCGCTGGGCGCGCGAGCATGGGCGGGGAGCCATGTCGAACCTCGTGTTCATGGGCATGGGCGAACCGCTAATGAATTGGCGGGCCGTGCTACGCGCCTTGATGCTGCTGAACCGGGCGTACCGTTTTGGGTCCCGTCGCATCACGGTCTCTACCGTAGGCGTCGTTCCGGGCATTCTGGAAATGGCGCAACGCAAGGAGCAATTCCGGCTGGCCGTCTCGTTGCATGCGCCCAATCACGAGCTTCGGCAGAAGCTCGTGCCTCTTGAAAAGAAGTATCCGCTACCCGAACTGCTGGACGCGTTGGGGAAGTTTGATGCCGCGGGTGGACGGCGCATCACGTTTGAGTACGTGATGATCGACGGCATCAATGACGCGCCTGCACTGGCCCACGAGTTGGTTGAGCTGGTCAGGCCCTTTGGGGCTCACGTCAACCTGATTCCGTTCAATCCCATTCCCGGCTCGCCCTGGCGCCCCTCAACCAAAGACCGACTGCTGGCATTCCTGGACATACTGCACGAGCGGAGCGTGAAAGCCACTGTGCGCGGTCCACGAGGCCGAGACATTGCCGCCGCTTGTGGGCAGTTGCGTGCGGAACACGAGCTGCGACCGCCCGGGCCGTACTTGAGCCTGGTTGGAATGAGTGAGGCAATCCGAAGGGAAAAACCGTAAGGAAAAACGTAAGGAAAAACGTAAGAAGAATGGTAAGAGGAAGTGCCGTCAACGACGGTTTTCTGGTGGGCGGGTGACCGTGCTGTCGAGAGCGGGCCAGTCTGCAGCCAGGATTACGGTCACCTCCACCAGACGCGTCGAGTCGATGCGTGTTTCCACTCTCCTGATGTTCAAGCGCGCGGCAATCGCTCTGGCAATGTCTGGTTTCCCCACGCGGTCCAGGACGATCGATCGGCTTTCCTGCGCTCGGGTAAGGGTTCCGAAGTAGACCACATCGTAGCCACCGGCCCGAAGCGACTCGGTTGCGCTGCGGGCCAGCCCTGGGATGCCAGCCGCGTTGAAGACCTCGACCCTACGCCCGGAAAAGACGCCAGGTACAGCACGCACGGGATCCGCCACCTCTATGGGCGAGTTGGCCCGAGGCCGCAAACCGAGAGCAAACGAGACTAGAAACGCAACGGCAGCGGTACTGCTGGCGGACAGGATGAAGAGCTGGAACGGGCGCTTCATGTGCGCCTCACCAGCGTATTCCAGAACTCCATGGTTTCTGGGCGCAGCGGCTGGTTGTGGCGCAACATGTGGGTCATGCGAGCACGCACGACTTCCTGCAACACGTCATCCATGGCGAGGGGCATGCGTGCGCGCAGCACGGCTCTCCAGATGGGGGAAAAACTGCGTCCTGGCTCCAGAAAATCGGCCAGGTAAAGGGCACGTCCCAGCGGCTCCAGACGGGGGTGGCCTACCGTGTGGTAGGTCACGGCATCCAGCACGGCTTGCGGCGCATCGGGCTGCTCCTGGGCAATGCGGCGGGCCACGGCAGGTCCGTGCAACAGCGCGCCGGGCCAGGAATGGAACCGCAGGTCCACCTGATCGAGCAACTTGTGTGGATCGGAATCACGCAGGGCATCGTGCAACCACGCGGCGGCGCGCCAAGAGTCTGCCTGCTGCGGCGCCAGCTGTTGGGCCCACTCATCGAGTATCGTGGCAACGCGAGCAATGTGCGCGTGCCGCTGCGGCGAAACGCAGGCCCAAGCGGGCAATTCACCCGCGGCGGCCAGGTCGAAACTGGTTCGACTCATTTCAGGATGATGTTGTCGATGAGACGAGTCGTGCCCAGGAACGCTGCGCCTGCCAGGACGTCTCCTGCACGGGCCCGTTCGACCGGTTCCAGCCGCTCCGGACCTACCAACTCGAGGTATTGAGTCTGCACCAGTGGCTCGGCCAGCAACGTTTCCTGCGCGGCGGCGCAAATCTGCGCGGCCGAATCCTGGCCTCGCGCAAATGTGGCCTGTCCAGCGGTCAGCGCTCGAAACAGCGTGGCTGCCGCCGCGCGCTGTTCGGGGGTGAGATAGATGTTGCGCGAGCTCAGGGCCAGGCCATCAGACTCACGCACAATGGGCGCGATCACGATGTGGATGGGAAAATCGAGATCGGCTACCATGCGCCGAATGAGCACTGATTGCTGAAAATCCTTTTGTCCAAACACGGACACGTCAGGCTGCGTTGCATTGAATAGTTTGGCCACGATAGTCAGCACACCCTCGAAATGACCGGGGCGGAACCGACCACACAACCGGTCCGTGAGGTCAGGCGCAATGAGTGTCACAGCGGGGCGTTCGCGCGGCAACAATTCCGCGCTGGCGGGGGCAAACACCGCGTCCACGCCGCGGCCGCGGGCCAGCTCGAGATCCCGCTCCAGATCGCGCGGGTAGGTCGCCAAATCCTCGCGCGGCCCGAACTGCAGCGGATTCACGAAGATCGACATGATCGCGATGTCGGCGTGCCTGCGTGCGTGATCGACCAACGACAGATGACCCTCATGCAGGAAGCCCATGGTGGGGACGAGCGCGCAGCGTTTGCCTTGCGTGCGCCACGCGCGCACCTGATGCCGCAACTCGGCGGTCGCGTTCAGGACTCGCATGAAATCGAATCAGAAGGAGTGATTTGTGCCCGGGTACTGGCCGTCACGCACTGCGCGCACGTAATCGGCCAGGCCCTGGCGGGCCGGACCGGCGAGCGTGGCAAAATGGTGCAAGAATTTTGGGCGGAACTCATCATTGAGACCCAGCATGTCGTACAATACGAGCACCTGTCCGTCCACCATGGGGCCCGCGCCAATGCCGATGGTGGGTATGGAAAGCGAGCGCGTGATGTCACCGGCCAACACAGCGGGAACCAGCTCCAGTACCAGGGAAAAACAACCTGCCTCTTCGAGTCGCTGCGCCTCTTGTCGAATCCGCTGCGCATTCTGCTCGTCGCGGCCCTGGACGCGATAGCCGCCCAGCGCGTGCACGGACTGCGGTGTCAGCCCGACATGGCCCATGACCGGAATGCCGGCGCGCACCAGGGCCCGCACATGCTCGGCGGATTGTTCGTCACCGCCTTCCATTTTAACGGCCTGGGCCCCGGTTTCCTTGAGTACACGGCCGGCGTTGCGTACGGTCTCGGGCGCGGAGATCTGAAAGGTGAGGAACGGCAGATCGACCACGAGCAAGGCCCGGTGCACAGCACGGCGTACGGCGGCCGCATGATGAATCATTTCCTCGAGCGTAACCGGCAGCGTTGAGGCGTAACCCAGAACCACCTGGCCCAGCGAATCACCGACCAGGACCACGTCGACGCCAGCTTCATCGACCAGTTTAGCAAAGAGATAATCGTGGGCGGTCAGCACTGCGATTTTTTCACCGCGCCGTTTCATCTCGATCAGGTCGCGCGTGCTGACGTGTCGCTGAGGATCGCTTTGCGCGCTCACGTAGATACTCTCGTTGCCGGGTGCCGCAACCTAGTCGCATCTTGCAGGTGTGTCAAACACAATACGTTACGACTCTTTGCTGATTCGCCAACTGGCGCGCGAGCTGCACGCAGCATGGTCCGGGCAACGCGTGCTGGCTGTGCGTTTCGACCGGGAGCACCGCACCGCCCATATGGTGCTGGAAAACGGGACGTGGCAATGGAGCCTGTTTCAGGGTCCCAGTGTTTCAACCTCTCCAGATCAGGGGCGCACGCTCACAGGATTGCGCCATGCGCGCGTCGCGCACGTTGGTGCATTGCCTGATGAACGTGTGTTGCGCATCGAACTGGTGGGCGGCGCACGCAACAATGCGGTTGCAACGTTGCTCATCGAGCTGCTGCCGCCACAACCGAACATTATCGCACTGGATGCGGAAGAGCGCGTACTCAAGATGCTTACGCCCAGTGCAGGTCGGCCACAGACGCGCGGTCAGAAGTACCAGGCGCCCGCACCACTCAAGCGGCTGGGCCTGCACGCACCCATCGAATGGCCGGCATGGCTGGATTTGTTGGGTCACCTGCCGCCCCCGGATCGGGCCCAGGTCCTGGTTGCGCGAGTGGCCTACACCAGCCCGATCAATGCCCTGCCCATTCTCGGTGCAGCGGGAGATGATGAAGATCCCTCGCACTTGCGCAGCGCCTACGATCGCTACTGCGAGGTGCGTTCGGCCCAGGGCGAAGCCTTCTTGCTGGATCAGCGAAAGCAGCCGTACAGCCATGCACTCTGGCAAAGCGCGCAGCCCTTCGATTCGCTGCTGGCAGCCTTTGCGCACGCAAACGCCGCCCCCCAAAGCCATGCCAGCGAGCGACTGGAGCGGGCCATCGCGCATGCACAACGCAAACGATCACGGCTGGAAGCGGAACTGGAACAGGCCGCGCAGGACGCTAACCGGCTTCGTCAGGACGCGGAATTGTTGCTGGCTCATGTGCACGCGGTGCCGCGTGGCATGCAACAGGTGGAGCTGCTCGATTTCCAGGGACAGCCGCGCCGTCTGCAGCTGGACCCCGCGCTGAACGCCGCGGCCAACGCGCAAGCGTGGTATGCCGAGGCACGCAAACGGGATCGGGCCGCGCAGCGTCTGCCCTCACTGATCAAGGCGACCGATCGGCGCTTGATCGAGTTGCGTCAGGCACTGGAAGCTGGTGGTGATGTCGACCAGCCGCCGGCGCAGGTGCCTCGCCGAAGTCAACGCTCGTCAGCTCCGAGTTTGCCTTACCGCCGATTCCGCACCAGCGGTGGCCTCGAGGTGCGCGTGGGCCGCAACGGGCGCGCCAATGATGACCTCACCTTTCATCATTCCGCACCCAACGATATCTGGATGCATGCGCGCGACGTGGGCGGGGCGCATGTGGTATTGCGCTGGAACGACGCGGACGCAAACCCACCACGCCGCGATCTGGAACAGGCCGCCGGATTGGCTGCGCTGCACAGCAAGGCCCGCCATTCGGGCGTTGTGCCCGTGGACTGGACACGTCGCAAACATGTGCGCAAGCCGCGCCAGGCCGCCGCCGGCACGGTGCGGATAGAGAGGGTGAAAACGATCTTCGTGAAGCCTGAAGCCAGCCAGCTGGAATCGCTGCAGTGGGCAGACGATCGGGACTAGTGTGCGTTGAGGGCAAGGCGTAGCTCATGCAGCCACGCACGCGCGGCCGGAATGCCGGATTGTTCGATCCGGTCTATCAGCGCGCTGCCCACGACCACGCCATCTGCAATGCGGCCCACGGCGCTCGCCTGGTCGGCCGTTGATATGCCGAAACCAACGGCGATGGGCACACTGCCCAGGGCACGCAACTCGTTCACCTCGGCCTGAAGTGTTGTGCGCAAGTCGGCGCGAGCCCCAGTGACACCGAGGCGCGCCACGTAGTACAGGAAGCCCTGCGTGCGTTGCAAGATTTCGCGCCCGCGTTCGGCTGCCGTAGTGGGAGCAAGCAGGCGCACCAGAGAGAGCGCAGACTCCTCCAGAGTCTGCTCCAAACGTGGCTCGGCATCGAGCGGCAAATCCACAACCAGCACACCGAGCGCACCGGCCTGCACGGCCGCGCGCACGAAGTTCTCGATGCCATAACTGAGCAGCGGATTGAGGTACGAGAAGATCACCACAGGCACATCATGCGTGCGCCGGAACTCAGCCAGAATGGAAAGAACCCATCCCAGGGTGACGCCCTGGTCAAGCGCGATTTGCGAGGAGCGCTGGATGGTGGGGCCGTCCGCCACCGGATCGCTGAAGGGGACACCGAGCTCAATGATGTCGGCGCCGCCGTCGACCAGCGCGCTCAGCAGCGCCAGCGTTTCCTGTTTGGTTGGATAGCCAGCAGTGACGTACGGGATGAGCGCCGTATGACCCCGCGCTCGCCAGGCGGCGAAGCTCGCGGCCAGCGGATCAGACGAAATAGTCAGCGACGCTGATGGCATAACGGTCCGGGTCCGTGGTCTTGAGAATGGTGCGTAGGGGCCGACCCGTCGCGGCATCGAGCTCCGCGAGGTCCACGGTGGCCGGCTCGGCGTTCATGACACCCAGATCATTGGCAATCAGCTTGACGATCGGTTGGTGCACACGAGACGGGTCGGGATTGCGGCCAATCACCACCGCCAGCTCGTGTGTGTCCAGGATGCAGAGCGTACCGACCGGAAAAACTCCCGTGACATTGATGAATGCCTTGACCAGAAGCGGATCGTAGCCGCGTTGCGGGTTCTCCCGCATTTCGCGCAGCACTTCGTCCGGTGGCCAGGGCTGGTTCTGGTAGCTACGCTTGGAGGTGGCCGCGTCAAATCCATCCGCCGTGGCAACAATACGGCTGAATAGCGTGGGTGCGCGTGGACGCTTGTTCTTGGGATATCCAGTCAGATCGCGTTTCATGTGATGCTCGTACGCCAGCAACATGGCGCGATACGGCACTTCACTCAGGCCGCGCATGGAAAACAGTGAGAGCAGACCCTCGGTGGGATGCTGCTGCATCTGGTGCCACTCGTCTTCGGTCAAGCCGCTGGTCTTGTTGATGATGGTCTGATCGATGCGTTGCTTGCCGATGTCGTGAAACAAGGCGCCCAATCCGAGCTCGTACAACTGCACCTTGGTCAAACCAAGCTTTTGGCCGATCACCACACTAAAAATGCAAACATTGACCGAATGCGTGAACGTATACTGGTCGTAGTCGCGCAGTGTGGTCATGCCCACAATCGACGTCTCGTTGTTGAGTACCTGGTCGACAATGGACTGCACGGCTCGTTTCACCCGGCGCAAATTGACGGCGCGTCCCAAGCGCATGTCGGTCAGTACTTCCTTGGCTACCTGCACGGACTGAAAATAGGTGAGCTTGGCCGCCTGCTTGGAATGGCCATCCTCCTCGTGCAGCGGCTGCTCGACACCCTTGCTCGGTTCGATGCGCAGATTGCGTGCATTGGTCTGAAACAAGCGGTCGCGCAAGCGGATGAAGGGGTCGTCAGGGCCGGCATCCTGCAACAACATGGATACGAGCGGTACGAGATCCTCCCGGCGCAAGCCCGGCTCGAACTCGATTTCGCCCACATTGTGCTTGTGCAGCAGACCGGCCACGTAGGAGAATCCCAGGTAGTCAGTCAGGTCGAGACGCAGTCGGGCATCGTTCAGGAAAAGGAAGTCACCTACGCACTTGAGATCGACTCGCTCTTCACGGTCGAGAATGCGCTTGCACGCGCGGTACAACTCGTCAAGCGCTTTCTGCACGGTGGCATTTTCGATGGGATACAACTTGAGCGACTGAGCCGTGGCATAGAACGCCGTGATGAGCGCGCGTCCCAGCGGCTGCAGAATGGTTTCACTTTGAACGAGCGCGGCACGGTCGGTCATTGCGCGGGCACTTCTTGGCGCAACGCTTTGAGCACGGCGTTGCGTACCATGGGATGGGTTTCACTGGTGGCCCGGTCCAGCGCCGCGCGCGAAGCCGGTGTGCCGACCCGGCCCAGCGCCATGGCGGCACAGGCGCGCACTTCGGCGGGCTGCTTCTGGCGCAGCAGGTTCTTGCCATTCAGGAGCCGGTCCAGCTTGGTCACGCTTTCCGCGTTGGCCACGGCGCCGAAGGCTTCGAAGAAGGCAATTTTTTCAGTCAGGTCCGCTCCGCGCATCCAGCTGCTGCCAATGATGGTCTCCAGGCGCTGACGCGCTGGCTGATAGCGCAGCGAGGCCAGGCCGCGCACGGCGGTCACGCGCACATCACGATCGCCATCTTCGAGTGCGGCTTGCAGCGCTTCCAGGGCGGCGCCCGAACGGATTTGAATCAGGCTCTCGACGGCGGCCCGGCGCAGCGGCGCAGACGGCCGGCTCATCAACGCGGCCAACGCAGGCGCGGCCAGCGGCAAGGCCAACTGACCTGACAACCGGCCGGCACCCAGGGCAATCAACTCGTCCTCAGAACGAATCAACTCGATGAGTCGTTCGGTATGGGCGCGGCCCAAATGTTCGGAGGCCGTGCGCAGACGCGTTTGCAGTGCGGGTACGGTCGTGGTTTCGGTAGTGCGAATCAACAGCGGCAGCGCTTGACTGCCCAGATGGCGCAGGAAGACGCCCAGTTCGACACCGCTCGGATCGATGGCGCCTTCCTCGAGCGACTTGAGCAGCTGCGCCAGTACGGCCGGTTCGCTCAACTCGTCGAACAGGGCACGCGCTTCTTTGGCCTGCTCCGCACCCAGGATGTTGTTGACTTCGACCAGCGCGCTCAATTCAACCAGGATGGTGGAGGCCGACGCAAGATCGCCGCGCGCCAGAAAAGCGGGCATGAGCTGACGCAGGATGCGCACGATCTCGGTCTGCCGCGTCATCACTTGATCTTCCAGGCGATCAAACAAGGCGCTGAGAACGTCCGCCTTCAGTTCGCGCTGCGCTTCTTTCTCGACCTCCTCGCGCAGTTGTTCCAGCTCTGCCGAGTCGAGGAAATACACGGTTTCCTCGAAGTCATCGCGCGTGATGCTGGCCGCTACCGAAGGCATGCCGTGCTGCATGGCAAACGGCTGATCCGTGGGGGCAGCTGCATCACTCTGGATCTCCTGGCGTACGTACTCGCCTTTGCCCGATTGCGCTTCCTTCAGCGGGACGACATCAGGCAGGATCAAGCCCTCGGACAACGCATCCACATAACTGTACTGGAAGGCGGCAAACTCGCGCTCCCACAGGATCGTCACCATGTCGTCATCGGCATTGTTGTCCAATGAGCGCGCCCGGTGCACGATTTCCAGAAAACGCTCCAACTCTTCCTCGAACGTAGGCAGGAAGGTCAGGTAGCGAATCCCATCCTTGTAAAAGAGAAAGGCCAGATTGTCTCGCCCCTCGCCCGCGGAGAGTGGTACCTCGCCCCAACGGAAGTTGTGTTCTTCCACCGCTACCGAAATGGAATTCGTGAGCGCCCACAAGCGCGTAAACGCGTCTCGCAAGGCAGCCAGGAAATTCAGGTAGGTCGGGTTTTTGGCGTGGTACAGTCTGCGCGCGCGCACGGCCTTGTCGAGTGCCGTGAAGAGATGCGAGACGTCCACAGCACTCAGCTCATGCTCGGCCGGTGTTTCTGTGGATGGAGCGACCCGGCGCGCGGGGGCGGGCGCCGGACCAGGCTGGGCGTCGGGAGTGGACGGCGGCGCGCCGGGCGGGGGCGAACTGGCGGCCTGCTCGCCCTCCCCCTGGTTCAGGTCCGGAACATCGGATCCGGCTGCCAAGCGCTACCTCGATCTCACGGTCATCGCTGCGTCGCGTTGTGGGCCGTCTGTGCGGCCACGTGCTCGACGTCCTTGTCGCCCCGTCCGCTCAAACAAATCACGACCGGACCGCGCTCCGACCATTGTTGTCCAGCACGTAGAAAATGAGCAATGGCGTGCGCGCTCTCGAGAGCCGGGATGATACCTTCCAAGCGGGCGAGCGCGGCAAATGCGTCGAGCGCTTCCTGATCCGTGACGGCCACGTATCGGGCTCGGCCGGACTCCTTCAGAAACGCGTGTTCGGGTCCCACACCGGGGTAATCCAAACCAGCCGATATGGAATGTGCGGGTGCAACCTGACCCGCTTCATCCTGGAGGAGATAGCTGAGCGAACCGTGTAACACCCCGGGTCGTCCGGCCGACAGAGAAGCGGCGTGGTGGGCCGTACCCAATCCCTCACCGGCAGCTTCTACGCCAACCAACTCGACCTTCGTATTCGGTACAAACTCGTGGAAAATCCCCATGGCATTCGAACCGCCACCAACGCACGCCAGAACCGCAGCGGGATCGGGTCGGTGCAACGCCTGCAGCTGCTGGCGCGTCTCACGACCAATGACCGCTTGAAAATCGCGTACGAGGCGGGGATACGGATCGGGGCCCACGACGGAGCCAATAATATAGTGACTGTGCTGAACGGTCGCCACCCAATCGCGCATTGCTTCGTTTGTTGCATCCTTTAACGTGCGTGTTCCAGAAAATACCGTTCGAACCTCCGCACCCAACAATTGCATACGGTAGACATTCAGCGCCTGCCGCTTTACATCATCAGCACCCATGTATACGGCACATTCCAGACCAAAAAGCGCGCACACGGTAGCGGTGGCCACACCGTGCTGACCGGCTCCGGTCTCCGCAATAATGCGTTGCTTGCCCATGCGACGAGCCAGCAGGATCTGGCCGAGTGTATTGTTGATTTTGTGCGCGCCCGTGTGATTGAGGTCTTCGCGCTTGAGGTAGACCTCGGTGCCGCCTGCCCGTTCACCCAATCGATGGGCACGATAAAGCGGTGTGGGCCGGCCCACATAATCACGCCAGAGCACATCGAGAGCGGCCCAGAAGGCCGGGTCCTGGCAGGCGAGGTCGTAGGCGCGCGCGAGCTCATCGAGGGCGGCGATCAACGTCTCAGGCACGTAGCGCCCACCGAATCGGCCAAAGCGCGTGGCCACTGTACTACTCATGCATGCTACCGTTCTCTGCGGCGCGAGCCGCGGTCACGAACCAAATCATCAGCTCGGGAGATTTTTCACCTACCACACGTTCGACTCCCGAGCTCACATCTACAACGTGCGGAGCCAACCAGCGAATGGCCGCTGCAACATTGTGGTGCGTGAGACCACCGGCCAGAACGACCTGCAAGTCTGCTGGCAACCCATTACGATCTTGGACCAGCGCCGCCCAATCCAATCGTGCGCCCGATCCCCCAGCCAGATCCGGGTGATAAGCATCGAGTAGCAACGCGGCCGCGTGCGGATAGTGGTTGGCCGCGTCGCGCAATTCGTGCGGTGCACGCACTCGGACAGCCTTCCAGACAGTCACCGATTGCGCCAGTGATGCAACCAGAGCGGGCGACTCCTGCCCATGCAGCTGGACCACGGACAGCGACAACTCCGAAATGGCCGCGTTCACCTCCTGCGCCTGCGGGTCTACAAACACACCAACGCGCCGGGCGCCCGCAGCGGCCGCGAAAATCTGCGCAGCCGCTTGATAGGACTGCGACCGACGCATGCCGGGCGCGAGGATGACACCAACGTAATCCGCACCTGCGGCCACAGCCGCGGCCGCATCGTCCGGCCGACAAAGTCCACAGATCTTGACGCCCATCATGCCGGCGCTGCAGCCACGCGCGAGGCCCGAGCACAACCGACAAAACTCGCCGCAGCGGCCGCCGGCTCACGTGCACGCATCAGGGTTTCACCAATCAATACCGCATGAAAGCCCGCGGCACCGTAGCGCTCAACATCGGCGCGGCCGCGAACACCACTCTCCGCGACGACAATCACATCACTTGGAATGGCGGACAGCAATTTCATGGCCGTCTGCGAGTCGGTTTGGAAATTGGACAGATCTCGATTGTTGATACCCAACACGCGCGCGCCGGCTGCCAAAGCTCGCTCAACCTCGTTTGCATCGTGCGCTTCGACCAGAACATCCAGCGCATGAGCAACCGCCGCGCGCAACAGTGACGTCAACTGTTCCTGCTCCAGAATCCGAACAATCAGAAGGATAGCGTCCGCTCCCGCAGCACGCGCTTCCAGAATCTGCAACTCATCAAGTATGAAGTCCTTGCGCAGGACGGGCAGCCTCGACACCTTCCGTGCCTCTTCAAGATCGACGAGGTTGCCCCCGAAGAACTCGCGGTCCGTCAGAACGCTAAGCGCGGCTGCGCCGGCCGCTTCATACGCTGGCACAACCGACGTAACTTGCGCGTCCTGGCTGATCCATCCTGCGGAAGGCGATCGTCGCTTGAATTCGGCGATCAGTTGCACGGTCGCAGCGCGCAATGCCGACTCCAGCGATCGTGGCGGCGGCGCCGATTGGGCCGCACGGACCAGCGCAGCCTGCGCCGGTCGCAACCGGTCGATTTCCCGGCGCTTGGCAGCCACAATCGAATCGAGAACGCCCCTTGCGTTTCGGTCCATCTTCGGTATAAGTTGACCTTCGGTCAATCTTCGGATCGTGTCTTGGACGAGGACACCGGATGCCCCTGACGAAACGGCAAAAAGAGATTCTGGACTTCCTCGAGGAGTTCCTGGCGGAGAACGGGTATTCGCCGAGCTTCGAGGAGATCGCCAAACACTTCGGCTACACGTCGCTGGCGACGGTGCACGAACACCTCGAGAATCTGCGCCAGAAGGGGTACATCCGGAAGAGTTACAATGCCAGTCGATCCGTGGAGCTGGTGCCGGCCGGGGTCAAGGTTGCGGCGGTCGAGCTGCCGCTCATGGGCCAGGTGGCCGCGGGCTCGCCGATCGAGGCTATCCGAGACAACGAGACGGTGGCGGTGCCGGATGATTTCCTGGCGCGCGGCGGTGAACACTATGTGCTGCGCGTCAAAGGGGATTCCATGATCGACGAGCAGATCCGGGACGGCGACTACATCGTCGTGAGTGCCAAGAATACGGCGTCCAACGGCGAGACGGTGGTGGCGCTCGTGCACGGCGAATCGGCCACGGTAAAGAAATATTTCCGCGAACACGATGGTCGGGTGAGGTTGCAGCCGGCAAACACGACCATGGGCCCCATGTTTTTCCGGGGCAATGAAGTAGTGGTACAGGGCGTAGTGATTGGCGTGCTGCGCCGCTATTAAGCGTGAGCGCGCGTGCGTGCCCGCAGCCGGTGGAGTGCGGGCCTTTCGCATGGGAGGCGGTTGATGAAGCGGATCTTCCTGGTGGGGCGAAGCACCTGCAGGCTGCGCGCCGTTTGGCTGGTGGTAGGTGTGCGCGCGCCAATCGCCGGGCCATTCACGTTGTGCGGCGTAGTCACGGGGTTACGCCGGTAGTTCGAGCACTTCACGCGTCGTATTGCGCAACCGCGCCAGAGCAGCCGCGCCTTTTCCGTCGGTGAGCGCGCGCTCTGCGCGCTGCACGCCATTCAGAAGATCTTCAGCGATTCCAGCGACATAAAGAGCAGCGCCGGCATTGAGCGTAACGGCCAGGCGCGCAGCGCCTTTGCGTTTTCCGGCCAACACATCCTCCACCAGACGCGCGTTCTCCGCCGGCTCACCGCCGCGCAGGTGTTCTTCATCCAGATCCAGGTCACCAAAATGCAGGGCTGGCTGAAACTGATAGCGGTGTTGTTCGCCATTGCGGACTTCAATGACCTCCGACGGTCCAATGGGGCTGAGCTCATCCATACCGGGCGCACCATGCACGACCAGAGCGTGCTCATGACCGAGCTGCTGCAGGGCGCCAGCAATGAGACTGAGCATGCGTGGGTGTGAAACACCAATGACTTGTCGGCGGGCGCCAGCCGGGTTGGTGAGCGGGCCAAGCAAGTTCATGATGGTCGGCATGCCGAGTTCGCGGCGAACGGGTGCAACGTGGCGCATAGCCGGATGGAGCAGCGGCGCAAACATGAAGACAATACCAGCGCGTTCGAAAACGGCGGCCATCTGGGCCGGCGTCAGTTCAATCTGAATGCCGAGTGCCGAAAGGACGTCTGCGCTGCCACACTTTGAAGTGAACGAACGGTTGCCGTGTTTGGCGATGCGAGCACCGGCCCCGGCGGCGAGAAATGCAGCCGCGGTCGAAATGTTGAAGGTCATGAACGCGCCTCCGCCCGTGCCGCAGGTATCGACAACGGACCAGTCAGCGGGTGCGGCGATGGGGATCATGGCGCGGCGCAGCGCGCGCACGCCGCCTGCAACATGGACGGGCGACTCACCGGCAGTGCGCAGCGCGACCAGCAACGCGGCGATTTGTACGGGCGAGGCGCGTCCTTCCATGACCGTGATGAAAGCCGCTTCGGCTTCCTCCAGGGTCAGAGGCTCAGCGTTGACGATACGAGGAATCAGCTCGGCGAGGCCGGGAAAGACTTCGCCGCCGTCTGCCTGCATGACCAGCTCCGCGTGGGATTCGAGAGCCGGAAGCTAGAAACGGCGCCGCAGTGCAACAAGGTTAAGCCCTACCGCGGTCGCAGAGTGACGCCGCCCGAGCCGGTGTCGATGGTCATCATGCCCTGCCCATCGCCAAGGCGACCTCGGAGATGGTAGCGCCGCTTCTGTATCAGTTGAATGGGCGTGCTCACGTTGATGCCGCCGCTGCCCGTATCGACCGTCAGGTCGGCACCGAGATCGGAGGGCAGGAGCACGGTCACGCTGCCGGACCCCGTGTCGAGCCGGGCAGTGCGGACGTCGGTTAGCAACTCGAGCGTGATGGAACCGCTACCCGTGTCCAACTCGACGTCGCGCGTGTTCACGTGGTGCGCCCGAATGCCACCGGAGCCGGTGTTCAGGCGCATCTCCGGAGCGCTGGCGCCTTCCACCCGGATGCTCCCGGAACCCGTGTCAATATCGAGCGCGGAAACCTCCAAACTCGTGGCATCGACACCGCCCGAGCCGGTGTCGATAAAAAGCGTGCCGTTGCCCACATCATCGGCCCGCACCGAGCCCGAGCCAGTGTCGATGCGGACATGGCCCCGCACGGCGGCTACCGAGACCCCACCCGATCCAGTGGTGATGAGCAGGGAGCCATTCACGCCGTGCGCGTCGACTGATCCAGACCGTGCTTCCGCGCGGACGTGCCCATCGACATTGGCAACATTGATCCCGCCCACGCCCAGGTGGAGTGCAACCGTGCGGCCCTCAGGCACGAGCACGCGCAGGTCAGCCCAGGCTTCCAGTCCGGATCCGGTGCTGCTAACGCGCACGCGGCCATCCCGTGAACCCAGCCGAATGGAAGAAGGTACGGCAAAGCCATCCTCGGTAAGTCTTGCGCGCAACATGCGGCCACCAAACGTGCCATCGGCGTTGACGTCGAATTCCGTGCGTGAGAAGCGACCCATGCGGGGATAGACAATGCGATCGGCGGGATATTGAATGAACAGGGCGCGCCAGCCATCGACATCGGAGTTGCGAACCGTGAGGCGATCGGCATCGCTACCCTGTCGCATGACCTCGACCACTACGGCCGAACCGGTGCCTCGCTCGATGCGGACCTCACCAGCCAGGTTGAAAATCGCAACCTGCTCTCCTGCCAATGAAAAGCGTTCGGGCGCCTGCGCAACCGCAGCCGAGCCACTGCCGAAGGCCAGAATCAGGCCTACTCCGATGTATCGCATGGGGAATCTCCAGAACGAGACGCCGCTCCACCTTAACAGGCACCTACGCCAGTCGATCCTATGTGGTTTCGCGCCTTGCGTCCAAAGACGCTGGAAGTATCCTTCCAGCCGTTTCAGCGGCGGGTCGATCGGCCGACTCCAGTGGAGTGTTGGATGAAGCGGATTCTGGTCACGGGCGCGGCCGGACAGGTGGGCACGGAATTGGTGCCCGCCCTGCGCACCATCTACGGAGCAGCGCAGGTATTGGCAACCGACCTGAAACCGGCCCGGGACGCAGTTTCGGAGGGCCCGTTCCACCAGCTCGATTGCCTGGACGCCGCTGCACTCGGTGCTGTCCTGCGGCAGCATCGACCGGATACCATTTTCCATCTGGCGGCGCTGCTTTCGGCCACGGCGGAGAACCATCCGCAGCATGCTTACCAGGTCAACATGGGCAGCCTCCTGAACGTGCTGGAAGCTACGCGCGAATTGGGCTGCGCCCTATTCACGCCCAGCTCGATTGGTGCGTTCGGCCCCGGCACACCCCGGGATCCCGCCCCGCAGGATACCATGCAGCGGCCGACCACCATGTATGGCGTGACCAAAGTGGCCGGCGAGCTGCTTTGTGACTACTACCACGCACGCTATGGCGTGGACACACGCGGCCTGCGCTACCCGGGGCTCATTTCGCACGTGACGCCGCCGGGCGGCGGGACCACGGACTATGCGGTCGAGATTTTCTATGCCGCGATCGAGGAAGGCCGCTACACCTGCTTTCTGCGAGCGGATACACAACTCGACATGATGTACATGCCGGACGCAATCCGAGCTGCACTGGAGCTGATGGAAGCAGACGCCAGCCGACTTAAGCATCGAAATGCTTTCAATGTAACCGCCATGCAGTTGACGCCTTCCTCGCTGGCGGCGCGCATTCGCGACCACGTGCCCGACTTCCAAATCGAATACCGCGTGGACACGCTTCGACAGAACATCGCGGATTCCTGGCCGCGCCGACTGGACGATAGCGCGGCGCGCGCGGAATGGGGGTGGCGCGCGCACTACGATGACCAGGGCATGGTGCAGGACATGTTGCTGCAACTCAGACAGAAGCACTTGCCCGGAGCAAAACGAGTGTCATGATTGCGGGAGAACGTGGATGCCGCTGGATCGGGTGAGCCTGGCGTTGGATAGCGCGGTGGCCGGCCTGGTGGAACGAGGCACGTCCAAAGGGGCCGAAACGGTCGTAAGCGCGGTCATCAAGCCGCGCGCGGGCCGCGGGCCTCGCTTTCTTCTGGAAGGCGAGGGTGCACGGGAATTCCTGCGCATGAACTCCAACTCGTACCTGGGTCTGGGACTGCGCGAGGAGATCATCGCCGCCGAGGAAATAGCGGCGCAAAGTTATGGCGCCGGACCGGGAGCCGTGCGCTTCATCAGTGGCACCTACGATACGCATCTGCGGCTGGAACAAAAGCTGGCTTCATTTCACGGGCGCGAATCAGCGATGCTCTTCAGTGCGGCTTATGCCGCAGTGCTCAGCGTGTTCGCCGCGCTCACCACCGATCAAACGATCATCATTAGCGATGAGCTGAATCACAATTGCATCATCAATGGCATGCGGTTGGCCCGGCCGCTGGCCAAAGCCATCTATCGACATGTCGATCTCGCCGGCCTGGGAGCGGAGCTCGAGGCGGCTTCAGGAAAAGCGCGGCGCGTGATCGTGGTGACGGACGGCATTTTCAGCATGCGCGGCGATCACGCCCCACTGGCCGAGATCATGGCGCTGGCCGCCGAGCACGATGCCAACTTCCCGGAAAACGTGATGGTCGTGGTGGATGATTCCCACGGTGTGGGCGCGTTTGGCACCACGGGCAGAGGCACCGAGGAATACACCGGTGCGCCGCCCTCCGATATCCTGGTTGGCACGCTGGGCAAAGCGTTCGGCGTAAATGGCGGCTATGTGGTAACCAGCGCCTCCGTGATCGGATTCCTGCGCGAGACCAGTCCAACGTACATCTATTCCAACCCGATTACGCCAGCAGAAGCCGCGGCCGCGCTACGATCCCTGGAAATCGTGGATAGCGCGCGCGGCCGCGAGCTGCTCGACCGGCTGCGCGCCCTGACCAAACGGTTTCAGCAGGGCTTGACCCGGCTGGGGCTAGAAATCATCCCGGGCGACCACCCGGTCGTGCCGCTCATGGTACGCGACACCACCCGGACCCGTGCGCTGGTCAACCACTTGCGCGCGCACGGCGTGCTGGCCACCGGCCTGGCCTACCCGGTGGTGCCTCGTGGTGATGAGGAGATCCGTTTCCAAATCAATGCCGATCATACGGAAACGGATGTGGACGAGGTGCTGGGCGTGCTACGCGGGTTCACGGGCTGAGTGGGCGTGACGGGCGTGACGCTCTCCACCGAGCGTGCGGAGCGCCGAATTAAGCTCACGCTGCACTACGACGGCGCCGGGTTCGTGGGCTGGCAAGTCCAACCCGGCGCCCGGACAGTACAGTCGGAGCTGGAGGCAGCGCTCACCCGATTGGCGGACCAGCCGATCACCGCCCTTGCTGCGGGTAGAACGGACCGCGGCGTGCACGCGACCGGCCAGGTAGTGTCTACGCTGGTACCGTCAAAGTGGACCCCTGCATCTCTCCAACGTGCTTTGAACGCCATTCTTCCAGACGACATCTGGGTCGCGGCGGCGCGTGAGGTTCCGCTGGAGTTTCACGCTCGCTATTCTGCGAATGCGCGGAGTTACGCGTACCGCGTGGGCACGCGGCCGGAATCGGCGTCGCCGTTCCAGCGGCGCTGGTGCTGGCCCCTCCGGGAGGCGCTGAATGCGCATGAGTTGGACGCGCTTGCCGGGGTCATCGTGGGCCGACACTCGTTTCGGGCCTTTGCCAAGTCCGGGCAGCCGGAACGTGGTGAGTTCTGCGAGGTAAGCGTGAGTCGGTGGGGTTCCTGGAAGCACGGTGTGGTGTACGAAGTTACGGCCGATCGTTTTCTGCATCACATGGTGCGCTACCTGGTTGGAACCATGGTCGACGTGGCGCGTGGGCGCCGTTCAGCCGATGATGTCGTTGGCCTGCTGCACAACCAAACGGGCCTGGAGACGTCGGCGCCCGCGCCGGCCCAGGGTTTGTTTTTGACTGGTGTTTCATATCCACCCGATTTGCGAGGCGTTGAGGAGCATCACGCATGAAATTCTTTTTGGACTCCGCCGATCTGACCGAAGTGCGGCGCGCCCTGGATGCGGGTATGATCGACGGGATGACGACCAACCCTTCCCTGCTCTCCAGGGCGGCAGGCGCCGCAGGCGATCCGCGCGAGATTCTGGCCGAAATCTGCCGACTGGTGCCCGGGCCGATCAGCGCAGAAGTAGTGGCTACCCGCAAAGACGATATGCTGCGTGAAGGGCGGGAGCTGGCCCGGTTGGCCGACAACATCGTGGTAAAGGTGCCGCTGACCGAAGATGGATTGCGCGCCTGCCGCGCGTTCCGCTCGGAAGGTATCAAGGTGAACGTCACGCTCTGTTTCTCGCCTGCCCAGGCGCTGCTCGCGGCCAAAGCGGGTGCCAGCTACATCTCGCCGTTTGTTGGGCGGCTCGATGATGTAGGCAGTGACGGCATGGATTTGATTGGGCGCATCATCACGATCTACGACAACTATGATTTTCAGACCGAAGTGCTGGTCGCCTCCGTGCGCCATCCCATGCATGTGGTGGAAGCGGCCATGCTGGGTGCCCATGTGTCCACTATGCCACTCAAGGTATTGCTGCAGTTGTTACAGCATCCGCTCACGGACAAAGGGCTGGATGCGTTCCTTGCGGACTGGGGCAAGTTGCCCAAGGAGCGACAGGGGATTTAATGCGCGCGTCTCAAACACTGGGAATCGCTCTGGTTGGCGCGACCGCGGTGGGGCTGGGCGTGGCCGGTGCGCGCTGGGCCAATCCAACCAAAGCCGCGCCGCTTACCATTGCGCAGTCATCCGTCCCGGCGTCCGACCTGCGAGCCGCTGCGCTCCAGGACACGATCTCGAGAGCGCGGCGCAACGCGATCGTGCTGGCCTCACAGCGGGTGGCGCCCTCGGTGGTAACCGTATCTGTACAAAACCGTGCGGCCGCGCGCCCGCGCACGATGTTGGAGAGTTTCTTCTTTCCAGAAACGAACCGGCCGCGGATGGGGATGGGCTCGGGCTTCATTATCCGCGCGGACGGCCTGGTGCTGACCAACGAGCACGTAGTACGTGGTGCCGCGGAGATCGTGGTGACGCTGCCTGATGGTCGCGATTTCGCCGCGCAGGTGGCGGGCGTGGATGAAGTCTCTGACCTGGCCCTGCTTCGGTTGCGCGATGCGCGCGATCTACCGGTGGCACCACTGGGCAACAGCCAGGGCCTGATCATCGGTGAATGGGCGATCGCTATTGGTAATCCGTTCGGCTTTGCGTTATCCAATGCGGAACCCACAGTGACGGCAGGCGTGATCAGTGGTGTGGGCCGCAACATCATCCCGAACGGCTCCGACACCGAAGGCCTGTATTTGGACATGATCCAAACTGATGCCTCGATCAATCCGGGCAATTCGGGCGGTCCGCTAGTCAACGCTCTGGGTGAAGTGATTGGCGTCAACTCATCGATTATCTCGGCCAGTGGCGGCAACATTGGACTGGGCTTCGCCATTCCCATCGATCGGGCGCAGCGCATTGCGGCCGATCTACTGGCCAGTGGACATGTGCGCCGCGCGTGGATAGGTGCGGACGCCAAAGCGGCGGCGCCCAATTCCTTCGGCCGCAGCCGATTCGTTGAATTGGATCAGGTAGCGGAGGGCTCACCCGCGGCGCGTGCAGGGCTGCGCACGGGGATGCAGGTCCTGCGCGTGGGTGGCCGTCCCGTCTACAATCCACTGGACTGGCAGGCGCGCGTCATTGATGCTCGTGTTGATCAGCCGCTGGACATCGTGGTGAATGATGCGGGTCGTGAGCGGGCTTTTCGTTTGACACCGGCGGATGTGCCGTCACTGGCGGCCGAACGGGTGCGCGTGCTGAGTGACGAGCTCGAGTTGATCACGCTCACCTCCGCCATCAGAAGCGAGCGGCGAATGGTCAGCCAGCGCGGAGCACTGATCGTCAATCTGTCGCCCGCGGCCCAACGCGTGGGTTTGCGCCAGGGCGATGTGATCGTGGAAATCAACCGCGTGGGCGTGCGCAGTGCGGAAGAGGTAGCGCAAGTGATGCGACAGCTGGAGGGCCGTGGCGTGCGTCTCACCATCGAGCGGCATGGCGAGTACCTATTGGTCTCCTTCTACGTTCAGTGAGGCAAAACGCTTGAGTGAAGAAGCGCGGCAACTCACACTCGAGTCCGAGCAGAGTTACCGCAACCCTCTGGTCGAGCGTTATGCCTCGGCCGAAATGAGCTACATCTTCTCGCCCGCCTACAAATTCACGACCTGGCGCCGACTGTGGCTGGCGCTGGCCGAGTCCGAAGCGCAGCTGGGCCTGCAAATCTCGCAGGAAGCACTGGCCCAGATGCGCGCCAACCTGGAAACCATCGACCTGCAACGCGCCGAGGAGCTGGAGCGGCGCTTTCGTCATGACGTGATGGCGCATATCCACCACTTTGGTGAAGTTGCGCCCGCTGCCCGCGGCATCATTCACCTGGGCGCTACCAGTGCTTTTGTAACGGACAACAGTGAGCTGCTCCAGCACCGCGCTGCCTTGCGCCTGGTGCGCCGGCGGCTGCTCGCCTGCGCGCGCGCGCTGGCCGCGTTTGCGCGCAAGTATCGCGCGTTGCCCACGCTCGGCTTCACGCATTTCCAGCCCGCCCAGCCCACGACCGTTGGCAAACGAGCCACGCTCTGGTTGCAGGATTTCCTGCTCGACATCGAAGAAATCGACCACCGTCTGGCCACACTCCGATTTCGGGGCGTGCGCGGCACGACCGGGACGGAAGCCTCGTTTCTGGAGCTGTTCCATGGTGATCACGCCAAAGTCGAGGCCTTGAACCGCCGCGTAGCGCAGGCCATGGGCTTCGACCGACTGTATGGAGTGACCGGCCAGACGTATACGCGCAAGAGTGACTACGCATTCCTGGCCAGTCTGGCGGGTGTGGCCATATCGGCATCCAAGTTCGCCCATGACATCCGACTGCTGCAGCATCTGAAAGAAGTCGAAGAGCCATTCGAGGTGGAACAGATCGGCTCTTCGGCTATGGCCTACAAGCGCAATCCCATGCGCACCGAGCGCATCACCGGTCTGGCTCGGCACGTCATCACGCTGTCTCTGGATCCCGCATTCACGGCGGCTACCCAGTGGCTGGAACGCACGCTCGATGATTCGGCCAATCGCCGCATCGCGATTCCGGAGGCTTACCTGGGAACCGATGCGGTGTTGCTGCTGGCGCACAACGTTTCCGCAGGTCTGGTGGTGCGCGAGGCGGTGATTCGTCAGCACCTCGAGGCCGAGTTACCGTTCATGCTGACAGAAGCAATCCTGATGCGCGCCGTGCGCAACGGTCGCGACCGCCAGATCGTGCACGAACGCATCCGCCAGCACGCGCGTGCAGCCGCGGAACGCGTAAAGGAGCAGGGGGCCAGCAACGATCTGGTCGAACGCATGATCGCCGACCGTGACATAGGGCTCAGCGCGGATGACTTTGCCGATACGCTGGACCCGGCCGGCCACATTGGGCGTGCGCCTGAGCAGGTGGATGCGTTTCTGCACGATGAGGTAGCGCCGCTGCTGCAAGGCGACGGCGGGGGCGAGGGCGAGGGAGTACCGGAGTTACGGGCATGACCGCGACAGCGATCTCGAGAACCGCACTTCCCTTCCCGCTCTTACGGCGCGGCAAAGTGCGCGATGTGTACGATGTTGGTGGTGACCGGTTGCTGATCGTGGCGACCGATCGCATCAGTGCGTTCGATGTCGTGTTGCCCCAGCCCATCCCACTCAAAGGGTACGTGCTCACGCAGATCACGGCCTGGTGGCTGGACCAACTGCAGGCGGCCGACCCGCACCACCTCATCAGTGTTGAGGTTGGACCGATTCTCGAGGAAGTGCCGGAGCTGGATGCGTCCGTGGACGTCTGGCGTGGCCGTGCCATGCTGGTCAATGCCACGCAGCCGCTGCCCATAGAATGTGTGGTGCGCGGCTACTTGTCGGGCTCGGCGTGGCAGGAATACGGCAAACACGGCACGCTGGCAGGTGAACCGCTAGCCACCGGCCTGACGGAGAGCGCGCGGCTGGACCCGCCCATTTTCTCACCGGCAACCAAAGCCGAAGAGGGTCACGACCAGAACATCACATTCACCGAAGTCGAGCGCACCGTGGGTCCGGAAAGGGCGGCACAGTTGCGCGCACGCTCGCTGGCGCTTTATGCGGAAGCGCGCCGTCGCGCGGAGCAAAGTGGGATCATCATTGCCGACACGAAGTTCGAGTTCGGCCTGCACGCGCGCGGCCAACTACTATTGATCGATGAAGTGCTGACCCCTGACTCGTCGCGGTTCTGGCCGAGCGTTGACTATCGGCCGGGCCGCGCGCAGGCATCCTTCGACAAACAGCCCGTGCGTGATTACCTGGAAACGCTCACGCGCGCAGGTGACTGGAACAAGCAGCCGCCTGCGCCCGAATTGCCTGAGCAGGTCGTGCATGCGACCAGCGAGCGGTATCGTCAGGTGTACGAACGGTTGACCGGGCAACGCTTGACGGTGCCGGAGGCAAGATGAGACTGCAGCGTGGCGTGATCATCCTGCCCAGCGCAATGACGCTGGCCAACCTGTTTTTTGGGTTGTGGGCCGTAATATCCGCGTCGCGCGGCCAGTTCATGATGGCGGCCTGGCTCATCGTGTGGGCGGCCGTCTTCGACACGGTGGATGGTCGCGTCGCACGGTACACGCAAACCGGCAGCCGCTTCGGTGAAGAACTGGATTCGCTGGTCGATGCCATCAGCTTCGGCGTGGCGCCCGGACTCATCACGTACTACCTCTTTTTGACCGATGGCACCTGGGGCTGGGTAGCCAGCTTCTTCTATATTGCCTGTGCGGTCATTCGATTGGCCCGCTTCAATGTCGAGCAGGCCGGTCATGCCAAGGTCGTTTTCCATGGCCTGCCATCGCCCTCGTCCGGCATGACCCTGGCCACGTTCTATCCGTTCAGTCAGACCGATTTCTTCCGCACGTACCTGACCGAGTGGCGCTGGCCGACCATCATGATCGGGCTCATGATCGTGCTCGGCTTCCTGATGATGAGCCACGTGCCTTATCCGGTGGTGCCCAAGTTCGGATTCCGCACGCGGCGCGGTTTCCTGAACTTTCTATTCATCATGACCATGACCGTGCTGGCCATCACGGTTCCGGCCATCTTCTTCTTCCCTGCGGCCATTGCGTACGTCTCCTATGGTCTACTGAAAGCGTTGTTTCTCGGATTCTTCGAGCGTCTGCCCGAGCATGATCCGCTGCTCGATGCGGAGCCCGATGAGGCGGGCGCAGAGCTGCGTGTCATCGATTACGCCGAAATCACGCCGCACCGGCGCTTTCGCATTCCCGGCTATCGCCGGCGCCGCCGCAGTGGAAGACGCGGCCGCATCGAGCGCAGACAATTCGAGGATAAGCCACCGGACCAGAAACCCCATGAGGCATCGTGACCGAATACCAGGCAGCTGTACGCGTTACGACCCGCGCGGGTCTGCTCGATCCGGAAGGCAAAGCCATTCACAACGCGCTGCACTCGCTCGACTTTGGCAATGTAGACGAAGTGCGGGCCGGCAAGTTGATCCAGATTCGGCTGAAGGCACGATCGGAACAGGAAGCGCAGGCGCAGGTGGAGGCGATGTGCCGCAAGCTGCTGGCCAATCCGGTCACGGAAGACTACCACGTTGCCTTCGAACAAATGGTGTGACATGCGGGTGGCGATCGTGACGTTTCCCGGCTCCAACTGCGACTACGACTGCTACAAGGCGCTTACCGACGTGATCGGTGTCGATGCCTATTTCGTGTGGCACCGCGCGCTCAGCCTGGAGCGGCCCGATGCGGTGATCCTGCCCGGCGGCTTCAGCTACGGCGACCATTTGCGGGCCGGCGCCATTGCCCGCTTCAGCCCCATCATGCCTGCCGTAATAACCCTTGCCCGCGCCGGCGGACCTGTGCTTGGCATCTGCAATGGATTCCAAATCTTGTGCGAGGCGCACTTGCTGCCGGGTGCGCTGCTGCGCAACGCAGCCCTGAAGTTCGTGGGCTCACCCATTCACGTGCGCTGCGAGAACGACGCTACTTGCTTCACCAATGCATATAAGCGCGGTGATGTGCTCAAGTACCATGTGGCCCATGGCATGGGCAACTTTGTGGCCGATGCGGCGACCATCGAACAGCTCGAGGCCGAGGGACGCGTCGTGTTCAGGTACGTAACAGCAGCGGGTGTGCAGAACGCAGAGGCAAATCCGAACGGCGCCACCAACAACATTGCTGGCATCATCAACGAGCGCGGCAACGTGATGGGGCTCATGCCGCACCCGGAGCGCGCCGTAGAAGCGTTGCTCGGCTCGACCGACGGCATCGGCATTTTTGAGTCACTGCGCCGTTTCATTGACCAGGGCATTGCCGTGGGAGGCTCACCACAACGCCACCTGGCGGGAGCTTTGTGATGTCGAGTATGGCTGCCCCTGTGCGCCACGAGCCGCCCATCACACCTGAACTGGTGGCCGAACACGGACTCAGTTCGGAAGAGCACGAGCAGATCAAGGAAATCCTGGGTCGTGAGCCGACCTTCACGGAGTTGGGTGTATTCAGCGCGCTCTGGTCGGAGCACTGCGGATACAAGAATTCCAGGCCGCTGTTGCGGCAGCTGCCAACCCAGGCGCCCTGGGTGCTGCAGGGGCCGGGTGAAAACGCCGGTGTCATCGAGCTGGGCGATGGTTTTGCCCTAGCGTTCAAGATCGAATCGCATAACCATCCCTCGGCCATCGAGCCGTATCAGGGTGCGGCCACGGGCGTGGGCGGCATCTTGCGGGATGTGTTCACCATGGGCGCACGACCAATTGCCGTGCTCGACTCGTTGCGCTTCGGGTCCCTCGCCTCGCCGCGCGTGCGCTACCTCTTTTCCGGCGTGGTCAAAGGTGTCGGCGATTACGGCAACTGCGTCGGCATCCCCAACCTGGGCGGGGAGGTCTACTTCGACGACGCCTACGAAGGCAATCCGCTGGTCAATGCCATGGCCATCGGCCTCCTGAAGAAGGAAGAGCTGATCCGCGCCACGGCGGAGGGTCCGGGCAATCCCATCATTGCCGTGGGCGCGCGCACCGGCCGCGATGGTATTCACGGCGCTACCTTCGCCAGTGAAGAATTGTCCGAGGCAAGCGAAGCGCGACGTCCGCAGGTTCAGGTAGGCGATCCGTTTACCGAGAAGCTGTTGCTCGAAGCTTCGCTCGAGCTGATCAAGAGTGGTCACATCGTAGGCATCCAGGATATGGGCGCGGCCGGCCTGGCGTCCTCCTCCAGTGAAATGGCCGCGCGCGCGGGCACGGGAGTCGACATCGATGCGCGCCTGGTACCCGTGCGCGAAGAGGGAATGACGCCCTACGAAATCCTGCTTTCCGAGTCACAGGAACGCATGCTGGTGGTGGCCAAGCAGGGCCGCGAGAGTGACGTGATTCGGATTCTGCAGAAATGGGAGCTGGAAGCCGCAGTGATTGGTCAGGTCACCGACGATGGCCAGTATCGCGTGCGCGATGGCGCTGAAGTCGTGTGCGAGATACCCGGTGAACCGCTGGTGAAGGGATGTCCAACCTATGTGCGTGAGGCGCGTGAGTCCGACGAGATCGCACGCCTGCGCGCCTGGCGACCCGGCGAAAAGGAGTATCATCCGGCGGCCGCGCATCCGCTCAAGATCCTGCTGCGTCTGTTGGGCTCACCGAATATCGGCTCGCGCAAATGGATCTACCGGCAATACGACACGACCGTACGCACGAATACTGTGATTGCACCGGGTGGTGATGCCGGGGTGTTGCGAGTGCGCGGCACACGTCGCGGCATTGCGGCGAGCGTCGACTGTAATGGTCGGTACTGCTATTTGAACCCGCGGCGCGGGGCCATGATCGCCGTGGCTGAAGCGGCCCGCAACGTAGCGTGTACGGGCGCACGGCCGCGTGCCATCACCAACAATCTCAACTTCGGCAATCCCCTGAAGCCGGAGGTGTACTACCAATTGCGCGAGTGTGTGCTGGGCATGGCCGAAGCCTGCCGCCATTTCGAGACACCGGTCACGGGTGGCAACGTCTCGCTCTATAACGAGAATCCGCGCGGTGCCATCTATCCCACGCCAGTTGTGGGAATGATCGGTATACTGGATGACGTGGAACGTCACGTGGGTGCGCATTTTCAGACGCCTGGTGATGCCATCCTTTTGCTGGGTACCACGCGCGACGAGCTGGGCGGCTCGGAATACCTGAAAGTCGTGTTCGGCAAAGTGGCAGGTGATGCGCCGAGCGTTGACCTGGCCGCCGAGTTGGCCTTGCAGCGTACGCTGGTAGAGCTGGCCGAGTTGGGTTTGCTGCGCAGCGCTCACGATTGTTCGGAGGGCGGGCTGGCCGTGTGTCTGGCGGAAAGCTCTGTGCGCAACGAGAGCGGCATGCTGGGCCTGGAAGTGGAACTGCTCGATGAGCTGCCCACGGCAGCGCTGCTATTTGGTGAAACGCAGGGGCGGGTCGTGGTGTCATGTGCGGCGGAAGATGCGGATCAAGTGCAAACCGTGATCGCCCGCAACAGCGTGCCCGTTCGCAGAATTGGGCGCGTGGGTGAGCGGAACGGCAGCTTTGTCTTGCGCACGCCGGCTACCTCCATCAAAGCGGCGGTGCGCGACCTGGCCGAGGTTTACTACGAAGCCATCCCCCATCTCATGGGCGGTACGGGAGAGGCCGAAGGGGAGTAGGAGGGAAGGCCGCGAGGAGATTTATGTGCGGAATCGTGGGTGTTTCCGGAATTGACCGGGCGGCCGAGCTGGCCTTTCTGGCGTTGTATGCGTTGCAACATCGCGGACAGGAAGCAGCCGGTATTGCCGCCGTTCGTGATGGCCGTGCGCGCGTGCACAAGGCATTCGGTTCCGTGTCAGAGGGTTTTAACGATGAACGGCTGGCTCACCTGAGCGGACGAGTCGCGCTGGGCCACACGCGCTACTCGACGGCGGGTGGCGCAGGGCTGGTGAACGCGCAACCCGTTGTGGTGACCTACCATCAAGGTGACCTGGGCCTGGTGCACAACGGCAACCTGACCAATGCTACGATGTTGCGTGACGAGCTGGTGGCCGAAGGTGCGCTCTTCCAATCGACCGTGGATAGTGAAGTGATCGTACATCTGATCGCGCGCTCACGCCTGCCCAGTGTGGATGAGCAGGTGCGTGATGCACTGTCCCGATTGACGGGTGCGTTCTCGGTCATCATGACCATCGGGGAAGTTCTGTATGCCGCACGCGATCCGCACGGTTTCCGCCCGCTCGTGCTGGGCCGCAAAAAGAACGGCTGGGTGCTGGCCAGTGAGACCTGCGCATTGGACCTGATCGGCGCCGAGCTGGAGTGCCCACTCGAACCGGGTGAGATCATCAAGATCGAGGATGGTGAGGTCATCCATCTGGAGGGTCTGGAGCCGGCGGACGAGCCTGCTCCCTGCATTTTCGAGCTGATCTACTTTGCGCGTCCGGATTCGCGCGTCTGGGGCGCCAGTGTGGACAGGGCGCGCCGCGCGTTTGGTCGCCAGCTGGCGCGCGAGCATCCGGCGGCTGCCGATTGCGTGTTCAGCGTACCCGACTCATCCAACTCGGCAGCCCTTGGCTTCAGTGAAGAAAGTGGCACGCCGCTCGAGCTGGGATTGATCCGCAATCACTACGTCGGTCGCACGTTCATTCACCCCACCCAAGCGGGGCGCGATTTCCGCGTGCGCATCAAATACAACACGGTACGCGAGGTCATTGAAGGCAAGCGTGTGGTGGTCGTGGATGACTCGCTGGTGCGGGGTACGACCAGTCGCGGGCTGATTCGGCTCATCCGGGAAGCCGGCGCCCGGGAGGTCCATTTCCGGGTGGCCAGCCCGCCGGTCATTTCGCCTTGTTATTACGGCATCGACATGCCGACCCGCGAAGAATTGATCGGGGCGCGCAAAAGTGTGGAGGAAATCCGACAACATCTGAACGTGGACTCGCTGGGTTATCTGTCGCGCGAGGGTATGCATGCGGCGGTAGCCGAGCATGGGCCGTTTTGTGACGCCTGCTTCAGCGGCCGTTATCCCGCGCCACTGGTGGACTTGCAAATGGGGAAGCCCGTGGAAAGCCACTGCTGAACAGGCGCGGCAAGCCGGCACTTGTCCCGCAAGTAACGTCAGAGAATCGTCGCTCCCGGGGCTTGGGCGCTGAATCCCGGCGCTACCGCGCATCAATCCGATCCTGCGCTGTCGAATTCTGCAGCCGCGCTATTTATTGATCCGCAGCGGATGAACCCATAAGTGCCTGATGCAATGCAGCCAATTGATTCTGTCCGATTGGAATATTGGCGATCAAAGTCTTCCCATCGCAGGAGGCGATCTGGACCGACGAGCGCATCAGGTTGACAGACACGCGGCTCGCAACCTTGGGCGCCAGCTGCAGCACTTGATCAATGTCATCCGCGGCTGCGGCCGCCAGTAACGAATCGTAAGCTTCTTCCTCAGCACCAACATCGCTGCCACCTTCGATACCCGTACAGCTGTGACAATTCTCGGGTTCAACGGGGTTCCCGCCTTGCGAGCAAACAAAGCACGCGCCCCCGTGATTCTGACCACCAAACTCCCCGCCGGGTCCTCTCGACGAATGATGGCCTGTGCTGGCCGAACAGAATTGACCACCCGTAGCAATGAACAGGTTACAGGCCATGGCCGAAGACATTTCTGGCGTATCGTATGTCGGCGCGGCGCCGAGCAGGATGCCGATCGCCATAGGGAGCAGAAGTGCCTGAATCTTCATTGGAGTCCTCCGATCGAGGTTTGTTTGATGGTTTGCCCAAGGCCCCGGGCGCGAAAGATCAACGAGTAAGACGCAGTCTAACAATCCGTATTTGAATCCATCCGTCGGGAGTCGTGTTGGGAATCGCTATCAAACCGTTCGGCATTACCGCGCGTACGGGCCCGTCCAATAGGGTTGACGTTACAACTCTTCTGGAGTTGGGGTCGATTACTTCGACCCTGGTGTTATAGAGGAACTCGTAATCGATCTTTGAGGCCGGTATTTCGGTGACGCCTCTCTTCAGGTCGGCCGCCACTTGACGCCAAGCTCTTGCATAGGTGGGCGCAGGAACCAAGACGTATATCCATAGCAGGCCGTCGGGGGCTTCTCTAGCGCCCAACAATCGCGGCGAGGCGGGCTTCTCCGGGCCTCCGGGCAAGCCGTCCGATGGTTGCGCGAACCAAACTGGCCGTCGCTCAAACGTTGTTACGAGTTCATCGTTGGAATCCCACCTTGAGACGGTATACGTGTACGCCGCTGCACTCCAGTACGCGCCACTTGATGCCCGCGCGAGTTGGTGCCGCATGGCCAGCCTGCCTTGAGAACCCGGTAATACCTTCCCATCTCCTGGTCCGAACGACCGCGTGATTCGGGTCACCTGGCCGCTGACGTCCAAGGCGTGAAACGGCCACCCAAGACGGTCACTCGTTCTGATCTGACCATTCACCACTATGCGCTTTGGCCAGTCAAGTATGAGCGTCCCCAGCGGATCAAGAATCGGAATCATGAAATTGCGAACGAACTTCAAGGCCGGGTCGAACACACTCACTCGCCCACCGCCCTCGATCACAGCGACTGAATCGCCCGGGAGCGACCAAACTGTGTAGGGCATTCGAAACTCGCCCGGTCCAGATCCGGTTCGACCAACTCGCGTTAGAAATTGTCCAGTCGACGCAAACACCAGTGGAGCCTCGGGTCCGTTGAACACCCAATATCGACCATTCGCGTCACCTTCGATTCCCGGCACCGCACCCAGCGCACCCGGACCATCGGCCGTGCCAACGGTTGCTATCACCTCTGTGGTGATCGTGCACCGGGAACAGGTCGGTTCGTTTGGTATCGACACAACTTGAGCTGATGCAAGTGAACGCCATGGGACAATAGCGACGTGCGTCAACACGAATGCGAACGTTGCGCTATTCATTGCACGCAATCTCCTTCTTGGTGAGTACCCATTCTTGCTGTTTGACCCGACATTCATGTCAAGAGGTAACGGTTTGCGATTCAATCTGTACACATTGTCATGACGAGCTATCTTTCAAAAGACAAGTCGCTGCGCATTGCCATGTGACTGGCTGGCCGTGAGCTTCGCGAACCGGCGGCGACCGCGACATTCAGGTGCCACTTGTTGCGACGGCGAATCGAGCGCAGTTGGCTCGATCAGGCACCCCTCACGAGTCGAGGTGAAGCACAGAACGTCACCTGCCAATAACTACTGCAAAGCGGGCTCTTCGATCGTTGGGGGAAGACGGGCGGCATCGCCGAAAAACTAGGCAAGGCAGATCCATGCCCGGTTTCATTTCACCCAGCGGGTGCAGCGGGTGCAGCGGGTGCAGCGGGTGCAGCGGGTGCAGCGGGTGCAGCGGGTGCAGCGGGTGCAGTGACAAGTTAGTGAGGAGATATAGCAACGGTCAACGCTGTAAGCATCCTGAAAGCGGCATTCTGGGCCGGCTGATACTCATTCACGTTGCATGGGACTCTGGCCTAATTCTTGTGAAGGCCCCACTCAGAAGCGCCGAGCAATCCTGCGGGAGCAACAACATGGCGGATCTGTACGCCTATCATTTTGGCGGTGGACACGCAGACGGCAGTAAGGAAGACAAGGAGCTGCTGGGCGGCAAAGGCGCGGGCCTGGCGGAAATGACACGCATTGGCATCCCCGTGCCGCCAGGCTTCACCATCACCACGGCAGTCTGCCGCCTTTTCCTGAAGCGCGGCGAATACCCGTCCGGGCTGCGCGAGCAGGTAGCGGCCAATCTGAAGCGCCTGGAAGTCGATACGGGTCGCAGATTCGGCGATGCAGAAAACCCGCTGTTGGTCTCCGTGCGCAGTGGCGCGGCCAGCTCCATGCCCGGCATGATGGAAACCATCCTCAACCTGGGCTTGAACGACCAGACCGTAGAAGGCATTGCCCGCAGCTCTGCCAACGAACGGTTTGCTTACGATTCTTATCGCCGCTTTGTCAACATGTATTCCGATGTGGTGCTGGGTGTGCCACACGCAGAATTCGAGCGGTTGCTGGAAACGCGCAAACAGCAACGTGGTGTCGAGTCAGACACGGATCTCCAGACCAACGACCTGCAGGAACTGGTCGTCGCATACAAGCACGCTGTGCAGCAGGCAACCGGCAAGCCGTTTCCCGAAGACCCGGTGGAACAGCTCTGGGGCGCTATTGCGGCAGTCTTCAATTCCTGGAATATCGAACGTGCGGTAGCCTATCGAAAGTTGCACGGTATCTCGGATCTGGCCGGCACCGCGGTCACGGTCATGGCCATGGTCTACGGCAACATGGGCGAGGACTCGGGCACGGGTGTGGTTTTTACGCGTAATCCGTCCACGGGCGAGCACCAGCTCTTTGGCGAATTCCTGGTCAACGCGCAAGGTGAGGATGTGGTGGCCGGCATCCGTACGCCCATGTCCATCCAGGAAATGGCGCGCTTGCTGCCGGACGCGTATGACGAACTGATGCGCGTGCAGCACAACCTGGAGCGTCACTATCGCGACATGCAGGACGTGGAGTTCACGGTCGAGCGTGGCCGACTCTACCTTTTGCAAACGCGCAGTGGCAAGCGCACGGCGGCCGCGGCCGTGCGCATTGCGGTCGACATGGTAGACGAAGGATTGATCAACACGCGCGAAGCCGTTCTGCGCGTGGATCCGCAACAGCTCGACCAGATCCTGCATCCCACCATCGATCCCAGGGCCAAACCGCACGTGCTGGTCACGGGCCTGCCCGCCTCCCCCGGTGCCGCCTCCGGCCTGGTCGTGTTCGAATCGTCGAGCGCCATCCAGAAGGCGGCTGAAGGCCACGACGTCATCCTGGTCCGGCCCGAAACTTCGCCTGACGATTTTTCGGGCATGGTGGCCGCGCGGGCCATCGTCACGTCGCGCGGCGGCATGACCTCACACGCCGCCGTGGTGGCGCGCGGCATCGGCAAATGCTGCGTGGTGGGTGCGCACGAGCTGCGCATCGATTTGCAGCAGCGTTTGTTCCGATCGAATGGCGATGTGATACGGGAAGGCGAGTGGATCACGGTCGATGGCACAACCGGCAAAGTGCTGCTGGGCAAGGTCAAAACCGTGACGCCCACACTTTCCGCGCAGTTTCACCAGCTGATGAAGTGGGCGGACGGCTTTCGGCGCATGGGTGTGCGTGCGAATGCGGATACGCCAGCGGATGCGCGCAATGCGCGCGAGTTTGGAGCTGAGGGCATTGGCCTGTGCCGCACCGAGCACATGTTCTTCGAGGGCGCGCGCATTCATGTTATGCGGGAAATGATCCTGGCCGAGAAAGTCGAAGCGCGGCGCAAGGCGTTGGCCCGGCTGCTGCCCATGCAGCGTGAGGATTTTGCCGGCATCTTCCGCGCGATGGATGGCATGCCTGTGACCATCCGTTTGCTCGATCCGCCGCTGCACGAGTTCCTGCCCCGCAATGAAGAGGAGATTCACAATTTCTGCGAAGTGTCAGGATTGGAGGAAGCGGTAGTTCAGCGGCTGGTGGAACGACACCGCGAAGCCAATCCCATGCTGGGCCACCGGGGCGTTCGTCTGGGCATCTCGTACCCCGAAATCACGGAAATGCAGGCGCGTGCCATCTTCGAGGCGGCCGCCGAAGTACTGCGTGAAGGAGTCGATGTACGGCCCGAAGTCATGGTGCCGCTGGTTGCAGATGTGGAGGAGTTGACCCGGCAGAAGCAGTTGATCAGCCGCGTAGCCACTGAAGTCATGGCGGAAACCGGTACCAGCATCGGCTTCCTGTGCGGCACCATGATCGAGCTGCCACGCGCAGCGCTCATGGCGGGAGAAATAGCGCGTGCTGCGGACTTCTTCTCCTTCGGCACCAACGATCTGACACAAACGGCGTTTGGAATCTCACGCGATGATGCGGCCAGCTTCCTGCCCCACTACATCGAGAGCGGTGTGTTGTCCGATGATCCGTTCCAGGTCATAGACCGCGAGGGTGTGGGGCAGCTGGTTCAGATGGCGACCTGGGAGGGGCGCAAACGGCGGCTCAATCTCAAGGTGGGTATCTGCGGAGAACACGGCGGCGATCCGCGCTCCATAGAATTCTTCGAGGAAGTGGGTCTGGACTACGTGTCCTGCTCGCCGTTCCGCGTGCCGGTGGCGCGGCTGGCTGGGGCGCACGCAACATTGCAACACCGCGCAACGGACGATCGGCCGGAAGTGCGGCGGCACAGCGCGTCCGCGGATAAAGCAGCCGGAATTCCGATGGCCAAAACCGCGAGCGTGTTGCCATAGACGGTGTTTGGGGTGTCCTCTAGATTGGTTCCATGGATACCCACGTCACAGAATTGAAACAATCAGAACGAGCGGCCTCCCGAGGGCCGCTCGCGCGCATCTGGGCACAGCGTGGGCTGCTTGCACTTCTTAGCTTGCTGGCCATGACGGGCTGCACAGCGAGTCAGTTCCCCATGCCCGGGCGGCCGCCCTCACCGGAACCGCGCGTGCCGCCCAGCGACCTGCCGGGCGTTCGCCAGCCGGCCCGTCCGGATGTCAACCTGCCGCGCCCCGCCAATCCGCGTGGGATGGCCCAGGCGGAGCTGCTGTTCCTGGGTACAACCGATGTACACAATCGCATTTATCCATACGACTACTACACACGCACAAGCATCGGGTATGGCCTCGCACGGCTGAAGCCCGTAGTGGATAGCGTGCGCAGCGCGCACCCGGGCGCCACATATCTCTTCGACTCCGGTGATTTGCTGCAAGGCAATCCGCTGGGCTACGTCTACGCAAAGCAACATGCGGATCGACCCAATGCCGTGATCGATGCCATGAACCGGCTGGGCTACAACGCAGCGGCCATCGGCAATCACGAATACAACTATGGCATCGCCCACTTAGAACGGGCGGTTGCGCAGGCCAAATTCCCGTTCCTTTCGGGCAACACATTCAAGCACGGCACAGGTCAGCACGCATTTCGTCCATACGTACTGCTTCCGCACATCGATGGCGCCACACGTGACACGATTCTGATCGGTGTGACCGGTAACACACCGCCGGGCGTACATGTTTGGGACCGCGCCCATGTGGAAGGCCGGCTGGAGTTCCGTGATGTGGTGGGCTCGCTAAAGCCGGTGGTAGCAGAAATGAAGGCACGCGGCGCCGACGTGGTGATCGTATTGTCACACGGTGGGTTCGAGGGAACCAGCTATGACACCGCCGCCACGCATTTGCCGGCCGAGAATGCCGGCACCCGTCTGGCGCGCGAAGTACCGGACATCGATGTCGTTTTCCTGGGCCACACACACCAGCAGGTGCGGGACACCACCATCAACGGCGTGCTGTTCACCCAGGCCGGGATGTGGGCGCAGGCACTGGCGCAGGCCCGGGTTCAACTGGACCGAATTGCGCCCGGTCAGTGGGTGGTGGTCGGCAAGAGCGCACAATTGCTGCGACCCGACTCGTTGCGTGCCGACACCGCGTTCCTGGATTCCATGCGCTGGCAACACGAGCGCGCCGTGGAATGGGTCAAGTCGGTTGTGGGACAGGCCGAGCGCATGAGCGCAGCCGAAGGGCGCACGCGGGACGTGCCCATCGTGGATTTCATCAATGAAGTGCAACGCAGCCAGGCCGGGGCCGACCTGGCTTCCACGGCAGTGTTTCGGCTGGGCGCCGCGCTGCCCGAGGGTGCGGTCACGGTAGCAGACGTGGCCGGGCTGTACGTGTATGACAACACGCTGAAGGCGGTACGCGTCACCGGAGCCCAACTCAAAGCCTACCTGGAAAAGTCGGCCGAATACTTCCGGAGCTGGCCACTGGCGCCGGGCCAAACCGTGATCAATCCGGACCACCGCAGCTACAATTTTGATGTCGTGTCGGGCGTCGATTACGCGATCGATCTCACACAGCCCGCGGGGCGCCGAATCACGCGGCTGATCTACCGCGGCCAACCGGTGAGCCACGATCAGACATTTACCCTCGCCCTGAACAACTATCGCCAGGGCGGCGGCGGCGGCTTCAGCATGCTGGCCGCCGCGCCTGTGGTCTACGATCGCCAGGAAGACGTGCGCGAGCTGCTGCTGGATGAAATCCGGCGCAAAGGCACCCTCCGGTCAGCCGATTATCAGCGCCAGAACTGGCGCCTGCTTCCCGAGGAAGCAGCACGCGCAGCACAGGCGGAGCTGAGCCAGGAAGCAGTTGCGGTCACGACCAACACAGCCGTGAAACGTCTGCGCGTGCTCGGTCAGAACGATTTCCATGGACGCCTGCAACCCGAGGTGTACAACTGGTCGGAAGGCAAAGCGGTAGGGGGCGCCGCCGTTTTGTACTCGTACTACAAACATGAGCGCGGCGGATTCGAGGGACCGACCATCACGCTCGATGCAGGCGATGTCATGCAGGGCACGCCCATCTCCAACCTGACCCAAGGGCGCAGTACCGTAGACTTCTTCAACCTGGCTGGCATTGATGCGGCCGCCGTGGGCAATCACGATTTCGATTGGACCGTCGCGGAACTGCAGCAGCGCATGCAGCAGGCAAAATTCCCCTGGCTGGCGGCGAATATTTACATCGCCGGTACGCAGACGCGCCCATCGTGGGCACGTCCCTCGGTCTTGCTCGAGCGGGATGGCATCAAGATCGGCGTGATCGGCCTGACCACCGAACGCACACCCACATCGACGCGCGCCGACAACGTGCGCGGCCTGGAATTCCGCGATGGCGCCCTGGAAATCAATCGGCTGGTGCCCGAACTGCGCGCTCAGGGTGCGGACTTCGTGATCGTCACTACCCATGCCGGCGTCACTTGTGATAGCGGCATGGCCAATTGCCGTGATGAAGTCATCAACTGGGCGCGCCGCGTCACGGCCAAACCCGACCTCATTGTGGCCGGCCATACGCACGGCATCGTCAACACGGTGGAGAACGGCATCCCTATCGTGATCGGCTGGGACTACAGCAAGATGTATTCAGTCATTGACCTGGAGACGTCCTCCGCTGGCAGCACCAGTGTCCGCGTGCGCGGCCAGCCGACCACGTTCCCGGATCTGGTCAGACCGGACTCAGCCGCAGCGGCATTAGTTGCGCACTACGAGCGGCAAATCGGCCCGCAGGTAAACCGTGTGGTGGCGAACCTGGCAGCGCCCTTGCGCAAGAGTGGCGGTGAGTATGCGCTGGGTCATCTCATTGCCGACGCACAACGTGCCGCCGCGGGGGCGCAGGTCGCGATCATGAACAATGGCGGCATTCGTACCGAGCTCGATGCCGGTCCGCTCTCCTGGTCCGATCTGTATCAACTGCAGCCATTCGGTAACCTGCTGGTCAAACTGACCCTCTCCGGGGCACAGCTGCGCGAGGTCATGGAGCACATCCTGCGCGGCCGCCAGCCCGGCATGCACGTTAGCGGCATTACGGTTTGGTACGACACTCTGGCTGCCGACGGTGCCCGCGTTCGACGCATGCAGCTCGCTTCGGGAGTGGAAGTCACCGCTGCCGGTTCATATGTGGTGAGCGTCAATGACTTCATGGCCGATGGCGGCGACGGACTCAGCATGTTGCCCGGCGCACGTGGCCGCGTCGACACCGGCATCGTCGATCTGGATGCACTCATTGAATATCTGCAGAAACTGCCGCAACCCGTACACACGCCCAACGAAGATCGGCTGCGCGCGGGCGCGGGCGCACAGAGGCGACCATGAAGGTCACGCGTGAATTGCTACGACGATTGCCCAAAACGGACCTCCATGTCCATCTGGACGGCAGCGTGCGCGCGGAAACGCTGATCGAGTTGGCGCGCAAGTACGGGAAGGAGATGCCGCGCTGGGACGCGGACGAGCTGCGCACCTACATGAACGTAACGGACGCGCGCAACCTGGTGGACTACCTGGCTCGCTTCGACATCACGCTGTCTGTCATGCAGACGACGGAGGCCCTCGAACGCATTGCCTACGAACTGGCCCAGGACGCTGCGGCGGAGACCGTTCGCTACATGGAAGTGCGCTACTCACCCGTGCTCAACATTCGGGATGGCCTCACGCTCAATGCGGCAGTGGAAGCGCCGCTGGCCGGATTGCGCCGCGCCGAGCGCGACTTCGGCATCCGCACGCGCGTCATCATCTGCGGCCTGCGCAACATGAGCCCCATGACCACTACGGACCTGGCCGATCTTACGCTGCAGTATAAGGGCCGTGGTGTGGTAGGATTCGACCTGGCCGGCGCTGAGGACAACTATCCGGCCAAAAAGCACCGTGACGCCTTCTATCGAGTAATCAACGCCAACATTGCGGCCACCATCCATGCGGGTGAGGCCTACGGTCCAGAGTCGATTCACCAGGCGCTGCATTACTGTGCCGCCAATCGCATCGGCCACGGTACGCGGCTGTTCGAAGACCCCGACCTCATGCACTACGTCAATGATTTCCGCATCCCACTCGAGGTATGCCTCACTTCCAACGTGCAGACCCGCGCCGTTGCGTCCTATGCCGAGCATCCGTTCCGGCTCTACTATGATGAGGGGCTGGTGGTCACGCTCAACACCGACAACCGGTTGATGAGCGGTACAACGGTCAGCCAGGAGTTCTGGCACGCGCACCAGCACCTGGACTTCACCTGGGACGAATTGTGTGATGTGGCGGTCATGGGCTTCGAAAGTGCCTTCCTTCCCTACCAGGAGAAAATCGCGCTGGTGGAGCAGGTCAAAGAGGAGATCGTGCGACTGACCGATGAAGCGCGGGAGATGCAGATGGCTTGAGCGACGGGCGTGTCGGGCGTATCGGGCGTATCGGGCGTATCGGGCGTATCGGGCGTATCGGGGAAATAAAATCTGGTCCCGATACGCCCGACACGCCCGCTACGCCCGTTACTTCTGGCTCTAAAAGCGGTACCGCAACCCGATCTGCGCCTGGAACTGATACGGATCGAATCCGGTTGGCTGCGCCACGCCAAAGCCGCGCTCGGGAGTAGCCGGCGTGGTACCGGAGGCAGGAACGGCCGGGAAATAGTTTACGCGGTAGACCACACGACCGGTTGCCTGATCGAAGGACCGTGCATCGACCAGGTTGGTAGCGCCGGTAAAGACGCCCATGTAGCGACTCCAGTCGTTGTTCATGCCGTTCAGCACGTTGAACAGATCGATGAGCAGTTCGGCGCGCTGGCCGCGGAAAGTCGTGATGTCCTTGGACAATCTCAAATCCAACGAGTGCCACCAGGGGCCGCGGCAACTGTTGCGCCTGGCAACCTGATCAAGCTGCTCGGCCAGGCAGTCCCAGCGCTCCAACAGTCCGTTCAGCTTGTCCAGATCCGTCTGTCCGCCTTCCCATTGCAGGCTACGGCTGATCATCGCCCGGTCGTTGAACAGCTGGCCATCGCCGTTGACATCGCCGTTCACCACGGGCGTGAAGGGCAAGCCGGATTGCGAGCGCCAGATACCATTGATGTTGAAGCCGTAGGGCGCGCGCCAGCGGAAATTGGCTGCCACGGTGTGCCGCCGCTCGAAGCGGGAAACGCCCCAAAGAAGGTCTTCGTCACCCACGTCTCCCACCGCATTGGGGTTTCCTGCGGTCAGTTCACTACCCCAGCCCTCGTTGCTGGTGCAGCACGAAAATGAACTATTGTCATGGGCGTTCACGTAAGCATAACTCAGCGCAGCATGCAGCTTGTCACTCACCTGCTGGTCGAGCGTAACGGTCGCGCTGTATGAACGCGCCTCGCCGTCGGACGTGTTCAAGTACACGCGCTCCATGGAAGCGCTGTACAGTTTGCCGGGCGAGGGCGCCGAACTGGCCGGGTTCCAGCCTGTGCGCCCCGTGAAGACGGGTCGATTCTGCTCGCCGGCCAGGGCAAAGCAAGACGCGATGGCAAGCGGGTCGCGCGGTTGGCCAGGGGCACGAACTGCCTGGCATGCACGCGCGCCAAAGTTCAGGTCCTTGACCGTGAATTGGTTCGTCGAGCCGCTGTAAATCAGATCGATACCGATCCTGGTATTGCTACTCACTAGCAGATGCTCGTAGCCAAGGCTGGCTTTCAGCGTCTGGGGTAGCTCGAAGTCCTCGCTGAATAGTGCGTACTCGGCGCGACCTGTGGGTGCAGCGCCGCCCCGACACGCAGTTGGATTCCGCGTGCCTTGTGAGGCCGCCATCATCTCCTGCACCACGGCGGGTGTGAGTGACGGCACATTGGTCCCGGTGCAGAATACGCTCAGCAGCGGCCGCTCCGAGGAGATGACGTTGCCCGCCAGCACGGTAGGCGCACGCCCAACCATCACGCCCACACCGCCGCGCAGCACGCGCGCCTGGCCACCGAAGTCGTAGGCAAAGGAAAAGCGCGGCGAGATACCGGTAAACTCGGGCATGAGGCTGGTATCGTATCCGAGCGTGTCACGCACCAACGGCGCAGTGGGCGGGCTGTCCGGGAACTTCGTACCCTGGTAGCGCAGCCCCAGGGTCACGAGCAACCGATCGGTGGCTTGAAAATCGTCCTGCACGTACGCGGAGTATTCCGTGTAGTCGAACTCGGCCAGCGGCACGTCATATTGCGGACAGATCACCGGCTCGCCCGCTGCGTTGGCGGTCAGTGCAACCGGACATGCGCGCGTGTTGCGCGAATAGCTGTTGATGCGGCCCGCCTCAAAGTCGGCCAGGTTAGTGAATGAGAAGGTACCGGCTCCACTCAGCCAGAAGGTGTTGACGTTGTTCCCCAGGATGACGTTGCCACCCAACTTCAGACTGTGGTTGCCCAGACGATAGTTGAGGTTGTCGATGAACTGCAGCTTCGATTCTTCCAGCCGGTTGCGGAAGATGGTACCGTCGCCGCCAAAGAAGACGCTGGTCGTGCCCGTCACTCGGCCAATCGTGAACTGCGGAATGTAGCCGCCATCCTCACGCGCAGGGCGCGGCCGATCTTCATACGACCACTGAAAACGGAGCGTGTTGAACAGATTACCGCTGAACACCGAGTTCAGCTCCGCGACGGTGGAATAGACCTTGTCGAGGAACGCACCGGTGCTGGTAATCGCTTCCGTTGCACTCAATCGATCGTTGGTCTGCTCGAAATCTGAGAAGTTCTGCCGCAGCGTCAGGCGGTGCTTGTCCGAAACGGTCCAGTCCAGCCGACCGAACAGGACCGTATTGTTCTCCTCCTGCTCGAACGTACCGAAGTAATTGGAGGCGCCGGTGATTCCATACCGGCTGACCAGCGCGTTGATGACGCGGGTGAGCGAGTCCTGCGCAATAGCCGTAGTTCCGGCTCCCGGAACGGTGGCAAAAATGGGCTGCGCTTTGCGCTGCACGTCGGCGGACACAAAGAAGTGCAGGCGATCCCGCAGCACGGGACCCGATGCGCTGGCGCCAAACTGATTGACGTAATAGTCGCGCGGCGGCGCACCCAGAAAATCATCGCCTGTCAAGCGCTCGCCCCGCCGATAGTAGAAGGCCGTACCGCTGAAATCGTTGGAACCCGTGCGCGTCACGGCATTGACCACACCACCCTGGTAGCTGCCATACTCCACGTCATAGCCGTTGCTGATGAGTTGGAATTCCTTGATCGACTCGAGCGAGAAGGCAAAGGGCGAGCGGGATGAACCGCGGTTTTCGCCGAAATAGATATTGTTGGCATCGGCACCATCGATCTGAACGTTGGTACCGGACGTGCGCGCGCCACCAATGGAGAACTGGCCACCCGTGCCAATGCCAGGTTGAGGGCTCACCAGCGGTGAAAGGTTCAGGAAGTCAGTAAAGTCACGGCCGGCCACGGGAAGATTCTCCACCTGCTGCGTGGCGACGCGCTGTACCACGCCGGCCTGCGTTACGTCCACGCGCGTGCCTGCGACAACTTCAATACCATCAATCGCCACCGCCTGGACGGCCATGGAAAAATCGACCGTGGTGGCCACGCCAGAGCTCGCCATGATGCCGTTGCGTTGGGCCGATTGGAAGCCGATGGAAGTGACCTGCACGGTATAGGGCCCACCGGGCGGCAACAGAGGGACGACGTAGCGACCCTCGGTGTCGCTGAGCACGCTTCTTTCCAGGCCGGTCGTCGTATTGCGGGTCACGACCTGGGCGCCCACCACCGGCTGATTGTCCGACCCGGCCACTCGACCGCGAATGGTGCCGGTGGTAGCACTTTGTTGGGCGGAGGTTGGCGCAACGAACAGGATGAGGCTGGTGGCGGCCGTAAGAAAACGAGCCGTAGTGCGGCGTGGGCACGACATTGCGCCTCCAGTTGTGTTATGGCTTCTGGGAAATCGACGAAACGATACCACCGTGGAAGGCGTCCGCCGGGGTATCGGACGTGGCGGAACAATAGACGGCGCTCAGGGCAACGACAAGAGTGGGGCGCGGCCCACAATAGACCGCGCCCCACCGTGCAACGAATCAGTAAGAAGCCCGTCTAGAACGAGTAGCGCAGCGTCAACTGAATCTGATGGAAGTTCGAAGCTGCCGTGCTCTTTGTGAATGGCCCGTTCCTTTTCGCCGTGGCGTTGAACAAATAATTCGGCATGGACTGCGAGATCGGCCCCGCCGTGCGGCCGGTGGGTGCCAGAATGGCCTGTTGCGGGAAATTGGCACTCAATGTGGGCAACTCGATCTGGCCCCAATCCTGACCGAATCGCTTGCCCAAATAGTTCAGGGCATTGAATACGTCGAGCTGGATGGCCACGTTCTGACCGCGCCAGGCGGGTAGTGACTGGCGGATGGACAAATCCATTCGGTGCTGGAACGGGCTGCGGCAACTGTTGCGCTCCATGATCTGGCCGCGCTGATCGTTCAGGCAGTCGTGTTGGGCAAGGAAATCTTCAAACGCTTGCCCTTCTGCGGCGTTCAGCTGAAAAGCGGCACCCGTGCCCGTGCCAATACGGATCTCGTTCGGGTCCGTGGCATTGCGCGGGATGTAGAGCGGATCGTTCGTGGTCACCAGGTCGCCGTTGATGTCGCCATTGCTGACGTACGTGAAGGGCGTGCCTGATGTGCCTTCATAATAGAGCGAAATGTCCGTCCTGGTGGGCAACGTATAGGATCCGTGCGCCATGATCCGATGGGGGCGCGAGAAGTAGGATGTTGCCGGCTTCAGATCCTCGAAGGCGCCAGCAAACTGAGCGCCGTTGCGGAAGTTCGAAATGGCACGGTCCGATGTCAGGCTCTGCAGATCCTTCGACGCCATGAACGTATACCCTAGCGACGCCTGGAACCGGTTGGTGAAGCGTTTGTTGAGCAGACCTGAAATCGTGTAATTGTAGTCTTCCGATTGGTTGGTGACGCTGATCAGGCCTTCGCTGAAATTGGCTCCCTTGTAGGTCGTGATGTAGCGCTGGTTGTTGTTGGTCACACCATGGGTAGCAGAGATGGTGTCGGCATACAAAACGCGGCCATTGCGATCCAGATACGGAGCACCGTTGACCAGGCGCGGTCCCCGCAGATTGAGATCCCGAATCAGCACACCATTGATCGCTTTGCGATAAACGGCTTCCACGGTGAGAACGGTGGCCCAGGGCAGCTGCCGATCGAAGCCGGCCGACGCAGCGAGGCTCTGCGGATACTTGAAATCCGGATCGGTATGATTCACGCCTGCCGTACCCGCCTGCCCATTGGTGGGCACGGGCTGGGTGGCGCAATTGCGCGGCATGCTATTGACATCGGTTGTGAAGATAGGCACACCGCCAGCGGCAGGCGTGCATACCAGGGCAACCAGGCCGAGTCCCGTATTCGCGTACGAATTCCCGATCAGGATGAAGGGCGGCGCGCCCGTGTAGATGCCCAGACTCCCGCGCACCTGGTTCCGATTGTCGCCCGTAACATCGTAGTTGAAGCCGAGCCGCGGTGAAAACAGCACCTGCGCCTTTGGAATATCCGATGTGCGAACACCGAGCGTTGAGAAGGCGTTGGCCAGGTCCGCATTGTCCAGCGGATCATCCACGAAGCGCGGCATGTCGGCGCGCAGACCGACCGTCAGCGTCAGTCGGTCGGTCGGCGCCCACTGATCCTGGGCATACAAGCTGCCCATCTGAACGCTGAAATCAGCCGCGATCCCACGCCCTGTGCCGCTGTTATCGTAGCCATAGCTATAGCCTGAGGGCGCACGGTTGCGCAGCGCGGTCAGGTTGGGGAATACCCAAACACCAAAGGATCGCTGCGCAAAGTTGTTGAACACGTTGTCGTGCTCGAACCGCCCACCAAGGGTCAACGTGTGACTGCCCATCGGAATGGTCAAGTTGTTGACGATCTCGAAGATCTCCTGCTCCAACAAATTGCCCGGTGAGAACTGTTCCGTGCCGAAAGTGGCGACCGCGCTACCATTGTTAATGCCTACGCTGATCTCAGGCGTGCGCACCGGGATGGCGCGCTCGTCCTTGAGCAGGTTGACACCCGCCAACAACTCGTTTTGCCAGCCGTTGGCCAGGTTCGAATAGAGCTGCAACACGGTAGAGGCGTTGCGGCTGGTCCGGGAATACATGTTGGAACCGAAGCGGAATCCGCTGTTCTGCGAGTTGGGGTTGCTGTTGAAGGACGTGGTGTTGCGCGAGAAATCGTCATCCTCCGCATTGTTGAAGATCTGCCGCAGGACCAGGCGGTGGCGATCGTTGATGGCAAAGTCGATCCGGGCAAACAGGTTGGTCAGCGGATTGTTGAGATTCACCGGGTTCGTGGCGCCCACATCGAACAAGGGCTGCATGATGGTGGTAATCTCGCGTAACGTGTCACCCGCAATGCGCGGGTCGAATGCGCCGGTTCCGCCCAGGTAGGGCCCGGTAGCCGGTCGTTCTCTCTGCTGAAACTCGGGCGCAATGAAGAAATGCAGCCGGTCTTGAATGATCGGACCGCCCAGGTTGAAGGCAAACTGGCGGACATCCAGCTCGGACGCGCGCAGCGGCCGGGCGGCTAGCCGCTCATTGCGGTACGTGATGCTGCCGCCGCCATGGAAGTCATTCGTTCCGTTCTTGGTTACGGCATTGACCAGCATGCCGGTGAAGTTGCCCTGCCGGACATCCGAGGGTGTGAACGAAACACGGATCTCCTTCACGGCATCCTGCGAGACGAGCTTGGCACCTGCCGAGCCGCCCGGTACACTGCCCGAGCCATTCAGGTTGAAACGATCCTGTTGATTGGCACCGTCAATGGTGTAGCTGTTGAAGCGATTGTATTGCCCGCCCGCACTGAACCCGTTGCCGTCCTGCGGCTTGGCCACCTGGGGCGCCATCTTGACCAGGTCCAGGAAATCACGGCTCAGCGTGGGCGCGCGCGCGACCGTGGAATCCGAAATGAATGTGCTCACACCCTGGCGCGTGGGGCTGAAGTCCGCGGTGCGTGAGGTGGTTACCTCCAATGCGGCCAGGGCCACGGCCCGCTCCGACATCCGGAAGTCAATACGCGTCGCCTGTGACAGCGTGACGTACACGTCGTTGCGCTCGACCGACTCGAATCCAATGCTGGTCACACGGACGCTGTACGGCCCGCCTACTTCCAGACCCTGCACGAGATAAAGTCCATTGGTGCGCGTAAGTGAGCCCGATGAATAGCCGGTGGAGCGACTCACGATCTGGACTTGCGCGCCGACCACCGGTTCACCTTGCGGATTGGTTATGGTGCCCGTGATGGCGCCGGTCGTGACTCCTTGGGCCAGCAAGCCGCGTGGGGCAGCCAGCAGAGCCAGAGCCAGAAGTAACGTGGTCGTCTTCAGATGAGAACGCATGAGCGTGACCTCCCGGGAGAGCGAACGAGTAATTTCTGGATCCGAATCCGCACAAACAAAAAAGCGGAAGCGGGCACGCAAGTTCCCGCGTGAAGCTTCCGTTGACGGAGCGGCCTGCATTGGCTGGGTTCTCGACTGCTGGTCGTTCGGACGGAGACGCGGATCAAGCGCGCAGAAGGTAGGAAAGCGGCGCACAAGCGTCAAGCCGTTTGACTGTTCCGAGACGGTTCGGCTACAGCGCCGTTACCACTGGGTATTGCACGGCCATTGCCTTTGACACGGGCCGGGTTTCAACTCGACCAACCACCGAAAGGTCAACCGCTGGCAGCCACCGCCACGCGGTCCGCCGCCAGAAACGAGTCGGCCAGATCCATGAACTCGGTAGAGCCCATGAACAGCGGCGTGCGCTGGTGCAGGGACTCCGGTGCTACATCGAGAATGGGCTGTTCCCCGTTGGTGGCCCGGCCGCCCGCCTGCTCGCATACAAACGCGAGCGGCGCGGCCTCATACAGTAAGCGCAGTTTGCCGCGCGGGCTCTTGCGGTCGGCGGGATACATGAAAATGCCGCCGTATAGCAGCGTGCGGTGCAGGTCCGCTACCAGTGACCCGATATAGCGCGACGAGAACGGCTTGTCGTTCTTGCCGTCCACGCCCCTGAGGTGGTCGACCAGCCGCTGTTGGCCGGGCGACCAGAGTGTGTAATTGCCGTCATTCACCGAATAAATGCGCGTGGACGGCTTGGGGATGCGGATGTCCGGGTGGCTGAGCAGGAATTCGCCAATCGAGGGGTCGAGCGTGAAACCGTGCACGCCGGTGCCGGTCGTGTAGACCATCATCGTGGATGAACCGTAGACAATGTAGCCGGCGGCCACCTGGTTGCGCCCGACTTGCAGGCAGTCCTCGAGGCAGCCGCGCGGGTGACTGGAAACCTTGCGGTGGATGGAGAAGATGGTGCCGATCGAGACATTGGCCTCGATGTTCGACGATCCATCCAGCGGATCGTAGAGAAGCGCATAGCGGCCGGTGGGAAAACGATCGGGAATGGGAATGATGTCTTCCGACTCTTCCGACGCCATGCAGCACAAATGCCCACCATGATCGAGCGCTTTGAAGATCACCTCATTGGCCCAGGCGTCCAGCTTCTGTACCTGCTCGCCGTGGACATTGCGTTCGTCCGTGCCACCCAGAATGTCGACCAGACCGGCCATGTTGACTTCACGCGCAATCATCTTGGCGGCAAACGCGATGTCGTACAGGATGTTGCTGAACGCGCCGGTGGCACCCGTATATCGACGCTCCTGCTCGATGATGTGGCGCTCAATCGTGACGACGGAGCCGGTTTTCACGCTTGCCTCCGGGGTGATGCGGGTGATGAATCATTCTGCTCATGCGCGCGCGCTTCGACTTCATACGGGTTGCGCTGGTACCCGTAGCGCAAGTGATGGAGCACGTAGCGCAATGGGAACGTGAGGGGTTGTGCCCGCCATTGCTGCACGTGCGCCAGCTCATGACGCAGCAGGCCGGGCGTAACCCGTACTTCGGGATGCACCAGAATGGCATCGCCCAGCGTGACTGCCGCCGCGGGACGCCGCATGCCCGACAACCAACCTCCGATGAGCGGCACCCAGCGCGTGCGGAACACGCGCACGGCGCCGGGCAATGCCACGGGCAACTCCATCTCCTGTACCATCCATCGACCGAGCAGCCGCGCCATCATGGATCGAGCACGAGGATGCGTCCATCCTGAAACGCGCGCAGCGAGATATGGCCGCTCCGATCGGTTCGAAACACCTGCACGCCGGCCGCCTCGAGTCGGTGCACGATGGTGGGAGCTGGATGCCCATACCGATTGCCGCGTCCGGCTGAGATCAGCGCGAAGCGCGGCGAGCTGACCCGCAGCCAGGCATCACCCGTGGCCGTGCGACTGCCGTGATGCCCGACCTTGAGCAAATCTACGTCGAGTCGCGCACCATATTGGCGCACCAATGCATCTTCCACCGAGGCTGGCGCATCACCGGTAAAAAGTGCGGAAAACTGACCGAAGCCCAGCCGGAAAACGATCGAATAGTCGTTCGGGTCCATACCAACGTCAAGCGCGCGACCGGTTGGGTGCAGAACCTCGATGGTCAGACCATCGAAGGTAATGCGCGTGCCGGCTCGTCCTACCAGCCACGAGTCGGGCGCCTTGCCCGGTGCATCGTGACCGAGTGCAGCGCGCGCGCCACGTCCGCTGTCCGCGTCCAGCACGATACGCGTCTCCAGGATCTGCATCACTGCGCGTGCGCCACCGATGTGATCGAGGTGTGGATGCGTCAGCACCAGCAAGTCCAGGGTACTGGCGCCGCGCTGGAGCAAGAAGGGCACCACGCGAGCCAGTCCGGCGTCGTGACGATCCGATGTTGGACCGGCGTCCACGAGCAGCCAGCGGCCGCGTGGTGAGCGAATGGCAAACGCGTCGCCTTGCCCGACATCAATGGCGTGAATGTCGATGCTGTCCGGAGTACGCGAGGGCAGGAACGGCCAGCCAATGGGCAGCACACTGGCCAGTCCCAGTGTGGCCATCCATCGGAACCGCGGCCTCAAAAACCAGATGCTGCGCCACACGATCACACCAAGTACGAGCGCACCGAGCCAGGCGCTCACCGTGACGCGGGTAACATAGATATGTCCACCGGGCACGGCCGCAGCCAGGGCGGCGGTATCTTCCAGACGAATCAGCAGCAAACGTGTACCGTCGGCAAGAAAGCTGGCCGCGCCCGGCCAGGCCGCGCTTACAGCCAGCGCCAGGGCAGCTGCGGGCACAGCCAATGACACGAGTGGCAGCGCAACCAGGTTGGCGGGCACGGCGATGAAGCTGACCTGCCCGAAATGAAAGGCCACGATGGGTGTGGTGGCCAGGCTGGCCGCGGTGCTGGTGGCCACGGCATCGCGCAAAACCAGAGGCAACGAAACCGGCATGCGCTCGATCATGGGTTTGCGCCACAACACAATGCCCAGCAGTCCCGCGAACGACAACTGGAAGCCAGCGTCGAGCAGCGCCAGCGGATCGTATACCAGAATGGCGAGCGCAGCGGCGGCGATGAGACCGAGCGGATGTGCCGGGCGTTGCGCGACGCGCGCCACCAGAACCAGCACGATTTGCAGGGCTGCGCGCACAGCTGGATAGGGCGCACCCAGGAACAACACGTAGGCGCACGAACCCAGTGCAGCGAGCGCGCCACTCCAGACTACTGGCAGTCGCATTACTGCAGCCAGCAAGGCGAGTACAGCAGCGACCAGGGCCACGTGCGTCCCGGAGATGGCGAGCAGATGCGCCAGGCCAGAAGCGCCAAAGTCGCGTTTGACTTTGGGATCGATTTCATCGCGCTGCGCAATCAGCAACGCTGCGGCCAGGGGCGCCTGCTCCCCAAACAGTTGCGCGATGCGTGCGGCTGTTTGTCCCCGCAGCTGCGCCAACCAATCGTGACCCGAAGAGAGCTGCCAGGATTGAACGGACAGCACACCGCGCGCGGGCGCGATGGGACTCGCGTTCAAGTCGGCCCACCATTCGCCGCGCACGCTGATGACCTGGCCGGCACGCAACGTTTCGTTTCCACGGGCCCGCGCCATCAACAAACGAACCGGCCCCGCGCAGGATCGGCCCTGCAGTTGGCTGAGCGCCAACCACGCGCTGCGCGAGTTGGCCTCGAGCAGTGCACCGCTAACCTGCACGGTCGCGCCATCGCGTAACCCGCGCCGGCAATCGCGCTCGCGTTGGGCCAGGGCGAGGCATGCCAGGAGCGCGCCGGTCAGGCCAAAGGCAGCGCTATGAGACCAGGTGACGCGCAACGCAGCCGCGCGTCGCCGCGTTCCCAACAGGACGACCAGTACGGCCAACCCGCAGAGCAGCGCCGGCAGTGGCGCAATGCGCAGCAGCACGGCCCAAGCGATGCCGCCCGCATACCACAGCGTGAGTGTGGTCAGAGTGGGCAGGGCCATGGCAAAACAAGACGCGCCGAACCTGGGGCTCGGCGCGTTGAAGAACAAAGGGCTCGCTGCGGATCAGGCCACGCGGAATGCCGACTCGTGCACTTCCTCTCCGGTAAAGGTGGCGCCGCTGGTGGCGCGCAGTCGCACGTGCGTGAACTCTCCGATGCGCGACTCAACACCGGCAAAGGCCACCACTTTGTTGGCTTCGGTCCGACCCAAAACGTCACCGGCGCTGCGCGCGGCCCGCTCGATGAGAACGTCCACCGTGCGGCCCACTTCGGCGCGGTTGATTTCCGCCTGTATGCCACGGTGCAAGGCAATAATGCGCTCGAGCCGATCTTGCGCCTCCTCATCGGGCACCCATTGCTCACTGGGCAGGCGCGTTGCCGGTGTGCCCTCGCGCCGCGAGTACTTGTACAGGTACGCGTCATCGTAGCGAACTGTGCGCATCAGCTCGAGCGTGGCCTGATATTCGTCTGCAGTTTCTCCCGGGAACGCCACGATCACGTCGGTGGACAGCGCAATGTTGGGAACGGCATTGCGCACGCGCTCGAGCTTCTCCAGATACGTCTCCACGGTGTAGCGGCGCAGCATGCGTTTGAGCGTGCGGTTGTGCCCGGATTGCACGGGCAGATGGAGTTGCTTGCACACGGCCGACTCAGCCGCCATGACTTCCACCAGGTCATCCGTGAAGTCGTTGGGGTGCGGCGATGTGAAGCGAACGCGGCGGATACCGTCCACGCGCGCAACTGCGCGCAGCAGACGCGCGAAGTTCCACTCGCCGTGCTCGTACGAGTTCACGGTTTGGCCGAGCAGGACGACCTCCGGAATGCCCTGCTCTGCCAGGCTGCGTACCTCGTCCAGGATGCGTTCCGGATCGCGATTCTTTTCCGGGCCGCGCACGTATGGCACTATGCAGTACGTGCACCGGTAGTTGCAGCCGCGCTGCACGGGCACCCAGGCGCTCACGCGCGACGTACGATGAACCTCCAGGCCCTCGTAGTTCTCGTGCGCGGCGAATTCCAGCATGGCCAGGCGCGGCGGTACCGCCGTGTGCGGTGCCTCTTCAGTCAGAACGGGCAGAGCTCGCCGCTCGCGTGACGCGTGACGCGTGACGCGTGACGCGTGTTGCGGGCTTGGACGGAGCTGCGCCAGCGCCTCCGGCAACGTGCGGTACATATCCGGACCCATTACCAGCTCGACATATGCGGCACGCTCGAGCAATTGCGTGCCCATACGCTGCGCCATGCACCCGGTTACACCAATGACGACGTCGGGTCGCTCTTGCTTGATGCGCGCCAACTCGCCCACGCGTCCAATGACACGCTGTTCGGCGTGGTCGCGAATCGCACACGTGTTGACCAGGATGACATCGGCTTCCTCGGGCGAGTGCACCAGGACATACCCGGCACGGGCCAGGATACCCTGCATCACTTCGCCATCGGCGATGTTCATCTGACAGCCATACGTTTCGACGTAGGCTTTTCTAGTGTGTGTCAGCACGTGGGGCGAATCCATGTTTCGTTGCGACAGAATCGAGCGTCAGGCAGGCTGCACCGGGCGCGCGTGCTACCGCCCGAAAAGTGATACGGACGCAGAAAAACGCCAGAAGTTCTCGGTGAGCCCACCACTGATGCTGCCATCCCAGCCCGAACGGTGGCCGCGCTCGATCGCCAGATCGCCGACCGCGAGCGGGCCAAAGTCATCGCTGGCCAGTCGAAGGCCGAGGCCGAGGGAAACGGCCCACTCACCGGCCGGTTCGTCACCCGACAGCGCGAACGGCAACTGGGCGAATCGATAGCCGACGCGCAAGGGGAAGATGCGGGTGCCCGAGCGCAGCTGTTCCCACTCCACCCCACCGCCGGCCTCCCACACCGGCCGCGCGCCAATGCGCACATCGGATGGCGTGCCGGCGGTCGCGAAGTCTTCCGATTCACTCCAACCTGTGTATTGAAAGCCCGCTGTAGCCATCAGGCGGGGTGCGATCATGGCACCTGCGCCCAACGCAAACCGGAGCGGCATGTCGTAGGTGCGGCTGGTTATGGCATCGGTCTGCGGCTCGGCATCCAGGTCACCGCTGAACGTGACGGAACCAGCCACGCGCAGTGCATTGGAAACATCGAGACGAACGCCCAGTGCACCCAGTAGGCCACCATACTCCCAGTCGGAGATGCGGGCAAAGGGCGCAAATTGAAGAGCGGAATCCGGGAACGTGCGCGTGATGGATCGCTGGAGATTTCCGGTATAGAGACCAAACGCAGCACCCACCGAGAGCGCGGCCGAGACTTCATACGCCGCGGACAGACGGACCTGAGCCAGGGCACCGTCCGCCGATACCAACTCGCGCGTGGCCACGCGATCGCCACCAATGATTTCTTCTCCGTCCGCTACCACCGACCATGACTGCTCGAGGAAACCACCATATCCCAAACCCAGTACCAGGCGCGAGCGGATCGGGTACAACAACTGGATCAGCGGAAAGCGCGTGCCTTCCACATCATCAACGCGATTATCCAGCTCGTCAGATCCGAAAAACGGTTGCAGCATGGCGGACACACCGCGTCGGCGGATGCCCCCCAGGTCGGCCGGATTGGTCAGGGAAGTATTGAGACCCGGCAGTCCGGTGCCAATCGAACCGAGCGCACGTGCGCGTGGATCGATGGGATCCACGGCAACGCCCAGGCCGCGCATACCAAACAGCGATTGCGCGCTTGCGGGTGCGGCCGCGCCCAGGAGCGCCAGCAAAACGAAGGCGCGCAACTTCATGGGCTCTGCTCCGTCGAGATGGTCAAGACCAGGCGCAGGCGCGGCCCCGGGCGGAAATTGGCATAGCCGAACGTCAACGCTTCCGGGATGGTGAGCAATGCAAGTTGTCGGGGCACGCGCCCGCTCGCTGTCGTGGCCGTGTCTGCGATCAAGGCATCCACGTATCCTGTAACGGGCACGGCCACCGGTGCGCCCGCATCGGTCGTGGTAAAGCGCGTGCGCGCCACCGCCGCGCTCGCGCCCGCTGACTGGTTGGGAAGCGGCGCAATGGGCGAGCGCTCCAGGGGCACGTTGGGTGTTTCGAGCAGCATGGTGGCATTCACCACGATCGAATCATCGGGCGAAAACCCGAGCGCCGATCCGGTTGGCGCAAGCAGCAGTTCCGCCTGATTGATGAACGCATCGCGCAACCGCAACGTGCAGCCCGTACCGGGACACGGAATCATCAGGTCACGCAATTCCAGCAAACGCAACATGCCGCGCCAGGCCGGCACACCGGACACCGTGATCTGGCCCGAGACCGATGCGGGTGCGGGATTGAAGACGAACGTGGAACCGATCGGATCGAGCGAGGTCACCACTGTTGTATCCGGCCGAATCCGCGATTTGCCGTTGAGCCGCAGCGTAGCCGCAGTCACCCGCACGCTGGCACCGCCGGCCCCGGCCTGATCGAACGTCAGCAACGTGCCGCGCGCACTGGTAGCCGTATCCGTCAGAGCAACGATCATCGCACTGTCCAGCGGCACTGTCAGGCTGTCCGTACCGGCGCTCCAATTCGACGCGCCAATCTGGGCCGCACGCGCGCCACCCGGCTGACTCCACGGCAACTGCACGCCACCCGTGTCAATGCGCAGAGTCCAGTTTGCGGAGGAGGCTTCCCAATCCTGCGCTGTGCGATACACGCCAAACGTGCCCGAGCCCCGGCTGGCCAGCGTGTCAACCCTCAGCAGCAAATAACCGCTTGGAAATCTCACGACCGAGTCCGTGCGCAAGGTGCCAGCCGAGTCACGCACCTGCAGCGTGGTGGGCAGCGTGCCGTAACGATACAGCGCGTTGGCACTGACCACGCCTTCGAAGTTGCGCATTACCTGCACCAGGCGTGGCACGACTTCCGATGCATCCGCGTAGCCCGAAAAAGCCGTATCGAAAGCCAGGAACTGGGCGGGCTCGAGAATGACCTCGAACGTTACCACGTCGCCCGGTGGCAGGAGCGGTCCGCCAATGTCGGTTGGATCTTCCTCGGTGCAGCCAAACAGCACGGCCATGCAGACCAATACCATCAGTGTGCGTACGTACCGACTCATGGATCCCATCATGCGCGCGCGTCCTCGGGCGGATATTCGAAGGGCACGGGCAACAATTCCGCCAGCGTCCAGTGCTGGGTGGCTCCATCGGGCGCCACGGATACGATCTGGAGCGACGGCGCAAACTCGGACAGTACCTGGCGGCACACTCCGCAGGGCGTGGCCGGCTCGCGCGCATCCGTCACCAATACCAGGATTTGAAAGTCGCGCCGCCCCGCGGCCACTGCGCTGCCCAGAGCAACGCGTTCCGCGCAAAGTGTGGCGCCAAAAGACTGGTTCTCTACATTGCAACCGCAAAACACATCTCCGTCAGGTGTCTGTAATGCACAGCCTACGCGAAAGCGGGAGAAGGGGGCGTAGGCTCGCTGCTGCACGGCGCGAGCCGCAGCAATCAACGACTTGTACCTATCATCCATTCGCTCGCTCCAGGCGAGGCAGTCGGGGCGTCAGCCCGGTCAGGATTTCGTAGCTGATGGTTTCGGCCTGGGCAGCAACATCATCGACGGTGATCTCTTCGTCACCATCCCGGCCAATGAACGTGACCTCATCCCCGGCTTGCACACCCGGTACGCCGGTCACATCTACCACGGTCAGGTCCATCGAGATCCTTCCAATCACCTTTACTCTGTTGCCGCGCACAATGGCCTGGCCGCGGTTGCTCAAACTGCGTGGCAAACCATCCCCGTAACCGATCCCGATCGTGGCCCAGGTTTCCGGCGCGCGTGCTGCATGCGTTGCGCCATACCCCACAGAGGTTCCCGGGGGTACAGAGCGGACCAGAACCACGCGGGCGCGCACCGCAGCCACCGCCTGCGGCGCGGGCACTTCCGGTCGGTTCCGAGCCGGGTGTCCGCCATACAGGAAAATGCCAGGCCGCACGGCATCGGCGGCAAATTCCGGCCAGCGCAATGCAGCCGCGCTGTTGGCCGCGTGCACCATCAGGTTCTCCCGGGACACGGGTAGCTGGGCGATGGCATCGTGAAAACGCTCCCATTGCGTGGCCGTGGTCGCACGCTCGGCCGCATCCGCGCCCTGGAAATGCGTGTACACGCCTGTCCAGCGCAGGTGCTGGGAACAGAACGCGCGAACCGCGGGAGACCACACTCCGGTTTCCCGCCAGTCGAACCCGGCGCGACCCATACCCGTGTCAATTTCCAGGTGGAAGTCGAGGAACTCGCTCTGCTCGGCCAACCCGGCCCAGCGCTGCAAGCTCGCTAGATCGGATAGGGCGATGCTCAGCCGCTCGTGGGCCGCCTCAGCCAACGCCTGAGACGTGAGCGGGCTGAATACGACGATTGGGCGTCGCACCCCGGCGGCACGCAATGCGGTGCCTTCACTGACGGCCGCCACACCGTAGCCCCACGGCTTGAACGGATCGAGCTGACGCACGACCCACGCCGCCCCCAGCCCATAGCCATCGGCCTTGACCATTGGCAGAATCGCCGTGCGCGCACCGACGCGCGCCCGGATGGTCTCGAAATTGGCGCGCAGGGCAGATGCGTTAACCTCGATCCAGGCACGAGCTTGCGCGTTTGACATAGACCGCAAAAGACGTTTAGTATAGGCCGACTGTGATGCCGTCGCAACCAAACCCGCCTCTGCCTGACAGCGCCTCCTCGCCGAGCGGACCCACCCTGGATCGAGCGCTCGAGCTCGTCCGCTTTCTCCGTCAGAATTGCTCCTGGGACGCCGCCCAGACTCCCCAATCGCTGGTGCCTTATCTGCTGGAAGAAGCGCATGAGGTGGCCGATGCCGTGGCCGAAACCAATGCCGCCGAACTGGCCGCGGAGCTGGGTGACCTGCTGCTCAACGTGGCGTTCCAAATCGTGCTGGCGGAGGAGAGCGGTGACTTCCAGGCCGAAACCGTGGTCGCGCGGCTCGAGGAGAAAATGCGCCGCCGCCATCCGCACCTGTTTGGCCTGGGCGAACGCGTGGACTGGGAAACGCTCAAAGCGCAGGAACGGCGAGAACGAGCGGACTCCGTGCTGCACGGGCTGGCGCGAGGCCTCGATCCCTTGTCCAAAGCCCATCGCATCCAGGAGCGCGTGAGCACGGTCGGCTTCGATTGGTCCGATGCGCAGGGCGCGTTTGCCAAAGTCGCAGAAGAACTGGAAGAAGTCCGCCAGGCGCTGGAGCAGGAGCCATCGCCCGCGCTGGAGGAAGAGCTGGGCGATCTGCTCTTTGCCGTAGTCAATCTCACACGTCTGGCAGGCACGCACGCGTTGCACGCGTTGCAGCAGGCCAACCGCAAATTCAGCGCGCGCTTCGAAGCGCTCGAAGTGCTGGCCCACGAACGCGGCATCGTGCTCGGTGAAGCAAGCCTCGAACAACTCGATGTCTTGTGGGAGGAAGTGAAGCGGCGGGCGTAGCGGGCGTAGCGGGCGTAGCGGGCGTAGCGGGCGTAGCGGGCGTAGCGGGCGTAGCGGGCGTAGCGGGCGTAGCGGGCGTAGCGGGCGTAGCGGGC
>JBOHRF010000002.1:0-74932 GCA_050732575.1 Longimicrobiales bacterium
GTATGCAACCCCAAATCCGTTACGTTCACGCTCTCGTTAACGTTCTCGTTCACGGTCGTTAACGGCCGTCAACAGCCGTGAACGAAAACGTGAACGAGAACCAGAACGTGAACTACGCTGGCTGTAATACCTTGTAGACCGCTTCCGCATAGCGTATCCAACTGGCCGTTTCGGCCAGCAGTTGCTTCCGCCCTCCGGCCGTCAACCGATAAAAGCGCGCACGCTTGCCATTGTCCGCATGCCCCCAGGCCGATTCGATCCAACCCCGCTCCTCCATGCGATGCAGCGACTGGTACAACGCGCCATCCTCGATCCCCAGCGCACCTTCGCTGCGCTCCGCAATGCGCGCCACAATCGCATAGCCATGCAACGAATGCCCGGCCACGGTCTTCAGGATCAGCACGTCCAACGTGCCGCGCAGCAGTTGCGTGGTCTTGATATCCATGGGCTCGCCCCATTCCCTTAGGTTCTGTGGCAATGTGGGCGGCCAGGGTTGTATGGTCAAGCGGCCAGGGCCGAATTCACGATTGGACGCGGTCGGTCAGCTGCTTATAGGTCTTGAGGTGACGGATGGCGGAGAGACGGTCGCCCATGATCTGACACAAGTTGGCCAGGTTGTAGTGCGCCTCGGGCAGATCGGGATCCAGTTCGATAGCGGTGCGATAGGCCTGGGCGGCCTCATTGCGGCGGCCCAGATCTTCGAGCGCGATGCCGAGGTTGAAGGCGGCGGTGGCGTGTGTGTCGAGCAGCAGGGCCTGGCGGTAGTGCTCAGCTGCGGAGGCGACGCGGCCGGCCTGATGCAGCAAACGGCCCAGGTTGACGTGCGCATCGGCGTGTGCGGGATCGAGCTCGAGCGCGCGCCGATAAGCCGCTTCCGCGGAGCTGGTAGAAACGGCTTCCAGCTCGATGGCCTGGTGATACCACTCATCGGCATCGGTCGATTTCTGCAAGTCGAGTCGTCGGACCACGGCGCGCGGCCTTGGGAAATCGATCTCGAGCTGATCGGACTCGATGTCCCAGGCGCGCTCACCATCGCTGACTACGATGCGTTCGCCGAAGGCCTCGATGTGATAAGAAGACATGGGCAGCTCGGGTGGCAGCTTGGCTTTGAGGCAACCGAGCGCGCGTTGCATGCGGGTCTGCGGCACACGCGCGCGCTGTAGTGAGCTGGCCGTGCGCAGCAGAACGATGTCCTGGAACGAGAAGTGGTATTCGCCGCGTGGGCCGCGTTCGGGATCGACCACGCCGGCGCGGGTGAGAGCACGAACCTGAGCCGCCGTGAGCGCGAGCAGACGCGCTACATCAGCGGTGCGATAATCTGGCAGTCGGACGGATGGTCGATCGGGCAGTCGCGCTATTCTCCAGACGCCTTCCTTCGCGCTGATTTCTTGGATTCCTTACCCGCGGCCTTCTGGGCGGGTTTCCGTTCCTCCTCGCCCGTGTCCGCACCCGCACCTGCAGGAGCCTTGGTCAGGCTGGCCTTGAGTGCTTCCATCAAATCGATGATCTGGGTCTTGGGCGCCTCTTCCACCGCTTCCGTGATATCCTCGCCCTGTATTTTGCGATCGATCAGCTCGAGCACGCGCTCACGCACATCGTCTTTGTACTGTTCGGGCCGGAAATCATTGCTCTTGAGCTGCTCGATCAGATTGATGGCTAGCTTGAGCTCCGCATCTTTGACGTCACCCGAGGGGATGGGCACCTCATCCATCGATCTCACTTCGTGAGCGTAGTGCAGCTGCTCGAGTACTATGCCGTTCTTGACGGGGGAAAGCAGGACCAGGTACTGCTTGCCCCGTGCGGCATAACGGCCGAGTGCAGAAAGTCCGGTCTCGCGCATGGCCTTGGCCAGCAGCCGGTAGGCGCGATCTCCGCCTTTCTCGGGGCCCAGGTAGTAGGGCTTGTCGATGTAGGCGCGATCGACCTTGTCCGCCGGAACGAACTCGACAATGTCGATCGAGCCGTCGCCCCGCTCTTCCAGCGCCTTCAACTCGTCGGGTGTGAACAGCACGTACTTGTCCTTGGCGAACTCGTAGCCTTTCACCATGTCGTCGCGCTCGACCTTTACGCTGTCGCGCGCGCAGATGTACTGCTGTTTCAGGCGCGAGCCGCAATCCTTGTGGATCCAGTTGAAGGAGATCCCCGCGGAATAGTCGGACGCGGAGTAGAGTTTGACCGGTACGGAGACCAGGCCAAAGGAGATGTTGGCGGTGCCTATCGCTCGTGCGCTCATGATGGTCAGTATTATGTGTTGATGATGGTACCGCAAGAAAGCCGAAGCGGGAGACCAGGGCAAGTGGGGTGGCGCCGTGGCATAAACCTCGCTCACGTCGAGCGCGTTTCTTGAACCAAAGACCAGGGATGGTGTAGGGGTGAAGCCCTGATGGTGCTCGTGAACGCACGCTGACCCGAAGGCGCAAGCCGGAATCTGGCCCTTCATCATCGATCGAGTCGCTCGTCTCCGATCCCGACTTCTAGCGCGTTTTTCCTCTCCGCCATCTGAGCGCGCGGATGAGTTGGCGGCCGGTCCGCTGCGCGGCGAACTGCTGGGCGCGGACCACCTGGGCGAACGCGCCCGGGCCGTTGCGCGGGATCAGACGCTGAGCCGTGCTGGACCCACACAGAAGCGCGCCCCGCTGCTCACCCGCCTCAAAGCCACTCACCGGATTCTGGAACGAGCGCACGCCCGTTTGAGCGCAGGCGCAGGTCAAGGGCTGGATATCGGCCCGGCCGGTGTCTGGCTGGTCGAGAATTACCACGTCGTGCAGGAACACATCCGTGAAGTGCACGAGAGTCTGCCGCGCGATTACTATCGCGAGCTGCCGGAGCTCTCGGCGGGTCCGCTGGCGGGATACCCGCGCGTGTACGAGCTGGCCACCACGCTCATCTCGCACACTGATGGACGTGTCGACCTGGACAACGTCGACCTGTTCGTAGGCTCCTTCCAACAGGAGAAGGCGCTGGGGATCGGTGAGCTGTGGGCCGTGCCCGCCATGTTGCGGCTCGCGCTGATCGAGAGTGTCCGGCGCATGGCGCTGCGCACGGTTCAGAACCTCGATCAGGTCGAGGAGGCCGACCGGCGCGCGGCCCGCATTCACGACGCCAGTGCCCAGACGCTGCCCGCTCTGGAGACCGCACTGCGCGAGTTCATTGAGAATCCGCCCCGACTCACCGCCATCTTCGTTTCCCGTTTTCTGTACCACCTGCGCGAAGCGCGGGCCGCCTTCCCGGCCTTGATTGGCCTGGAGCGCTGGATTGGTGCGGCCGGCCTGAGCGCGGAGGATGCGGCGTCACTGTCCACGCAGCGTTTGGCGCTGACCCAGGTCGTGATGGCCAACAGCATCACCAGCCTGCGCGTCATCGGGAAGCTGGACTGGAAGAGCTTTGTCGAGCAGCAGAGCGTCATGGAGCGTGTGCTGCGTCGCGATCCAGTGGCCTACTACCAGCGGATGACGTTCGCCACGCGCGACCACTACCGCCATGTCGTCGAGCGTATCGCCAAGCGCACAGAGAGCGACGAGGCAGGCGTGGCCCGGGCCGCCGTGGACCTGGCCGCGCGCAACAGCGCAGACCTCCGGCAATCACACGTCGGCTACTACCTGGTTGATGACGGGCTGAGAGAGCTGGAGCGCGTCACCGGCTACCGCCGCAAGCTCGGTGAAGCGCTGCATCGCGCCGTGCTGCATCATGCCAACGTGGCCTTTGGCGGCGGCATCCTGATCGGCACCGCTGTCACTTTCGCGGTGCTGTTCTGGTTTGTGGCGCCCGCCCACTGGACCACGCTTGTCGTTGTTGCACTGGTCGCACTGCTCCCGGCCTTCGATATTGCGGTCAGCGCCATCAACCAGCTGGTGGCTGCCTTCCTGCCGCCCCGCCTGTTACCCAAACTCGACCTGCGCGGCGAGAACGGCATTCCGGCCGAGTTCCGCACGGCCGTTGTGGTTCCCACGCTCTTTCCCGATGTCGACGCCGTGCGCGAGGCACTCGAGACCATCGAAGTGCAATTCCTGGCCAACCGGGAAGCGCATCTGCACTTCGCAGTGCTGAGTGATTTCATCGATGCAGCAACGGCGACGTGCCAGGCGGACGGCGCGATCGTGCAGGCCGCGGTTGACGGTGTCAACGCGCTCAACGACCGCTATGCGCCGGAGTCCGCTGACGCGTTCTACCTGTTCCATCGGTCGCGCCGCTGGAACGAGCAGCAGGGTGTCTGGATGGGCTGGGAGCGCAAGCGCGGCAAGCTGGCTGAGTTCAACCGCTTCTTGCGGGGCAACTCGAGCGATGCGTTCGCAGTAGTTGTCGGCAACGTCGAGCCGTTGCGGAGCGTACGTTATGTCATCACGCTCGATGCGGATACCGTGCTGCCACCAGAAGCAGCGCCCTTGCTGATTGGCGCCCTGGCACACCCGCTGAATCGGGCGGTTTACGATGGCGCGCACCAGCGCGTCGTACACGGCTATGGGATCCTGCAGCCGCGCGTGGGCGTGTCACTGCCCAGTGCGCACGCGTCTCGCTTTGCCGCGATCCATTCCGGCCATCCGGGCGTTGACCCTTACACCACCGCGGTTTCTGACGTTTACCAGGACCTCTATGGTGAGGGCAGCTTCACCGGCAAAGGCATCTACGAAGTCGACGCATTCGAGCAGGCCACACACGGCCGGTTTCCCGAAAACCAGTTGCTCTCACACGATCTGATCGAAGGCAGCTACGCGCGCGCGGGACTCACCACCGACATCATTGTTTACGACGACTACCCAACGCGCTACCTCACGTACACCCAGCGCAAGCATCGCTGGATCCGCGGCGACTGGCAGCTGCTCGATTGGCTGACGCCGCGCGTCGCTGGTCCTGACGGTCCGGAACGGAACCGGCTCTCCCTGCTCTCGCGCTGGAAAATCTTTGACAACCTGCGCCGCAGCCTGCTCGAGCTGGCACTACTCGCTTTCTTTATTGCAGGCTGGACATTGCTGCCTGGCTCACCGCTCTTCTGGACGGTGCTGGCGTTGGCCGCAGTCGCGGCGCCGTGGCTGCTTTCGCTGTTGCTGGCAGCGGTGCGGCCACCACTCGACAAGTCCTGGCGCGCCTATTACTCGGCTGTGGGTCGTGATGCCGTAACCAGCGCGCAACAAGTCGGCCTGGTACTGGCATTCCTGCCTCACCAGGCGTGGATCTCTGCTGACGCCATCGTGCGCACAGTGTGGCGCGTTTCTGTCTCCCGTTGCAAGCTGCTCGAGTGGCAGACAGCCATGGTCACCGAGCGCGTGGCAGCCAGCACCGCGCGCGGCACCTGGCGCGCCATGTGGCCGGCTGTGGCCAGCGTGATGACACTCCTGATTGTTGTACTGCTGGTCACGCTGCTCACGGGACCCGTGCCCGGCCAGGTTCGCCTGCTCGCGCTGACCATCTTGCCGCTGGGCACGCTCTGGCTGATCGCACCGTGGCTGGCGCATGCGCTCAGCAGGCCCACACACTACTCGCCGCAGGAGATGCGCGCCTCCCAACGACCGCAGGCACTTCGTTACGCCGCGCTGCACTGGCACTTCTTCGATCATTTCGTCAGTGAACGGACGCAGGGACTGGCACCGGACAACTACCAGGAGGATCCAGTGCCCGTGGTTGCGATGCGCACCTCGCCCACCAACATCGGACTGCAACTGCTCTCGGTGGTGAGTGCGTACGACCTCGGCTTCATCACGGTGCAGGATATGACCGGTCGGCTGGAGGCCGTGTTTCGCTCGCTCGAGCGCATGGAGCGGTTTCGCGGTCACTTCTTCAACTGGTACGATCTGCACGATTTGCGCGTACTCGAACCGGCCTACATCTCCACCGTAGACAGCGGCAACCTGGCCGGTCATCTGATTGCGCTGCGGCAGGCGAGTCTGAGCATTGAGCAGCAGCTGAACGCAGCTCATAACGAAGAGTCGGCCGACGTTGCCTCCCGGCTTAACGCGCTGGCCGAGCGTGCGTACAGGTACGCACTGGAGATGGACTTTTCCTTCCTGTTCGATGCGCAGCGAAAGTTGTTCGCGATTGGATACCAACCCGGCACGCACTCGCTGGATGCTTCGTACTACGACTTGCTCGCCTCGGAAGCGCGCCTGGCCAGCTTCATTGCCATCGCCAAGAACGATGTGCCAGTAGATCACTGGTTTCATCTCGGCCGCACGTTGACGCACGCGGCTGGAGCCACGGCGCTGGTCTCCTGGAGCGGCAGCATGTTCGAGTACCTGATGCCTGGACTGGTCATGCAATCGCTGCCGCTCACCGTACTCGACCAGACCTATCGGGGCGCCGTCAAACGGCAGATCGCCTACGGATCCGCGCAGGACGTGCCCTGGGGCATGAGTGAGGCCGCGTACGCCGTGCGCGACCGCCACTTCACTTACCAGTACCGCGCCTTTGGCGTGCCGGACCTGGGTCTCAAGTATGGACTCGATCGCGATCTGGTCGTGGCGCCCTACGCATCGGCGCTGGCCAGCGCGGTGGAGCCGCATGATGCTTTGGCCAACCTGGCCGTGTTGGAAAAGAAGGGCGCACTGGGTCCGTACGGATTCCGTGATTCGCTGGATTACACGCGCGCGCCCGCAAATCAGGACTTCACAGTTGTGCGCGCGTACATGGCGCATCACATCGGCATGTCGCTGGTGGCGCTGACCAATGGCCTCAACGCCCGGGTCTGGCAAACGCGTTTCCACGCCGATCCCCTGATACGATCAGCCGAGCTATTGCTGCACGAGCGCGTGCCTCGGCGGTTGTTGCTGCACAAGACCGTAACGCCTCACGCCGTGGCGTTGCCGGAACTGGAGCTGGATCGCCCGTCCGTGCGTGAGTTCGAGACGCCCGATACGGCACAACCGCAGGTAGCACTGCTCGGGCAGCTCCCCTACACGATCATGGTCAGTCATTGCGGCGCCGGGTACAGCCGCTACCAGGATCTGACGGTCACGCGCTGGCGTTCCGATGCAACCATGGACAACACGGGTCAGTTCTGCTTCTTGAAGGACCTGACCAGCGGCCGTGTCTGGTCCGCTGCGCATCAACCCGTTTGCGCGCCCGCCGATTGGTACCGCGCCGTCCTGGCCACGGACCGCGTAACGTTTCAGCGCGGAGACGGTGCCATTGAAACGCGCACCGAGATCGCCATCGTGCCCCAGGACTCGGCCGAAGTGCGGCGCGTAACCGTCACCAACAACGGCAGCGAGACGCGCGAGGTCGAGCTGACCAGCTACGGCGAGGTCGTGCTGGCGCCACCGGATGCGGAGCGCGCACACCCGGCCTTTGCCAATCTGTTCGTCGAGACCGAGTTCCATGCCTGGTGCAATGCCATCACGGCCACGCGCCGCCGGCGCTCGGCCACCGAGCGTTCGCTGGTCTGTGTGCATGTCGTGGCCACGGGCAAGGAGCGCGTCGGAGCTGTGACCTGCGAGACCGATCGTGCGCGCTTCATCGGTCGCGGCCGCTCGACGCGCGATCCGCTGGCGCTGGATCGAGACGGCGCGCTCTCCGGTACCACGGGCGCCGTGCTCGATCCCATCTTCGCGCTGCGCACACGCGTGCGTCTGAGCCCGGGCCAGTCCGCCAGTGTTGCGTTCACCACGCTGATCGCCGAGACCAGCGAGCAAGCCTTTGCACTGGCCGACCGCTACGATAATCCGCACGCGGCGCAGCGTGCCCTCGATCTGGCCTGGACGTCCACGCAGGTAGAACTGCGCGAGCTGAACATTGCGCCCGCAGAAGCAGCGCTTTTCCAGCAGCTGGCGGGACACCTGTTGTACGCAGGCGAAGGGCTGGGCGCGGCGCTCGAGGAGCGCAGCCGCAACCGCGGCTCCCAGCCGCTGCTCTGGCCGTACGGCATCTCCGGAGATCGGCCCATCCTGCTCGCGTCCATGAAAGATGCGGAGGGACTGCCGACGATGCGTCAGCTTTTTGCCGCTCATCACTACTGGCGTCGGCGCGGGCTTCAGGTAGACCTGGTCGTGCTCACGGAGCGGCCCGCCAGTTACCTGCATGAGCTGGACGATTCCATCTACAGCACGCTGGCTTCCTCCAGCGATGCCGGCGTCATTGACCAACCCGGCGGCGTCTTCATTCGCAGCGCGGGTGCGCTCTCGCCCGCTGCGCTGCTCATGCTGCGCAGCACGGCTCGCGTTCGGATTGTTTGTGACGGTCGATCGCTGGGCCGGATCTTGGAGGGTGCGCATGAGCTGGAGCCGGACGCGCGCGGCGAGCCGGCGCCGCCGCCGCGTCTGGTTGAACGGCAGGAAATCCGGGCCGATCGTGCGCACCATCACGCTCCTGACGCACTGACCGGCGCGTTGCACACTGGCGATCGCGCCGCGCCGCATGTGCGATACGAATCGCCCGGCCAACCCGCGCCGCCGCATGCACAACCGCTCGAGTTCGACAACGGCCTGGGCGGAATTGATGGCAACGGCGACTACCGAATACGCGTGCGCGGCGACTCTCTGCCTCCCGCTCCCTGGGCCAATGTCATCGCCAATCCGTTCGGCGGCTTCATCGTGACCGAACGTGGTGCAGGCTTCACCTGGGCCGAGAACAGCTACTTCTACCGCCTGACACCCTGGCACAATGACCCGGTCTGCGATCCAATGGGTGAAGTGCTGTATCTGCGCGATGGGGAAACGGGTGAGTGCTGGAGTCCCACACCTGCGCCCATCCGTGATGGTGGAGAGTATGCCATCCGTCATGGAGCAGGCTCGTCGACGTTCCAGCACAGACATGGCGATGTCGCATCGGAGTTGACGCTGGGCATGGTTGATGGCGCAGCCGTGAAAATTGCCAGGCTGAGGCTGACCAATCATGGCCAGCGTGCGCGCCGGCTTTCACTCACGGCGTACATCGAGTGGACACTGGGCGCGCTGCGCGACCACACGCACCATGTGCGCACGGTGTTTCAGGCCGAACTGGGCGCGTTGTGCGCCTATGATACGTTCGATCCGCACTTCGCGGGTTGGACTGCGTTCTGTTCGCTCAGCGAGCCGGTCACAGCGTACACGGCAGACCGTCGAGAATTCATTGGCCGAAACGGGACACTAGCCGATCCGGCCGGCCTGCGCGGGCCGCTCAGTGGCGCCATCGGCAGCGGCCTGGATCCCTGTGCAGCGCTGCAATGCGAGCTGACACTGGGACCGGGCGAAACGCGCGCGGTCGTGATGCTGCTGGGCGCAGCGGCCAGTCAGGCCGAGGCCGAGCGACTGCTGGCCCGCTATCGCGATCCCAACGTAGCGCACGACGAGCTGGCGCGTTCCGTGGCCGCCTGGCACGATCGTCTTTCGATCATCACGGTGCAAACGCCTGAACCCGCCTTCGATGTCATGATGAACCACTGGAGTCCCTACCAGGCCCTCTCTTCACGCATGTGGGCGCGGTCCGGATTCTACCAGAGCAGTGGTGCTTATGGCTTTCGCGATCAGCTGCAGGATGTCATGGCCTTCGTGTATGCCGAGCCGTGCATCGCGCGCGCGCACATCCTGCGCGCGGCCGCTCGCCAGTTCCTGGAAGGCGACGTGCAACACTGGTGGCACCCACATACCGGCCGGGGCGTGCGCACCCGCTTCTCGGACGACCTGGCCTGGCTGCCCTTTGTGACCGAGCACTACACGCGCGTGACCGGCGATGTCGGCATTCTCGATGAGAACGTCCCGTTTCTCATGATGCGCGCGCTGGAACCGAACGAACACGAGCTGTACGACTTGCCGGACATCGCCAGGGAAGAGGCACCGCTCTACGAGCACTGCATGCGCGCGTTGCGAAAAGCTTGTACCAGCGGCGCGCACGGCCTGCCCCTGATTGGCAGTGGCGACTGGAACGACGGCATGAACCGCGTGGGCATTGAAGGCCGGGGCGAAAGCATCTGGCTGGCCTGGTTCCTCACCAGCACACTGCGCAACTTCGCCCGGATAGCAGACACGCACGGCGACCGCGCCAGCGCCAGTGAACTGCGTGCGCGGGCAACAGAGTATGTGAACGCAGTGGAGCAGCACGGCTGGGATGGCGAGTGGTACCGGCGCGCCTATTTCGATGACGGCACTCCGCTGGGCAGCGCACAGAACGAAGAGTGCCGGATCGATGCCATCGCACAGAGCTGGAGCGTAATCTCCGGCGCCGGTGCAGAGGACCGGCAGGAGCGCGCCCTGCAATCATTGGAAGATCAGCTCATCCGCAACGGCGCACGCATCGTACAATTGCTGAGCCCGCCATTCGATCGGTCGGCCGTGGATCCCGGCTACATCAAAGGCTACCTGCCCGGTGTGCGTGAGAATGGCGCGCAGTACACACACGCGGCTTTGTGGACTGTATTGGCCAGCGCGTTGCGTGGCGCCGGCGATCGGGCATTCGATCTCTTGCAGATGCTGAACCCGCTGACCCGCGCAGTCTCTCCGGCCGGCGTCGACACCTACAAGGTCGAGCCGTATGTGATCGCGGCCGATGTGTACACGGCAAATGGTCAGCTCGGCCGCGGTGGCTGGACCTGGTATACCGGCTCGGCCAGCTGGTTCTACCGCGTTGGTCTCGAGGCCATACTCGGCTTCAGGAAGGCCGGCGATTCACTCGTGATCCAACCGTGCGTCCCCAGCTCATGGCGCGTGTACCGCATCGAGTACCGCTCCGGCAGGAGTCTGTACAGCATCGAGGTTCAGAATCCGACCGGCGGGAAGCATGGCGTGTGGGAGGTGAGCCTGGATGGTCGCGTACTGCCCAATGCCGCCATCCCGCTCACGGATGATGGCGCCGCACACTCCGTGGTCGTGCGCTTGCTCTGATGTTGTGACGCATGAATGCGCGCCCTACATACAACGATGGCGCGGGGTATACACCCCGCTACACCACGCGTTCAGCTTGCCTTCAATTGCGCGACGCCGCGTAGCGCCGCATCACGTCATCCGCGTAAATCGCCACTTCCACGCGCCGGTTCTGCAGTCGACCCGCATTACTGTCATTGGTGGCCAGCGGCTCCGTCGAACCACGGCCCACGGTACGCATACGGTCTCGATTCAAACCCTGTGCGGCCAGGAACGTGGCCGCGGACTCCGCTCGCCGCGCAGAAAGTCCCAGCTCGTACGCACCTGCGGGTCTCGAATCCGTGTGGCCCACGATCAACGACCGGGTTCGCGGATATTTTGTCAGGCTGCTGGCCAACGCCTTCAGATACCCACGTCCCACGATCGACAGATCGTCCGAATCGAAGGCGAACAACAATCCGTCGGGAAAGGTGACCTGGATCCCTTCGCCCACCCGGTCGATCGTAACACCCGGCAGCTCATATCTGAGCTCCTTCGCCTGCTGATCCATTTGCTGGTCGATCACGCCACCAGCTGCACCGCCAAGACTGGCGCCCATGATCGCGCTGCGCGCCGTCGATCCCGTCGCGTCTCCCAGAACCGCCCCATCGTCCGTGCCCGTATTCCTCAGACCACAGCCTGTCACCAGCAACAGCGCCGCAATCACCAACACGCCTATCACAACCGCGCTTCGTTTCATGGCGCCTGTCTCTTCATTTCTGGAACGCAAACATGTGCCTCATCCAGTGGCCGACCTTCCTGAGCCAATCCCATAATCGATTCATGTGTAGCCTCCTTTACCATGTTTGTGAACGTCCGCCAAGATGTCTTGCGAAACTTAACAAGTCAAGTTAATTATCGTGGCTGCGCGCCCTGCATCATGGGAACTTGCTGTCACGAACAGGTATGGAGGACTGGTGGACGTTTCGCTGGTGGTCAGGCACCGCCTGGAGGAGCTGGACCTCGATCAGCGAGGACTGGCGCGGGCGGCGGAGGTTACCGAGTCGTACATCTCGCAGCTTCTGTCGCGGAAACGAGCGCCGCCGGCACCGGATCGGACGGACATTTACGACCGGATGAGCCAATACTTGAAGCTCCCCGAGGGTGAACTGGCGCGGCTGGCGGAGCTACAGCGGCGTGAAGGGCTGAAGCGAGTACTGAGGGACGAAGCCGTACCGCTGTTTCACGGAGTACGGGCACTCATTCTTCGCAAATGTGCGCGCGAGAGCGCGGCGGCGGTGGCGGCGGTTTTCGAGACTGCGCCGTTCGGCGAGCTGGAGAGACTGGTGACGCAGAAGCTGCTCGAGACTGCGAAGAGCGTGGCCCGGAAGGAACTGGAGAACGAGGATTGGCTGCGCCGAATGACGCATGGCACGGGCATGAGTTACCAGGAGATGCGGGTGTTGGTACTGGAGTTTCTGGACACCACCGCATTTCAGGTTTCGCTGGAGAATTACGTCTCATTTCTGGAACCTCTGATCGAGTCGTGGGACATCGATCTGGCCACATTCGATCTCACGATCGAGTTGAACGATCCGCTGGGTGGCGGGTTGTCCAGACGATTCGGATTCGTGGAAATGCCGCCGGCGGCTGGTGACGGCTTCCGCGAATTTCTGGAGGACGCGCGGCTGAGCGGAGGGGCGACGGAGGAGGAACTGCGGCTGCTCGAGCGGCTCGCGTTCCAGGACAGGCAGGCCACTCCGCTGTTTTACTATCGAGTGTTGCAGAACCTGCGCGACCCTCTGCATTTCGAGGATGCCGATCGGGCTGCGCTTTGAACACCAGCTTCAAATGACTCAGCGCCCAGGACGCACAGCATGCGGACCCCGTCCGCGAGTCCAGAGCACCAACACGTCGCCCGCAGCTGCCGAAAGACCATATCGCTGCATGGCGTCGGACGCGCTGAGCAGTTCCACGCTCTCGAAGTCGGCTGAGCGCACATTGGCCAGATGGGTGCCTGCGTCACCGATCCAAACGCCGTCCTGGTAGGCACCGAGCAACGGACAGAAGGGTAGTCCGTTGGAATCCTTCGCCAACTCACCACGGCCACTGCTTCGACGTGCGTAGATGCAGGTGTTGGTGACCCCATCATCGGTGACGAATCGGCCCCGTTGCACGACTACCGGCATGCGCGACCGGACCAACTCGAGCAATATCTTTTCCTGCTGAACCTGCTCCTCCTTGGCGATCAGGATCAAGCGCGTATTTGTGAGCGCGCGTGGTGTTTCATTTGCCGCGGCGCGCGGGCGAGCACATGCTGCCAGACTCAACACGATCAATGACAACGAGATAGGGCGGTGGCAGCGCATCGGAGTCTCCGGGCTGTTGCAGGGTCGCTATGCGGGCCGGACTTCCCGGCCCCATGTGGCAGCCCCATTTTGCAATAGCCCGGTGTACGGTCGACCAATGCCCGATCAATCCACGATCAATTCGCCAAATATTCTCCTTCGACTGCTCGGTTCGCCGGGAATTCACGGTCCCGATGGCGCGCTCAGCGGTCCCGTTGTGCATCGTCACCGCCTCGCCTTGCTTGCTTTGCTCGCCGCCGCCCCGAAGGGAATCCTCGCCCGCGATCGTGTGCTCGGGCTGCTCTGGCCGGAGACCGACACCGCGAGCGCGCGCCGCCTGCTCAACAACGCGGTGCACGTCGTGCGGCAGGTGTTGGGCGATGACGTTGTGATTACTGAAGGCGAGGGACTACGCTTCGACGCTGCGAAGCTGCGCGTCGATGTGCTCGAATTCGAAGCGGCCGTGAAGCGCGGTGAAGCGCTGGCGGCCGTCGAGCTGTATACGGGACCGTTTCTGGACGGGCTCTCGTTGCCCGATGCGGTGGAGTTCGAGCAATGGCAGGAGCGCGAGCGAGAACGACTGGAACGGCTCTACTACGTTGCGCTGGAGCGACTAGCCGAAGCGACCGAAAGAGAGCAGGGCGCGGCGGAAGCGCTGCTCTGGTGGCGGCGACGGCTGGCGTGCACGCCCGCCGATGGCCGGATCGTGTTGCGGTTGATGCGCGCGCTGGGTGACGCGGGCGATCGAGCGGGTGCGCTGCAAGTGGCGACCGCGCATACAGCGCTTTTGCGCGAGGAGTTCGGTGCCGCAGCGGATACGCAGGTCGAGGGACTGGCGGAACAACTGCGGCGGGCATCGGCGGGCGCCGGCTATCAGGGCGAATGAACAGCGCCGCGCGCCGCTGTACCCGTTCCTGATGGTTCGACCCACTCTGCCCTGCAAGAGATATCAACACAGTCAGAACCGGAGCGGGGAACGGCCGTTGCCCAAAATCGCAGGCGCCGCAGGATGCTGATTGTTGCAGGGTTGTGCGCGGCGATAGGCGGTGTTGTTGTCGCTCTGATGGCGTTGTCACGTCCAGATGCAGCGGTGCGCCCGTGGACGATCATCGCCGACGTGGAGGGCACGGCGGACCCCGCCTACCGCCTGGCCGTTCGCGAGCTGGTGCGCAACGAGTTGGATCGATCGACCGTCATTCGCACCGTGCCGACCAGCGACGTGGTGGAAGCGATGGGCCGCGCCGGCAAGCCACCGACCGCGCCCATCACGACGGAGCTGGCGCGTGAGCTGGCCGTTCGACACTACCTGCGCACCATCATCGATGCGCGCCTGGATCGCATCGGCCAGGTCTATTCTCTCGCGCTGCGCGCAGTAGACGCAAAGGCGGGAACCACACTGGCCGTGGCGACCGATACCGCCCTCGATGACAATGCCATCATCGGCGCTGTGCAACGCGCAGCGCAGCGCTTGCGGCGCGAGTTGGGCGAGCAGCGAGCGCTCCTGGGCCGCGGCCGTGACCCGGCGCCGCCCGCCACAGCATCATTCGAGGCGTTTCGCAAATGGGCGGCGGCCATGGAATCCTGGGACCGACGGTTTGACCACCACGCGCGCGTGGCGTTGTTGAACGATGCGGTTGCCTACGACTCGGCGTTCACGGACGCATGGCTCGCACTGGCCGTGGACTACAGCATGTTGAACTTGCGCGATTCGGCTCTCGTAATGATTGACATGGCTCGCGGCCACGCCCCGCGAGCAACCGAGCTGAATCACTCACGAATTGAAGAACTTCACGCCGATCTATCCGGGGACCGCGAACGTTCGCTTGCCTTTAGTGATCGATTGGTGTTGCGCTTCCCCGAGAATCCCGAATTGCACTTCGAACGAGCGATCAAGCTCCGATATCAGGGCCAGTTCGATGCAGCTCTAGAAGAGTCCCGGGAAGGCGCCCGGCTGAGTCCATTTGGTCCGCCGCCGCTCATGATCATGTATGAGGCCTTTACTCTCATGGGCCTCGGTCGTCATGAGGAAGCATGGCAGGTTGCACAGCGCATGGGAACCACCACGGCCACGGCACGAATCGGGCTTCTTGTCACCGGACTCGTGACTGGCAAATGGGCGGAACTCGAAAAACTCGCCATGGAGTTCGAAACCGATCCCGAGTTGGGCACTCCCGCATCCAACATCCGAGCCGGTCCTCGCGCTGCCAGCGGGCGAGTGGCAGCCGCGCTGGACACGCTGCGATCATTGGAAACCAGCCGCCTTCTCTGGGCGAGGTACTCGGGTCCGTCACGCAGGCAGCAGGTCCCTCGTACGCGCATCCTCCTGTCCTTTGCCAGCCACTTCCCGCTCGCGCCACTGGGTCCATTGATAGCCGCGGATACCATTTTGCCCGCGCAGATCACACAGGCATACTGGGCGGCACTGGCTGGTGACACGGCCCTGACTCGACAAACGCTGATGCGCCTGGGTAACCTGCCCGCGCCCGCACTCATCGACTATGGTGCATGGCCGCAGTTTCTGGATGCGCTCATTGCGGCGAGAAGGAGTGACTGGAATGGTGTGCTGGCACTCGCGCCCAGCGCACGGGAGATCATGGGGGATATCAAGTATCGATTTCAGAACGACGCCGTGCTGCCCGCCGTGCTCCAGTGGTTCGTGGCCCACGCATACGAGCAAACCGCGCGGCCGGATTCCGCAGCGTACTACTACGCCTTGATTACTTCGCCCCGAGTGGGCGTATCACACGGCAACGAGCATCCACGCGCCGCCGTTTACTCCTTAGCGCATCAGCGTCTGATCGTGCTTTACTCGCGCCTGGGCCGACTCGCGGAGGCGCGGCGCCATTGGAAGATATTCCAGGAAACCTTCACGCAGCCGGATCCCGCACTCGTTCCACTCGTCGACGAAGCACGAGAAGCGTTGCGAAAGGCGGAGCGCACGGCAAAATGAGCGCAGCTCCGCGGCCATCCGAGTTCCAGGCCCTGCGGCGCGCTGCGACTGCCCCGAACGTCCAGTGGTTCGGAAGGTGGTGATCACGTTTCTGCCAGCTCCTACCCCATGCCGTGGACCTGAGTTATGATGGCATTCGGAACACACGACGCATCAGGAGGCCAGATGCCGACCAACTACACCGCAATTCTTCAGCACCGTGGTCCGTTCTGGATCGGCTGGATTGAAGAGATCCCGGGCGTCAATTCTCAAGGTGACACGCGAGAGGAATTGCTGGACAACCTCCGCTCTGCTCTGCGGGAAGCTCTGGAATTGAATCGCGCCGAAGCGGTGGCTGCCTTGGGAGGAGAGCCGTATGAGGAAGTCAAAGTCATCATCGCAGCGTGAAACGTCGCGCGCTCATCGCCCACCCTCGTCACAGTGAAATCGATGAGCTGCTCGCTCGTAAGATCTGCCACGATCTGGGCATTGCGGAACCTTGAAGTCGATGTGCAGGGCAGACAGTTCCATCTCATCAGCGCCGGCGGTCGCTCTTCTGTAGCCATTTATCTTTAGTTCATGGCCAAGCCCGATCCACTCAAGACCTATCGCGAAAAACGCTCGGCAGACCGCACACCTGAGCCATTTTCCAGCGGCGCCAGCGAGACTGGACGCGCGTACGTCATTCAGAAGCACGCCGCGCGCAGGCTGCACTACGACTTCCGGCTCGAGCACAACGGCGCGTTGCTTTCTGGGCGGTCCCCAACGGTCCGTCGCGTAATCCTGCGGACAAGCAGCTGGCCGTACACGTGGAAGATCACCCGGTCGAGTATGTCGATTTCGAGGGCATCATCCCGGAGGGCAACTATGGCGCGGGCGCCGTGATCGTGTGGGATCGCGGTACGTTTTCCTGGCTGGAGGATCCGCACGCGGGGCTTGAGAAAGGCAAATTGCTATTCGAGATACACGGCCAGAAACTGCGCGGGCGCTGGACGCTGGTGAAGATCAAAAAAGCCGAGAAGGAATGGCTGCTCATCAAGGTGCGGGACGGCTTTGCCAGCGAGAACGGGCAAGAATTCCCGCAGGATTCCGTGCTCTCGGGTCTCACGGTCGATGAGTTGAAGCAGGGCCACTCGCGCACGGCTGACATCGAAGAGGCATTGCAGGACAGTAAGGCTGCGCAGGCTCGCCTCCAGCCCCAGGCGCGTCCGGGACAATTCACCTCGGCCGCTGCTTCGGCGCGTAGACGCAGGTGCTGGTGATCCCGTCGCCGGTGCTGAATCTGGCCTGTTCCACAACGACCGGCAGTCGGGGAGAGGGTGGCGCGGTGCCGGGTTAATGTGCTGGTCGGAATGTCTGCTCGACGGCGCGCCCTAACGAAGCTGGGTCGATGGCAGGAAAGCGATAAAGCTCCGGCACCATGCGGGCGAAATACTCGAGGGCAATGGCGCGCTCGATCAAGCCACGCGCGAGCATCTCCTGCACATCGTCGACATCCTGACGGTGGCCCCGCTCGACCTTGGAGAGCGCCTGAGCATACATGTCGAAGTGAAAAAACGAGAGTCGTCCGATCTTGCGAATGAACGGACTGCGCTCCTGCCAGCCGGATGGTATCGGTAAGAAATCGGCCGGGGAAGCGAATTCGACATTCATGCGCAACTGTTCCTTCAGCATCGGGATGGTGCGGAGCAGTGCATCACGCTCCGGCACGAGTTTCACATCGACATCGATGGTGGTTGTCCGCCAACGCATGAGGACGGCCGTCGCGCCACCCGTGAAGTAGACGCGCGTTTCAGCCCGCGCCCCGCGCGCCAGTGCTTCCATGAACTTCTCGATGCGCTCGCGGTCGGCTACTTCACGCACTCTGCGGCCCGTTCGAAGCTCACCAGTCGGCGGATCAACGCGTTGTACTTCGAGTGCGCCGCATCCGAGTCTTCGCCCTGCAGAACGGCGTACAAACGATGCTCCGGCTCCGGCAGCGGTGCCGGCACCTCAAAGCCAATCCGGCGCAGACGCGGCGCGCCAATCGAAACCAGCAGACCGGCCACCGATTCCACGCCCAGGGCCAGATCCGTGAGTCCCTGGCGAATGAGATCGCTGCCCGGCAATGAGGGATCGACAATTCGTGGACTGGCGGTCACGAGCTGGCTCCGATCGTCGATAACGTTCACCCGCTCCATCGCTCGGAAGGTGGCGGCTGCAGGTGCGGCGTCAAGGTCGGGCGCCGATCCTGCGAGAAGCCGGCACAGTAAGCGAGGTGACGCAGTCGGCGCACTCGTCCAGGCAAACGGCCGCCGCAGTGGTCCGATGGTTATCTTTAGTGCATGGCCAAGTCCGATCCGCTCAAGACCTATCGCGACAAGCGCTCCGCAGACCGCACACCCGAGCCATTTTCAGGCGGCGCCAGTGAGACCGGTCGCGCGTACGTCATCCAGAAGCACGCCGCGCGCAGGCTGCACTACGATTTCCGGTTGGAGCACAACGGCGCGCTGCTGTCCTGGGCGGTGCCCAACGGTCCGTCGCGCAATCCCGTAGACAAGCAGCTGGCCGTGCACGTCGAGGATCACCCCGTCGAATATGTCGATTTCGAGGGCATCATCCCGGAGGGCAACTATGGCGCGGGCGCCGTGATCGTGTGGGATCGCGGCACCTTTTCCTGGCTGGAGGATCCGGACGCGGGGCTCGAGAAAGGCAAATTGCTGTTCGAGATACACGGCCAGAAACTGCGCGGGCGCTGGACGCTGGTGAAGATCAAGAAGGCCGAGAAGGAATGGCTGCTCATCAAGGAGCGCGACGGCTATGCCAGCGAGAACGGTCAGGACTTCCCGCAGGATTCCGTGCTCTCGGGTCTCACGGTCGAAGAGTTGAAGCAGGGCCACTCGCGCACGGCCGACATCGAAGAGGCATTGCAGGACAGTAAGGCTGCACAGGCTCGCCTCCAGCCCGAAGCGGTCGAGCTGATGCATGCAGAAACCGCGGATAAACCGTTCACGCGTGAAGACTGGATCTTCGAGCTGAAGTACGATGGCTACCGCTTGCTGGCTGCCAAGACGAATGGCAAGTCAAAGCTGATCACGCGCAACAACAACGATGCCACGGACACGTTCCCGGAAATTGCGCGTGCGGTAGCCGCGCTGCCCTACGATCACATCCTGCTGGATGGCGAGGTCGTGGTGCAGGATGAAGATGGCAAGCCAAGCTTTCAGCGCCTGCAGCAGCGCGGCCGCTTCCTGCGCGTGGCCGACATACGGCGCGCCGCAGCGCAGCATCCCGCCACCTTCTTTGCTTTCGACCTGATCGGCTTTGGAGAATACGACCTGCGCACGTTGCCGTTGCTGGAGCGCAAGGCACTGCTGCAGCGCGCATTGCCCAGGGCCGGCATCATCCGTTATGCCGATCACGTGGAAAACAGGGGTGATGACTTCTTTGGCGCGGCCAAGCAGCTGGGCCTGGAAGGCATTGTTGCCAAGCGGGCGAGTGCCAAATACCGCGGCGGCCGCTCCAAAGATTGGCTCAAGATCCGGGTCGATCAGAGCGATGACTTCGTGATCGTCGGCTACACGGCGCCGCGTGGCTCGCGCACTGCATTCGGTGCCCTGCAGCTGGGCATCTATCGCAACAACGAGTTGAGGTACGCGGGCAGTGTAGGCACCGGCTTCACGGACAAGCAGCTGCAAACGATCAAGGCGCAGCTCGATGCACACATCGTGCGTGAGCCACCCTGCACCGGCGCGCCCAAAACCAAGGGTGACACCTGGGTCGAGCCGCTTTACGTGTGTGAAGTCGGCTACCGCGAATGGACCGAAGAAGCGCTGCTGCGGCATCCCGTCTTCATCAGGCTCCGTGATGATAAGCGGCCGGAAGAGTGCATCGCGCGAGCTGTCCAGGGCGACGGCGAGGAACTGCTGGCGCACGATGATGAACCCGCGCCCGTTTTCGTTTCCTCGCCCTCGCCCTCGCCGGCGCCCCTGCCCGAGGTGGCCTTCACTAACCTGACCAAGGTCTTCTTCCCCGAGCACGGCTACACCAAGGGCAACCTCATCGAGTATTATCGCGCGATTGCACCCTGGTTGCTGCCGTATCTGAAGGATCGGCCGGTCACGCTGACTCGTTATCCCGACGGCATTCATGGCAAGTCATTCTTTCAGAAAGATGCGCCCGAGTGGACGCCCGAGTGGGTGCGCACGGAGTTGATGTGGAGTGAGGAAGCGCAGCGTGAGGTGCGTCAGTTCATCTGCGATGATGAACCGACGCTCCTGTATCTGGCCAACTCGGGGACGATACCACTGCACATTGCGTCGAGCCGGTTGGGATCGCTGGAAACACCGGACTGGTGCAGTCTGGATCTCGATCCCAAGGAAGCACCGTTCGAGCACGTGATCGAAGTGGCGCAGGCCACGCGTGAATTGTGTGACACAATTGGCTTGCCGACGTTTGCCAAAACCACGGGCTCGTCCGGCATCCACGTGTTGATTCCGCTGGGCAAGCAGGTCACGCATGAGCAGTGCAAGCAGTTGGGCGAGCTGCTGGCGCGGGCGATCGTGGCACGGCGCCCCGACATGGCTACTATCGAGCGCGTGATTGGCAAGCGGGCGGGCAAGATTTACGTGGACTTCGGCCAGAATGGTCATGGCAAGTTGCTGGTCTCACCGTTCTGTGTGCGACCTCTGCCGGGCGCTCCCGTTTCCATGCCTTTGATGTGGGATGAAGTGCAACCCGGCCTCAGCATCCTGGACTTCACCATCGTCAATGCACCGGCTCGCATGCGCGAGCGCGGCAACCCGATGGCGGCCGTGCTGGACTCGAAGCCCGATCTGATGAGCGCGTTGGGCAAATTATACGATAAGTTGTAATCCGTTCGTCACCGTCACCTTCACCGTCACCTTCCGTTCATGAAACGACTCTTCACCGGCACCAGTGGCTTTGCCTACAAGGAATGGAAGGGCAGCTTTTACCCTGAAGACCTGCCCGACTCGAAGATGCTGCACTTCTATGGCGAACACTTTGGCGCGGTCGAGATCAACAACACGTTCTATCGCATGCCCAACGAGAAGGTGTTGCAGGACTGGTCGGCGCAGGTTCCTGGTGAGTTCCAGTTCGTGCTCAAGGCCTCGCGTCAGATAACGCACATCAAGCGGCTCAAAGAACGCGACCCCTTCGACTATTTCCTCAAAACGTCCGCGGCTCTGGCCGACCGGCGCGGCCCATTCCTAATCCAGCTGCCACCCAATTTGAAGAAGGAAATCGAGCGGCTGCGCAGCTTTCTTTCCTGGCTGCCAACGGATGTGCGCGCTGCATTCGAGTTCCGACACGAGAGCTGGCACGACCAGGATGTGTTCGCCGCACTGCGCGACTACAACGCCGCACTCTGCATCGCACAAGTCGAAGAAGAAGAAGGGGCGCTGCAGACGCCCTTCGTGCCGACCGCCGATTGGGGTTACCTGCGCTTACGCAAAGTCGCGTATGGCCCGGGCGAGTTGGAAGAGTGGGCCACGCGCATCCGCGCGCCCGCCTGGAACGATGTGTTCGTTTTCTTCAAGCACGAAGATGAGGGAACGGGACCGAAATTGGCCAAGCAGTTCGAGCAAATCGTCAATCGCTAAGAAAGTCAACGAATTCGAGGCCATAGGATTAAGGGGAGGGAGAGGGTTGTAGGGACCGTTTTTGTCGGGTGGTTTCGCCTTGCGTCAGCAAATTTGCACGGGCAGCATCGGTCCCTGCCACCCTAAATCCTCCCCTTAATCCTATTCCCTCGATCCGTTCGCCTTCCGTTTCCGGGTCCACTCTGCAATGGTTGTCGCCAGCGCCTTTCGTACTTCACCACTCGTCCGTCCTGCCGACTTGCGCACTTCGAACGAGTGATCCGCGCCTTCCACCTCGTGCAGCGTAGCACGCTGTTCAAGCTCCGCGCATACTTCTCGAATTAAAACGATGTCGGCCAGATCGTCGCGCGTGCCCTGCAGGAACAACATGGGCACCGTCACCTGGAGCAGATGCTCGGCGCGCGTGCGGGACGGCTTCTTGGGTGCGTGCAGCGGGAAGCCCAGAAAGATGATACCGCGCACTCCCTCAACGGGCTCGTGCGCGCAGGCGTTCGAGCTCATGCGCCCGCCCATCGACTTGCCGCCGGCAAAGACTGGCAGGTCGGGAGCGACTCGCTGCGCCTCCGCACACGCGGAGCGCACGTACGCTTCCAGCACGGGCTGCGGGTCCGGGCCGCTCCGGCCCTGTTCGGTATACGGGAAGTTGAAGCGCAGAGTGGCAACACCTACGTCCGCCAACTCATCGGCCATCGATTGCAGGAAGCGGTGCCGCATATTTGCCCCTGCGCCGTGCGCCATGACATAGATGGCAAAGGCGTCATCGGGTCGCTGCAGCAACCCATGTACGGGTCCTTTGCTGCGATCGCTGGCCAGCGTGAGCTCGGTCATTTTCAGAAATCAGTTGGAAGGAATTGAATCCCGGTCCGCCTGATTCTAAAACGATTCAGGGGAGCCAGCGACTCCCCCGATTTCGTTCCTCGTACGCGTAACGCGTCACGCGTCACTCAATGGAACTGCGCGGCCTCGGTCGAGCCTGCCAGGGCTGAGGTCGAAACATCATTGCCCGCCACGGCCAGCAAGACCTGATCGAAATAGCCAGCCCCGACTTCGCGCTGATGTTTGACTGCGGTATAGCCGTTGGCTTCATGCGCAAACTCGAGATTCTGGATCGCCGTGTACGCGGGCATGCCTTGCTCAGCATACGCGCGCGCCAGCTCGAACGTGGCCAGGTTGTTGATGTGCCAGCCGGCCAGTGTGATGAACTGGAACTTGTAGCCCATGGCGCCCAGCTCAGTCTGGAACTTGGCGATGGTCGTGGCATCCAGGTTCTTCGACCAGTTGAACGAAGGCGAACAGTTGTAGGCCAGCAGTTTGTCGGGATGGCGCTCGTGGATGGCTTCCGCAAACTCTTTGGCTTCGGCCAGGTCGGGCTTGCTGGTCTCACACCAGACCAGGTCTGCGTAGGGAGCGTAGGCCAGCCCGCGCGCAATCGCGGCATCAATGCCATCGCGTACGCGGAAGTAGCCTTCGGCGGTGCGTTCACCGCTCAGGAACTCCCGATCGCGCGGATCGATGTCGCTGGTGAGCAGTGTAGCGGAGTTGGCGTCCGTGCGGGCTACCAACACGGTGGGCACATCCATCACGTCACTGGCCAGGCGCGCAGCAATCAGGGTGCGCAGGAATTGCGAGGTGGGCACGAGCACTTTGCCGCCCAGGTGTCCACACTTCTTTTCACTGGCCAGCTGATCTTCGAAATGCACGCCCGCGGCACCGGCCGCAATCATTGATTTCATGAGCTCGAAGGCATGGAGGGGTCCACCAAAACCGGCTTCCGCATCCGCAACGATGGGAATCATCCAGTGTGTATCGCGCTTGCCCTCGGACCAGTCGATTTGATCGGCGCGCAGCAAGGCATTGTTCAGGCGTTGCACCAGGGCAGGCACGCTGTTCGACGGGTACAGGCTCTGGTCGGGATAGGTCTGGCCGGCCAGGTTCGCGTCACCGGCAACTTGCCAGCCGCTCAGGTAGATGGCATCGAGTCCGCCCCGCACCATTTGCACGGCCTGCGCGCCGGTCAGTGCACCGAACGTACGTACCAACTCGCGGTTGTTGAGCAGATACCAGAGCCGTTTGGCGCCGTGCCGCGCAATGGTGTGTTCAATGGCCAGCGAGCCACGCAGTTTGACAACGTCTTCGGCCGTATACGGTCGTTGCACGCCGGCCCAGCGCGAGTCCAGGGTCCAGCGTCGTTTCAGGTTCTCTACTTGTGCCATGAAGCTGCTGCCATTGCCCTGCATGGGGCCTCCATCAGTCCAGGTGTTTGTAACCAGCGAGTGTGAGGAAAGGCACGAACTCCGCGCTGAGTACCAGCTCGTCGAGCAAGCGCGCCGCGTCGGCCAGGCGCGCTGCGCCGTCCTTGCGCGCGGCTTGCAGCCGAGCCAGCTGATCGGCGCGAAGTTCGTTGTACAATGCGCGCGTCAGAGGTGAGCCATCATCCAGTTGCGACCCGTGCACGCGCCATTGCCAGAGCTGCGCACGTGAGATCTCCGCGGTCGCCACGTCTTCCATGAGGTCGTGGATGGCTACTGCGCCTGTACCGCGCAGCCAGGCATCCAGGTAGACCAGCGCCACCTCGATGTTGGTGGCAACGCCAGCGCGCGTGATGTGACCGCCCGGGATACGCACGTCGAGCAGGTCGCGCGCCGTGATCTGGACATCGGCGCGCAGCACGTGCTTCTGGTGCGGCCGATCGCCCAGCGCGCGCTGAAACACCTCGCCGGCCACCGGCACCAGGTCCGGGTGCGCGACCCAGGTTCCGTCGAAGCCCTTGCCGCTCTCGCGCACTTTGTCTTCCCGCACTTTCGTGAGTGCGCGCTCGGTGACTTCGGCATCCCGTCGATTCGGGATGAAGGCGGCCATCCCGCCAAGGGCGTGGGCGCCGCGCCGATGACAGGTCTGCACCAGCAGGTCGGCGTACGCGCCCATGAAAGGCACGGCCATGGTGACCTGCGCGCGATCGGGCAGGACAAAATCGGAGCGATGGGCAAATTTCTTGATCGTGGAGAAGATGTAGTCCCAGCGCCCCGCGTTGAGGCCGGCGGCATGCTCGCGCAGCTCGTAGAGGATTTCGTCCATCTCGAAGGCGGCCAGGATGGTTTCGATCAAAACCGTGGCCCGGATGGTGCCGCGCGGCACTTCCAGCGCGTCCTGCGCGAAGGTGAACACATCGTTCCACAGACGCGCTTCCAGATGGCTTTCCAGCTTGGGTAGGTAGAAATACGGGCCGGTGCCGCGTTCCAGCAGAGCGCGCACGTTGTGGAAGAAATAAAGCGCAAAATCGAACAGACTCGCTGAGACCGGCTCGCCCGTCACTGTGCAGTGCTTTTCAACCAGATGCCAGCCGCGCGGACGTACGACCAGCGTAGCAATCGTTGGATTGAGTCGATACTCCTTGCCGTCCGGACTGCGGAACGCCAGCTCACGACGCACAGCGTCCTGCAAGTTTGCCTGACCTTCTACAACATTCGACCAGGTAGGCGAAAGCGAATCTTCGAAGTCGGCCATGAAGACCTGCGCGCCTGAGTTGAGCGCGTTGATCATCATCTTGCGATCGACTGGACCCGTGATCTCGACCCGCCGATCGTCCAGATCTTTGGGCGCAACCGCCACGCGCCATGCCGCTTCGCGTATGTGGCTCGTCTCGGGGAGAAAGGAGGGCAGCGCTCCGGATCGTAACGTTATTTGACGCTCGTCGCGCAGGCGCAACAGCTCTCGACGTCGCGGCTCAAACTCCTGATGCAGGCGAGCCACGAAGGAAAGCGCCTCCGGCGTCAGGACCCGGTCCGCTCCTTTCGGGTCTTCAGCGCCTGGCTGCGCAATCTCGAATACAGCGCCCGCATTCAAACGTAGTCTCCCACTGGAAATCCTGAGCGGAGCGAGCCGCCTCGGCCCGGGGAGCGGGTCCGAGGCAGGCTGAACTCCACTTACGCACTTCCTGAAAGGGCAGACCGTATGCCAAACGGTCGCCCCGGCGAATCGTGCTCCAATGGCCTATTGAACTTTTCGCGCTGGAGCAACCCGTTGAACCGGATGAGTCGGATGATTCGGATGAACCGGGATGAACTGGATGAACCGGGATGAACCGGGATGAACCGGGATGAAATCGGGAGTAACGGGAAGGAGGAAAGGCGGTAGTGGCTCGCAGTAGCCAGGACTCGAGTTGACTGTCCCGGGGTCAAGCCACTGTCAGTTTTTCGCTGCCCAGCGCGATACCCTCCCACGAATAAGCTCGCCCCCTTGGTGCTCCCGCCGTTCCCGACTTCACCGCCGGTATACCGCATTCATCGGGTTCAACCGGTTCAACCGGGTTCATCCGATTCATCCGATTCATGCGACTCATCCGGTTCATCCGACTCGTCCGCTAAACCCGGTTCACGCAAGCCGTTCCCAGTCCTCCGCCATGCGGCGACGTAGTGTGGCGTCGGGCAACCGGCCGAATCCGGCCCTGATATTGTCCTCGAGATGCCGCGGGTTAGAGGTGGCAGGAATCACGCACGTGACAGCCGGGTGTGACACGATGTATTTGAGAAAGATCTGACCCCAGCTGGCACAGTCGATTTCTACTGCCCACGCCGGCAACGGTTTGCCGCGCACACGAGCGAACATCTCTCCGCTCTCGAAGGGTCGATTGATCAGGACTGCGACGTTTTGGTCGGCTGCTACCGAGAGTAGGCGCTGCTCGGCGGCGCGCGTGGCCAGCGAGTAGTTGAATTGCACGAAGTCGATACCACCGCGTCGAATCAGTCGCTCCAGCGTGTCGAAGGCGCTCACCTGGTAGTGGGTGATGCCGACGTAACGCACGCGGCCTTCCTGTTTCCAGGAGCCCAACGTCTGCAGATGCGTGTCGACATCCAGCAGATTGTGCACTTGCATGAGGTCCATGCGCCGCACACGCATGCGTTGGAAGGATTGATTCATCTGACGTATGCCGGCTTCGCGGCCCGAGGTCCAGACCTTGGTCGCATAGAACAGTGTGTCCGGCTGTGAGAGCCGGCCCGCCAGCTCGCCCAGGACAGACTCGGCCCGGCCGTACATAGGTGAGGAATCGACCAGGCGCGCGCCCGCAGCTGTGAACTGGCGCAACACGCTGGCCAGTGGCTCGAGCGCCTGCGCTCCCGCCACGTCAAACGTTTGCCACGTTCCCAGTCCAATCACCGGGATGCGTTCGGTTGTAACCGGGATCCCGCGCTGGATCATCCGTTCTTGCTGTTGCAGCCAGAGCCATGCAGCGCCCAGCACGAAGCTGCGGCGCGTGAGGTCGGACGTGTTTGTATTCCTTGCACTCTGACTCATACACAAAGGCTCGCCTGAGCCGGCACCAGCCCACGGCCCCGCTGTTGTTTGCGGATTCTCTTTGGCGCGCAAGATAACGCGCGGCCTTCCATCGGCCATGACGCGCGGGGCCAATAGTAAAAGAAGCAAGGAATCAAAACAGGTCCGCATCTTGCCCCCGCCACGATGCCCGATGAGTACGACGTTTCGCGCACCTGTGCCGACCCGAGGCGATGGCGTTCTTCGGCGGCGGCTGCCTGTGGGCGCGGAGCTGGTCGGAACGGGCGTGCACTTTCGGGTTTGGGCGCCCGCCGCGCGGCAGGTCGAGGTCAACATCGAAGGTGGTCCCGCTTCGGGCCAGCAAGTTTTACTGGCACCCGAGGACAACGGCTATTTCAGTGGCAGCTGCCCGCATGCAGGCGCGGGCACGTTGTATCGGCTGCAGCTCGACCGCAATCGGTCTTATGCGGATCCTGCTTCTCGCTTTCAACCGCAAGGACCGCATGGCCCATCGGAAGTCATCGATGCTTCACGGTTTAGCTGGAACGATCATGATTGGCGCGGCCCACGGGTCGACCGCCCGCTGCTCTATGAGCTGCATATCGGCACGTTCACGCGCGTTGGCACCTGGACGGCCGCGTTTACGCGCCTGCCGCATCTGCGTGATCTGGGTGTCAACATCATCGAGATCATGCCCGTGGCCGATTTTCCCGGACGCTTTGGCTGGGGCTACGATGGCGTCAACCTGTACGCGCCTACTCGCCTATACGGACGTCCTGACGATTTTCGTCGCTTTGTCGATGCGGCCCACGCATTGGGCATGGGTGTGATCCTCGACGTCGTGTACAACCATTTTGGGCCCGATGGTTGTGTGCTGGGCGAATTTGCGCGCGCCTATTTCTCGGACCGTCATGTTACTGACTGGGGCGCAGCCATCAATTTTGATGGACCAGACTCGGGATCCGTGCGCGAATACTTCGTGAGTAACGCCGGCTACTGGATCAGCGAGTTTCATCTCGATGGCCTGCGCCTGGATGCCACGCAAAACATCTACGACACATCACGTCCAAGCATCATCACTCAGGTCGCGGCGCGCGTGCGCGAAGCGGCGGGTGCGCGTCGATCGTTTGTGGTCGCCGAGAATGAGACGCAACAAGCCTGGCTGCTGCGCGCACCCTCCGGTGGTGGTGCGGGCCTCGATGCGCTGTGGAACGACGACTTCCATCATTCGGCGCGGGTCGCCATGACCGGTCGTGCGGAGGCGTATTACACGGATTATCGCGGCACGGCGCAGGAGTTGATCTCGGCCTCGCGCTGGGGATTCCTTTATCAAGGGCAGTACTACAGCTGGCAGGACAAACCACGCGGCAGCCCGGTTGTTGACATTCCGCTGACCCGGTTCGTGCACTACCTGCAAAATCATGATCAGGTGGCCAATTCGCGAACGGGCGAGCGGCTGCATCAGATCACGAGTCCCGGGCGCTGGCGCGCCATGACTGCGTTGCTGCTGCTCGGACCCGCTTCACCCATGCTGTTTCAGGGGCAGGAATTCGCGGCCTCCGCGCCCTTCCTGTTCTTTGCCGACCACCAACCGGAGCTGGCTCGGCAAGTGCGCCAAGGACGGAGAGCCTTCCTGAGTCAGTTCGCGAGCCTGGCCACATCGGAAGCGCAGGCATTGCTGCCCGATCCCATGGACGATCAAGTGTTCGAGAAAAGCCGGCTGGACTGGGCGGAGCTCGAACGCAACCAGCTCACGCTGGCGTTGCACCGAGACCTGATACGCCTGGCACGTTTGGATCCTGCATTGCAGCGGCGCGAGCGAAACATGGTGCAGGGTGCAACGCTCTCAGAAGAGTGCCTGGCCCTGCGTTTCTCGGGACACATTGGCAACGATCGTTTGCTGTTGGTCAATCTGGGTCGTCAGCTCACGTTCGTGCCCGCTCCAGAACCGTTGCTGGCGCCGCCCGCCTTGCGCGAATGGCGTTTGCAATGGTCCTCCGAATCACCGCAGTATGGCGGTGCCGGCACACCGCCCGTCGAGCGCCAGGATGGTTGGCACATTCCCGCCGAATGTGCGGTAGTCCTGGCTGCCCGCGCGCGTTTGCCCATGACGCCCGGCCATACTGTGCTTCCGCCCTTCCGCAAACCGCTGTCGTGACCCGGAGACGCGTGGCCTGGTCACCGAATGATGGTGAAGATGCCCTGGTCACGCGGGAATGGCTGGTCACCAACGGACGCGGTGGCTACGCGTCAAGTACGGTGGCGGGAGCCGCCACTCGCCGCTATCACGGATTGCTGATTGCCGCGCTGCCGGCACCGCTTGGCCGCACGGTAATGCTCAATCATCTGGTGGAGGAACTTCGACTGCCCGATGGCACACATGTGCCCCTGGGCTGCCGCGAAGATCATCACGGTCTGCACGTCGAGTGTGCTTCCTGGCTGCGTGAGTTCTGGCTCGAAGATGGATTGCCCGTTTGGCGCTTCGAAGTCGATGACTGCGCGCTGGAAAAACGCGTGCTCATGCCGCACCGCCAGAACACGGTGTTCCTGCACTACCGCTTGCTGACCGGCTCGCGCCCCGCCCGCTTGCGGTTGCGGCCTTCCGTACACTTTCGTCCGCATGAAGCACCGGTCAGCACGCCATTGCACGAGCCGCACACCATCCGCATTGTCGAACATCGCTACGAGCTGAGTGGTAATCCTGCGCTGCCACCACTACGCCTGCGCACATTCAGCTCAACGTCACTACCCGCATTCGTCATCGATACGCATGTGCTCGAGCAAATCGCATATCGCACAGAAGCAGGACGTGGCTACGAGTCCACGGGCGAGCTCTGGTCGCCAGGCTATTTCCGGGCCGACCTGGCGCCCGGTGGTGAAGTCGCGCTGGTGGCATCGGTCGAGGAGTGGGACGTGATTGATGCACTGGATGCGTCCAGTGCGTTTGCTGCCGAGCACGATCGGCGCGGCCGTCTGCTGGCGCTCGCGCCCCGAACCGAGGACCCACTGCTCGATGAGCTGGTCCTGGCCGCCGACCAGTTTGTCATCTCACCCTCCGGCCGCGTGGAAGACGCGGCGCGCGCGCAAGCCGCAGGCGAGGAATTGCGCACCGTGATCGCCGGGTACCACTGGTTCACCGACTGGGGCCGCGACACCATGATTTCGCTGGAAGGCCTGACCCTCTGCACGGGCCGCATGCGCGAAGCCGCCTTCGTGCTGCGCACCTTCGCGCATTATGTGCGCGACGGACTCATACCCAACATGTTCCCCGATCACGCCGTGGAGGGTCTGTACCACACCGCAGACGCCACCCTCTGGTATTTCCACGCCATCGATCGTTATCTCACATACACGGGTGATCGTTATACGCTCGACTTTCTGTTGCCGCGGCTGTTTGACATCGTCCAGCACCATATGAACGGTACACGATTCGGCATTGGTGTGGATCCGAGAGACGGTCTGCTCGGCCAGGGTGCGGACGGGTATCAGCTGACCTGGATGGATGCCAAGGTGGACGGCTGGGTGGTCACACCACGGCGCGGCAAAGCCGTTGAGATCAATGCGCTGTGGTACAATGCGCTGCGCCTGCTCGAGCAGTGGTCGCGCACGGCGGGGCTGCACAACGAAGCGGATCGACTTTCCGATCAGGCCGAACGAGCGTATCAGTCGTTCAATCGGCGCTTCTGGTTTGCCGGCGGCGGTTACCTCTATGACGTCGTGGATGGCGAAAACGGAAATGATCCGGCCTGCCGACCCAATCAAGTCCTGGCCATCGCGCTGCGTTATCCGGTGCTGGACTCCGATCGCTGGCACAGTGTGATGCAGGTCGTGCGCGAGCAGTTACTCACTCCGTTCGGACTGCGCAGCCTTTCGCCTTTGCACCCTGATTACAAGCCGCGTTACTTCGGCGACCTGCGTGCGCGTGATGCGGCCTACCACCAGGGCACGGTCTGGGCCTGGCTGATCGGTCCCTACGTGGATGCCTGGTTGAAGCTGCACCCGGAAGATTCCGCCGGTGTGCGGCAGTTGTTGGCCGCGTTCGACGATCACCTGAACGATTTCGGCACAGGCTCGATTGCTGAAATCTTCGATGCCGAGCCGCCCTTCACAGCGCGCGGCTGCATCGCGCAGGCCTGGAGCGTAGCGGAGGTGCTGCGCTGCCTGGTCAAGCTGGCCAACTGGCATGGCCCTACCCTGGAGTCCAACGAAATGGCCGCCGCGAGTCATAGCGCGCCCTGACCTGCCATTGTGTGACGCCTGCGCGTTGGAAAGATTGAGCACACACACTACCGCAACCGCAGGACTGGATGCGCAGATCACCAGGCTTTCATCAGCTGAGGTCCCTCGCCGTTGGCCTCGCCTTTTTGTGGGCGTCGGGTTGTGCGGATGCGTCTCGGCAGGAGAACGGCACACGGGCCAACCTTCGCATTGCCATGGTCACTCATGGGCAGTCGGCCGATCCGTTCTGGTCAGTAGTGGCCAACGGTGCACGCGCAGCGGCGGCCGACCTGGGCGTGCGTGTGGACTATCAAGCACCCACCCGCTTCGACATGGTGGAGCTCAGCCAGATGATCGATGCGGTGGTCGCAACGCGGCCCAGTGGGTTGATCGTCTCGATTCCGGATGCAGCAGCGCTTTCCGCTTCCATCGACCGAGCTGTGAAGGCAGGTATCCCGATCGTGTCCATCAACTCCGGAGGAGACGTAGCGCGCTCATTGGGTGTGCTGGCACACGTGGGCCAGTCGGAGTACGATGCCGGATTCGCGGCGGGCGAGCGATTGGGTGCAGCGCGCGTGCGTCACACCTTGTGCGTGAATCATGAGGTGGGCAACAACGCGCTGGATCAACGTTGCGCCGGCTTGGGCGCGGGGTTAGCGCCCACCGGCGGTCGCATGCGTGTTTTGGCGGTGGAGTTGGCCGATCCGGATGATGCGCAGCAGCGCGTGGCGGGCGCACTGCGTGCCGATACCACACTGGATGCGGTGTTGACCCTGGCCACCTCGGGAGCGGAGCCGACGCTGGCGGCTCTGCAACTATTGGGTCGCGCCGGTGTTCGCTTCGCTACCTTCGATCTATCGCCGCGTGTGCTGGAGGCCGTGCGCGACGGTCGCGCCGAGTTTGCCATCGATCAACAGCAGTATCTGCAAGGTTATCTGCCCGTCGTGCTGCTCACGAAATACCTCGAGACGCTGACCCTGCCCGGTGGCGGCCGCATCATTGCGACCGGACCGGGGTTCGTCACCAGGGACGTGGCCGCGCAGGTGATCGACCTTTCCGCTCGTGGCATCCGCTGACTCCCCGCGCTGGCACGCTCTTGCAGCCGCGCTGCCCGCGCTGGGCGGCGCACTGTTCGTTTGGCTGCTCTTCGCGCTGCTGGCAGGTGCGCCGTTCGTAGGTAGTCAGGGCCTGGCGGCTTACCTCAACGCGGCCGCGCCCATTGGCATTCTGGCGGTGCCCGTGGCGCTGCTCATGATCGCAGGCGAGTTCGATCTCTCCATCGGCTCCATCATCGGTCTGTGCAGCATGACGCAGATGCTGCTCGTGGTGGAGGCAGGCTGGCCGCTCGGACCCGCGCTGCTGGCCAGCGCGGCATTGGCCGTAGGCATCGGTCTGACCAACGGACTCATCGTAGTGCGCACCGGCTTGCCATCGTTCCTGGTCACACTGGCCACGCTCTTCATGGCGCGCGGTTTGACCATCGCCGTCACTCGCCTTGTGACCGGTCGCACGCAACTGGGTGGTCTGCATCAGCACGAAGATGCCGGTTGGGCAGATGTGCTCTTCGGCACCGACCTCATCGGCAATGTCCAGCTGTCCGTGGTCTGGTGGATCCTGCTGGCCGGGCTGGGCAGCTGGTGCTTGCTGCGCACCCGCTTCGGTAACTGGATTCTGGCCAGCGGTGGCGCATCCGAGGCCGCGCGCAACAGCGGTGTGCCCGTGGCGCGCGTCAAAGTTTCGTTGTTCGTGTGCACGGCGCTGGCCGCAGCGCTGGTCGCCACGCTGCAGGTAGTGCGCTACGATGGCGCCGATGCACTGCGTGGTGAGCTGCAGGAATTCCGCGCCATCATTGCCGTAGTCATAGGCGGCACGCTGCTCACCGGCGGCTACGGCTCGGTGCTGGGCTCTACACTGGGCGCGCTCATTTTCGGGATGGTGCAGCAGGGCATTGTACTCACCGGCGCCAACGCCGACTGGTTCCAGGTGTTGCTGGGCGCGCTGCTGCTGGCAGCCGTACTCGCCAACCACACGCTGCACAAGCGCATGCAAGTGCGCGCATGAGTGTGCTCCAAGCGCGCGCCATCTCACGCGCGTATGGCCCCGTGCAGGCCCTGGAGCAGGTCTCGCTCACGCTGGATGCAGGCACCATCACCTGCCTCATGGGCGACAATGGCGCGGGCAAGTCCACGCTCGTGCGTATCCTGTCCGGCGCCAGCCAGCCGACCAGTGGAACTCTGCTGCTCGATGAGCAGACTGTGTTCTTTGATCGTCCGGCCACGGCACGCGGACACGGCGTAATCACTGTGTACCAGGATCTGGCCCTGGCGCCACTCATGAGCGTCTGGCGCAATTTCGTGCTGGGCGCCGAGCCCGTGCACGGCCGTTGGATCAGGAGCCTCGACGTGCGCGGGGCGCGCGTTCGAGCGCGCGCCGAACTCGAGCGCTTCCAGCTTTCCATCGATGTCGATCGGCCCGTGCGCGAACTCTCGGGCGGCGAACGCCAGGTCCTGGCCATTGCGCGCGCCATCAACCTGGGCGCGCGTGTGCTCATCCTGGATGAGCCTACCGCGGCGCTGGCCGTGACCCAGGTCGAGCGCGTGTTGGCCGCCATCACCGAGGCGCGCAGCCGAGGCACCGCCATCCTGCTGGTGACCCACAATCCACAACACGCGCTGGCCTGCGCCGATCGCATCATCGTGCTGCAGCTCGGACGCGTGGTCGCCGCGCCCGACCCACACGCGATCGATGCCACTCAGCTGACTCGCGCCATCGTAGCGCCTTCATGAATCCAAATACCCAAAAACAAAAAGAGGCCGGGTCGCCCCGGCCTCCTGTCCAGCCATTCTTCTGCGATCTTACATGCCCGTCGTGGTCGTGGTCGCCGTCGAATCCACGTGCTGCATGGCAGCCGTGTCCGCGGCGGGCGGCGTAACGGTCGGAGCAGGCGCGTCATCAACGGGCGGTGCATCTTCCTGCGCACCACCGCACGCCGCCATCAGCGCAATCGCCAGCATCCCGGCCAAGCGTGTGATCTTCATGATTGCTCTCCCGGAGAGATAAAAGTGGTTTCCTACCTCGCGTCGGGAAAATTAGCGCGTCAAGCTGTCAGGAGGATTACAGTCGGAACCGGACGTGTCGGGCGTGACGGGCGTGACGGGCGTGACGGGCGTGACGGGAGCAGCGGGGTAAGATGGTCAAATATTTTGGTGCATCATCGCTTGTCATCTGTTCCCGTTACGCCCGATACGCCCGATACGCCCGATACGCCCGATACGCCCGTTACGCCCGTTACGCCGCGGAAAAAACCACCTCGACCTTGGTACCATGGCCCTCTTTGCTGTCTACCGTTATTACGGCCTTGTGCGCATCCACAATCCAGCGTGCAATCGATAACCCCAGGCCCGCACCCGCCCGGCTGCGCGCCGGGTCAGCCCGATAGAATCGATCGAAAATGTGCGGCAATGCAGTGGCAGGAATGCCTGTCCCTGTATCCGATACAATGACTTTGCAATGTGTTCCATTTCGTTGTGCGGAGGCGGTCACGTGGCCGCCTTCGGCCGTGAAATTGACGGCATTATCGAGGAGAATGAGAAACAGTTGGCGCAGCAGATTGGGATCGCCCTGAACAGGTGTTTCTTCCAGCACGCCGACCTCGACGTTTACACCCTTGGTCGCGCCCAGCGCACGGGCAGCCGATGCCGCATCGAGCAGCACATCGTCCAGGAAAACGTTTTCCCGATAGAGCGGCCATTCGCCCGCATCAGCGCGGGCCAGCAGCAGCATGTTCTCCACTAGCGAGCCCAGCCGTTTGGCTTCGGCTGAGATTCCGGTCAGGATTTCCTGGTATTCGGTCTCATTGCGCGGGCGTTGCAGGCCCACGTCGGAACGGGCACGCAGCACGGCAACGGGTGTCTTCAGCTCGTGGGCAGCATCGCCCATGAAGCGGCGCATCTGCTGGAAGGCGCGTTCGATGGGAGCGGTTGATTTGCCGGCCAGCACGAACCCGCCGATGCCGATGAGGAACAGGGCCAGCACGGCCGATGCGGCGAAGGCGGTGATGAATGATGGGAAGCGGTCGCGGATGTCGATCAGTTTTTCGAACGCCACTGTTGCGTAGGTGTTGCCCAGTGTGGTGCGGAATTTTTTGCCGTACAGCAACCAGGCCTGGTTGTTGGCAGTCACGGTGTCCTGCGCAATGGAATCGCGCAGCACGATCTGGGCAAATTGACGCACCCAGGGTTGCGCCTGCTTGGGAGAATACGGTTCGGCCTTGTCGTTGAACACGAATACCGCCCGTCCGTACAGTGCGGTGTCCTGTGCGAAGTCTATGGGCACGCTGCGCCCGGCCAATACCAGGCGAGTGCGCTGATAGACCGTGCGTTCGAGTGCATTGTTGAGCCCGAGTAGCTGTTGTCGGTTGGCCACGGTGTACACTGCAATACCGAACAGGGCAAGGATGACGGCAAACACGCCGATGTACCAGGCCGTGAGCTGCAGGCGGACGCGGCGCGTGGATGGATTCACAGTCCGAAACGGTAGCCCGCGCCGCGCACGGTCTGGATCAGCTTGGGCTCGAAGTCGTCATCGATCTTGCGGCGCAGCCGCCGCACCAGCACTTCCAACACATTGGTGAACGGGTCGTGGTTTTCATCCCAGACGCGTTCCGTGATGGCACTGCGCGACAATACGGCGCCTTCGTTGCGTACCAGCACCTCGAGCAGCTCCCACTCCTTGGCAGTCAGATTGATCTCGTGACCACCGCGCTGCACCTGTCGGCTGCGCAGGTCTACCTCCAGGTCGGCAATGTTGCGTCGCGAGTTCATGAGCAGCGGCTGGCGGCGCGCCAACGCGTGTACACGGGCCAGCAGCTCCTGAAAGGCAAACGGCTTGGTCAGATAGTCATCCGCGCCCGAGTCCAACCCGGTTACCCGGTCTTCCACGGTAGCACGCGCGGTCAGCATGAGCACGGGTGTGGTATCCCCGCGCTCGCGCAGCATGCGGCACAAATCAAAGCCGTTGCCGCCCGGAATCATGATGTCGATGATCAGAACCGTATACTGGGATAACGAGGTCCGGCGCGATGCTTCCTGAAACGTGCCCGCAGTCACAGCTTCGATGTGATGATCGCGGAAGCCCGCTTCGATTACCCCAGCCAGCTCGCTGTCATCCTCGACCAGCAGAACGCGCACGACACCCACTCCTGAGCAGAAAACTGGAACATAATCAAAACGACGGATGAACCGGATGCACCGGGTGAACCGGGATGGTTTGGCGAATCCGGGATGATTCGGGAATGCGGGGAGGGGCGGGCGGGTCGGGGGGTTAGCGGCGGCCGTGTTGCGCGTTGGCTTCGGCGGCGGCTTCTTGCAGGATCGTGGCCAGCCGGGGGTCTATTTCCAGGCGCGGTGATCCGCTCAGCCGCAGCGTCAGGCGGGCGGGCAAACCGATGGGCGAGCGGCCGTACAGCTGCTGCACCATGACCAGCGCTGCCAGGTACGACCCGGCCGGGCTTGGGTGCAGGCCATCGCCCGAGTAAAGCGGCGCATTCGGCTCGCGCTGCCAGGCGGCCTTCCAGGCCTGGCTCACGGGGAACAGCATGCCATCGACGGAATCCGCGGCCAGACGATACGACTGAGCACTGGCATCGAGGGTCGTGATGTTGATGTTCTGCGGCCATACCGCGTACAGCGCGGCGCGGCCACTCGTCTTCCGGATCTCCTGATTGAATTGCTTGGTCCACTGAATGAGATTGGCTCGATTGGCTACGGTCGACGATGGACCCTGCTGCAGCACCACGTATTGCCATCCCTCGGCTATGGCATCCTGCGCTTCGCGCCGCGCCCAATGATCCTCGAGTGCATAATCCGGATACGCGACCATTTTCCAGCCCAGCGGCTTCACGCCAGCCGAATCCGCAAGCGCTTCCACAATCGCCGGCAGTGTGTTCCAGTAGGTCAGGCTATTGCCAATGAAAAGCACGCGCAGCACATCGCCCGTGCGCGGCAGTGACACGTCCACCGGTGAGCTGCCACAACCCAGCAGAAGCGACAGGACCAGGCCGGTAAAAGCACGATGCCGTTTCATGACAATCCTCTCGAGCGAACGCTTGGTAACGGGCCTAACGGGCGTAACGGGCGACGACGCTTAGAAGAAGTGCACCATTGGTCGAGGTTCACAACTCGAGCGGGACAGATTGTACTGGGTGGGTGTCACCCGCCCCGGGGACGAAACGACCTCCCCCGAAGGCAAGTAGCGCTTTGCGTGTTTCGAAACTCGTGTGAATGCGTGCCCACTACCCACCGCTAAGCCCGTACCGCCCATAAGGCCCGTCGCTACCCCAATACCCCGACACGCCCGCTACGCCCGTTACGCCCGCTGCGCCCGACCCGCCCGACCCGCCCGATACGCCCAGCACTGGACGAACGCGCCTGTGCTGGTTCCATTAGTAGTGAACTTCAACCAATGGCTGCTCATGCTCGATCGACGACGTTTTGTGCTCACCGCTCTGGCCGGCGGCGCCAGCCTGGTATCCGCGCGTTTCCTGACTGCCATGCAGTCCCCGGCCAACAAGCTGGTCATTTACAAGAGTCCAACCTGCGGTTGCTGCCAGAAATGGGTGGACCATGTGAAGGCCAGCGGTTTTGTCACGGAAGTCCATGACGTGGAAGACATCAACGCCATCAAGACCAAGCATGGCATACCAACCGAGCTACAATCTTGTCACACCACACTGGCCGATCGTTACGTCGTGGAAGGACACGTGCCTGCCGATGTCATCCAAAAACTGCTGAAAGAGAAGCCAGCAGTAGTCGGCATTGCGGCACCTGGCATGCCGGCCGGATCGCCTGGCATGGAGGTTGGTACACGCAAAGACGCGTATGACATCGTGGCCTTCCAAAAGAACGGCAAGACCAGCGTGTTTGCCCGGCGCTGAAACACAACGTGATGGCGAAAGCGGGAGGCGCTTTGCCGCGTCCTCTCGCATTTTGCCAGCGCAGCACAAAGGTCTAACCGCAGCCAGACATTCCTGGTTATCTTTTCCATCCCCCCGCACAACGACGTTCGTCGAAAGGATGAGCAATGCGTAGCTCTGCATTGATCCTGAGCATCACGTGTGTGGCACTGATGGGGAGCGCACGTCCGGGTAGTGCACAATTCGCGGTGCGCGCCAAGGCCGGAACCACGGGTATCGGCGGTGATGTTTCGTTCTCGGTCATTCCACGCATTGCCTTGCGTGTTGGCGCGACCATGATGCCGGTCAAACCCGAGGGCACATTTTCCGACGTCACCTATCAGGTGGCGCTGCCCAGTCCGCTGTTCACCGCGGGTGCAGACCTGTATCTGCTGGGTGGCGTCCGTTTGATCGGTGGACTGTTGATTGGCGCTCAACACACGGATATCACGGGCATATACAGCGGCAGCGCCAACATTGGCGGACAGCAGTACAATGGAGCGCAGTTGGGCCAGCTGCTGGGCCGCGTGTCTGCCAAGAACGTTGCGCCCTACGTGGGCCTGGGCTTCGGCAAGACGGTGGGCCCCGGCATTGGACTTTCCTTCGACCTGGGTGGCGCGTTCCTGGGTCCGCCAACACTCGATCTGAGTGCCACGGGCACCTGCACGAACGATGCGCAGTGCAACGCAGTGCTGCAGCCCAATCTGGATCGGGAAGCCGCAGACATCCAAACCGATCTCGAACGATACGCCAGGATCTTTCCGATGATCAGCGTGGGCGTCCGCTTCGGGTTTGGCGGATAACACTGCACGTCGTGAACGGAGTCCTCACCGAAACGTCAGCCACGCCGCCGCGCCCAGGACAATGGGGGGTATCACCAGGACCAGCAAACCCATGAAGGCCACGACCACGGCCTGACCTGTGGTGATGTCGAGCGCCTGGCGAATCGCGATGAAGCCGGCAATGAGAATCCAGATTCCGACAATGAACTCGATGAGCCCGCCCAGGATGGGTATCAGCACGAGCAGGTAGAGCAATCCAGGCGCCTGGGCAAAGCCGAGTGTGCGCGCCAACTCACCCCAGTTGGCAGTACCGTGAAAAACTTTGGCGCCCACGAAGTACGTGATGGCGGCCCAGGCGGCCCAGCCGGCCAGAGAAAGACCGAGCACAACGAAGACGCCCGCCGCGCCTTCATCGCTGGAGCCGATTGCGTGGGCCACGGCCGACGCAGCAACCACCAGGGCGGCCTGCCGGGTGGCGGTCTTATCCGCCTCCACTTCTTCGTAGAGCGAGACATCGAGCTTTGCTGCTGCCTTGACGCGATCCAGAAAGGATCGCTGTGGGCCGCTATACCCGGATTCCGTCGCCACCGCCACCTCCTCCTCTGAGTGAGCCATCGTGAAAGCTACCGATTGGATCCGGCCGAGTCACTCGGCCCTGACACCGGCTTGGTGAACCAGACGCACCCGGGAAAATGGAAGCGCGGCGTGGCAGTTGCACCGCTCGCACAGCAGACCTTCTCGGGAGTGCGTCATGCTGCTCGAACCGATGTTTCGCACCCATCCGCATCCGGCCTCGACGCACGGCGAGGAAGCCCGTGCGTGCGTGGAATCAAGCACCGACTGCGCGCAGGCCTGCACGGTGTGCGCAGACGCTTGCCTGTCCGAAACGGAGTCACACGACCTGGTCCATTGCATCCGCCTGTGCCTGGACTGCGCCGACATTTGTGAGCTGACCGCGCGGCTGCTGGTCAGGCCCAGCCATCGCGATGCGCCCACTCTCCATCTGCAGCTTCAGGCGTGTGTGCAGATCTGCAAGGCATGCGCAGACGAGTGCACCGAGCATGCAGAAACCATGAAGATGGAGCACTGCCGGTTGTGCGCTGAGGCCTGTCGGCGCTGCGTGACTGCCTGCGAGCGCATGATGGCTGCGCTGGTACCTTGACGCGCGAACATCGTAATCGTGGAGCCGTCGTAACCTCGTTGACCGCGGGTACGACGGCCCCACATCTTCGACACTCCATCAACCCGGTCAAACTACCATAACGCGTCCGCTGCTGGACCGAGCCCAACGATACCTTGCCGATGCCGGGCGCGCGCTCGAGCGTGCACCGGCAGAGGTCACGCTGGCCGTGTTGGTTGCAATCACCTGCTCGTTGGCGATTGAAGCGGGTGACGAAGCGTTTCAGACTTGGTCGCGCATCGCTACCGCGGCTCTTGTGGCCATCGGCGCTGCGTGGACGGGCACGCTGCTGAACGCGCTGGGCCGAGTTACACGCGCGCAGCGCTGGGCCATCACCGTCATGGGCCTGGTTGCGGCCGCACTGCTGGCCACGTTCACGCTCGACTTCCAGCACCGTGCCGAGGGCTGGCGCGCGTTGTTGCTCATCGCTGCCACCAGCGCGTGGTTGGTCGCCGTGCCCGCTCTGGCCGCACAACCAGCACAACGCAGCCTCATGTTACGACGCGTGAATGGGCGCTTCCTGGTGCGGGCACTGGGTGCCGGACTGTACGCGGGCGCACTCTTCCTGGGACTGGCACTCGCACTGGCCGCCATCGACACACTCTTCGAGTTGGATCTGCGTGAGGAAATCTTCGCGCACGTTTTTGCCTGGCTGATGTTGGGGCTGGTGCCCTGGATCACGTTTGGTGGACTGCCCGACTACGTGCGGCCGCTCGATGAGGTGAGTTCGATCACGAGCGGAGTGCACCGACTCACGCGTTTCCTGGTTCCGCCATTGCTCGCCATCTACTACGCCATCCTGTACGCCTACGCGGTGCGCATTGCCATGGTGGGCGAGCTGCCCAAGAACCTGGTATCTCCCATGGTGCTCGCAGCCGGTATGCTGGCCGCGGCCGCCATGCTGCTCTTCGATCCCGAACACGACGATCGCGCCGGACTTGCGGCACTCAGGTTCGCACCACCGCTGTTTCTGCCTCTGGCCGTGCTCGGCTTCTGGGGCTTGTGGCCGCGCATCGCCCAATACGGCTGGACGGAATTCCGGGTCGCGCGCCTCACGCTCATGATCGCACTCACGCTTCTGGCTCTGGCCGGCACGGTGCTGGTGCTGCGCCGCCGCCGTTTCCCGCTGCACACCATGATGCTCGCACTGGCGCTGACCCTCGCCGTCTCGGCGCTCGGGCCGTTGAGCGCACTGGCTGTGAGCCGGCGCAGCCAGCTGAGCCAACTCAACGCAGCCCTCGCAGACGCGGGCTTGCCCACGGCGCTCGCGGAGGCGCAGACCACGGGCGTAAAACGATCGGTGCCCGCGGCTACCTACGAGCGCATCAACAGCATCGCGCGGTTCCTGTCCACGCACTTCGGAGCATCTGCGCTCGAGCCGATATTGCCCGCTGAAGCGCGCACCAGCAGCGCACTCACCGACCTGTCCGCGCATCTGGGCCTGGTGCGCGCGCTGGTAGCCGGTCAGAAGACTCCGTTCTCGGGCAATCTTGCTGCCGACGCATTCATGCAGCTGGACAACGCGCAGATGGCGCGCCGCATCATGTATCCTATGGGCAACCCGGACACACTCCTGTCCGTACGGCCCGATTCGACCGGCCTGCTCTTCACGATTGGCCAGGAAACGTTTCGCGCCGCCCTGGATCAGGTGCTGGAGGGGATGACGACAATGAGCGGACCGCCGACTATGCGGCCAGAGAACGCAGCGGTTCCGGTCCTGGATTCAGCGCGCGTGCGGCGAGGCACGTTGATCGTGTTCAGTATCAACGGTGATCGCGAGCTGGGAAAGATTCACGTATCGCATCTGGATGGACTGCTTCTGCTCGATTCACGAAACGATCGCCGCTAGCCAAAGACCCCACACCAGGCGACGGAGCAATGGGCGGCCACGCGTGCCGCCGGATCCGTTGCAGTCCTAATTCCGACGTCGCGACCACGTAGACACCGCGGTTCCCAATCGAGACGATGCGTTCGTTTACTGGAAGTACGATCTGTGCCAACCGTGCGCCGGTCCGATCGACCATGTCGTAACGGCTTTCGACGCGGTCCGCCGAGGGCGTCCGCGCAATCAACAGCTGGCCGTTCGGTGTCGCTATTAGTGGAGCGTGGGCAGAAAGGGCGGCACCGTGGCCGCCCAAACGGCGATGTCGGGAGGGCTCCTGAGACCAACCGCAGTGCGCCGATTGCGATAGGCCTGTTTTTCACGATCGTCGATGCGAATCTCACGGAACGGAATGGGCGCGCCCCGAATCCACCTTCCCTCAGGCGAGCGCCAGTCCACGCGGTAGGGGCGCAGGCGCGCAATGGCGAGCCAGCCATCGGGAAACAGGAGCGCCTGCTCGTCAACGGCCAGGACTGGCGTTGTGATCTGGATGGATTGCGGCCGATCGGTGCCCTTGAAGTCAGCTTCGATCCGCGTCGCTGTCGGGCCCAGCTTACCAACGGTATCGGCCGCGCCAGTCCGCGCCGTCACCAGCAGCAACGCAACAGAATCGGTTGGACCCGGTGGGCGCTCCCAGGTTGGCGAGACTTTGGAAAGAAGCATCCCGGATGCGTCGGCGCCCAACACCAGTCCCTGGGTAGCAAGGATGGCCGGAGCGCTGGGGGGCAACGTGCGTGCGATCATCGCGCCCCGAAAGACCAGCCAGCGGCGCGACTGCAAATTGGCCATCAGGCTCGAATCGCCGCCCAGTGAATAGATCGCGCTGACACTCGTGTATTCGCCCGGACCCTGTCCGTACCGCCCCACTTGAGTCACCTGGCCTGATTGCAGATCGGCCACGGAAATCGTGCCTTCTCGACGGTCGGCAATGAGCACGCGGCCGTCTGCCAGTTCCGTGATGGACAGGATTTCCGTGAATTCGGTGCTTAGCTGCGCTATTGCGGGTCCGAGCCGGAGCGTCCGCTCAGCCGGCTCCTGTGCGGACGCGAATCGCAGAACGAAAAGACAGAGCAGCGTCCATGCGCCAGCAAGCGTTCGTCTACGCGCAACAGCTCTCATGGTTCATCGCTGGATGAAAGGAGGGGTCAAGGACGGCGCAGCCGCTTGGCGAAGGCGCGCGCAGCGCGCCGGAGATCCTTGACGCCTGGCTCCCGGGTGTAGCTTTGAAACAGCCGAGAGGCGTTGTTCTTTTTTGGGCTCTGGTGAAGTGTCGGCGCGCAGCGCCGACTTCCGATTACTGGGCGGGGTTTGGTTGATTCGTTCGTCTAGAGCGGCAGCAAAAGCGATCGATCAGGCGTCAGGAATCGCTCCCGGGTCGATCGCCGTCTGAGCTGCGATTACAGCGGAGGAGCCTGGATGAAGGTGGTCGTAGAATAAGGCGATGTTCTCACCGACCCCGGTTGCCGAGGGATAGATGATCGCCTCGTAGCCAGAACGGCGAGCTGCGGCCGCGACTTCCTGACACGCAGTGAAATCATCCAAAGCCAGACTTGCGGCGCTCACGCCCCATTCCGTCTGAATGTTCGTGTCGGTCAGGTCGAGCACATTGGCGAGCCGCAGTTCAACGGTGACCAGGTCACGCGGCATCAAGTAGCTGATCGGAATTCCGACCCGATATGCGCGACGCGCCAGCTCTCGCAACGCAGTTTCCGGCTCGAGCGAGAGATAGATCGCGCCAAACTCCCCCGCGATGTGAAAACGGCCAGGTTCTGATGTCCTGGCCGTCGCGGCGATCGTTGCGCTGAGGTCTGTGTGGACAGGCCGAGTGTGACGATAGGCCAGGCCACGAAACGTGCGCCCGCGCGTCAGCCTGTCATTCCGGAGTTGAGGCCATACAGAATGCCCGTGAGCACCTCGAGCCGGCCCTCTTGGATCAGGTCGATTGGCCGATGGCCGCGCAGCGCCGGGATCTTCTTGACGAGCCACGCCTGCGCATCCTTGGCCTTGCGGAAGGTCTCACGCAACTCATCCAGGAACTCCTCGAGCGCTTCGAGACGGGCGGCGAACACGGGTGAAGGTTCTCCGCCGCTGCGCCAACGATGCAGCGTGCTTTCATCGGCCTTGATCGCTTCGGCAATCTTCTGGTACGAGAGTCCCAGGTACTCATGGGCTCTTTCGATCGCCTGGACGTGCGGACTCAGTACTGCCATTCGATCCTCCTTGCACCTGCCCTAATCTCGCCTATCATACTTGCATTTGCAAGTATAACGCCCTCGGGAGTTCCCACAATTCTGCCGAATCGGGGATTTGGAACGTTCAGGCTCCAGGAACAAGTGGCGGGCGCCACATTGCCGTGCGAACGAGGGAGAAAGCATAATGCCCGACGTAAGCCTCACCCGCGAGGAGTTGTACGAGCAGGTGTGGTCGAAGCCCATGCGAACGCTCGCGGCCAGATACGGTCTTTCGGACGTGGGACTGGCAAAGACCTGTCGACGCATGCGTATTCCAGTGCCTGGCCGCGGATATTGGGCAAAGCGCCAGCACGAAAAGTCTGTGCGACGTATTCCGCTGCCTAAACTGCCTGCATCCGTTGGCACCGCGTTGCGTGAGTTTACCATCCGAGAGCGGACCGACACTCCTGATCCTGAAGAGGTGGCAACCGGTCCAATCGCCGAGCAGCGACGATTCGAAGCACTCGAGGAGAACAGGATCCGCGTTGCCGATAGCCTCAGCGATCCGCACCCGCTCGTTGCGACGACCATAAAGGCGCTGCGTAAGGCAAAGCCGAATTACGAAGGCTATCTCGTTCCTGGCGCCAATGGTCTCAATGTCCAGCTCACACTGGACGGCGCCGATCGAGCGATGTGCATTCTCGACGCACTGCTCAAGGCCCTCGATGCACGAGGATTCACCACAACAGTTCGCCCCGCACAGCGAGAAGGTGGTGACACGCGGACCGTCGTACGAGTGCACGGCGAAGATGTGGAGATAGCAATCTCCAAGCGAGTCGATGTTGTCGAAGTTCCGGATCCAAAACCCGCGACAAAGCAGCGCAGGGCGTCACTGGCGCTCGACTCGTGGCGCCGAACGAGCGCTCCACCATCAACGACAACTCGCCGCGAACTCCGGTCGAGTGGCAAATACACGCTTCGCATTGATCATTCCTACCTCGGGATCAGGTCTTCCTGGTCTGATGGCAAGCGGCAGCAGGTCGCCGAGTGCCTGAACGCGTTTGCGATCGCGCTCGTTGTGGCGGCTGAGAAACTGAAGGAGCAACGGCTCGAACGCGAAGCGCGCGAGCGAGAGTGGAAAGCTGCCGAAGAGCGGCGACTCGAACAACAGCGTCGGCGTGAGGAAGAGGAAGCGCGTATCCGCGCGCTGAACGACGTGTTATCGGCATGGCGTGATGCGCGTGATATTCGGCAATACGTCTCCGAAGCGCGAGCCGCGCTCGAACGAGCCGGCGGAGGAGTGCCAAGCGAGGACATCCAAGTCTGGCTGGCATGGGCCGAGGAATACGCGGCACGAGTTGATCCGTTCATCCCGCAACCCAATGTACCAGAGGATCCGGGACTGCCACGCAGAATGTACGGGTGGTAACCGGTTCCGTTAACTACGACTCCGAGATCAATCCATGGCAACTGCGCTCATCAAACCGGTTACCCGGGAAGTCGTTCTTGGCGACGAAACCTATAAGGTCGTCATCTCTACCGAGGGCGTGCGTGTAACCCGAAAGGGAGCTCGCAAAGGTGCGGAGTTGAAATGGGATGCCATTCTCGCCCTCGGACAGGAGCCAGAGCCGGTAGCGCAGCCGCACCACGCGACGCCATCCTCAGACCTTCCAACGGCGATCGCGGCAGATCTTGCGAAGGAACTACGCACGGCTGACAAGGCGCTCACGCAAGCGCGTGAACTTCTCGCTCGCGCCGGATCCGTCCCTGCTGCGCTTCTCAAAGAAATTGAGCCAGACCCGATCTACGGTCGCGCCGAGCCACGAACCGACTGGTACATCGAGCCGCTATTGACGGCTATTGAGGTCGCGTCGCTTCTCCGCATTTCGCGAGCGGCGGTGACCCGGCTCGGCATCCCCAGTGTGCAAATCGCAGGTGAGCTACGCTACCGCCAGTCGGAGCTGCGCCGCTACCTCGCTAACCATGAAAGCACATACTTCTTGTACATGATCACTCGGAATCGCAAGTACGAGATCATCCGGCAGCGTGATGCAGGCCAGGTTGACGAGCCGGTGGATTTGACGGAATACCTGAAGGACTTGTTCCAGAGCTACTACGCGGAGTTCCTACTCAACTTCGAAGTGCAGGAGCTAGTGGCGGCGCTGGAGTGACATCGTACGCCGAAATCGCGGGGCGGGACCTAAAACTGGTCCCGCCCCGCAATTGTTCCATCATCACGATCTGAGATGTTTGGGCATCGAGTCCGTGGTCGCGGGCGATGCGCACCAAACCCTCGACGGGCAATTGGTCCACTAAAATGTGGCAACATGGGCGAAACGGCCGTAAGTCTTCGTGAGCATTGCGCCCGGCTTTCGAACCTGCTTGCCGTAATTTCGCAACAAAGTCGAATCGGCGCGTGCGACCACTGGAATGGCGCTTCAGATTGGCTGTACGTAGCAGCGAGTGTGGAGTCGGTCTCTGTGAACACAACGGCTTACGACGATTCGACAGAAATGTGCGGAGACGCTTGGGACTACCCATCGGCTAGAAGTACTGCGCTCTCGGAGATAGCAACTGAGGTTTCGCGTTTTACTTTTGTCTGGGGAGGTCTCGAATTTAGCCTCCACGCTCTCGATCTGCCGCCTGTCCCAAAGGCACTCAAAGCCGGATCTGGTTTGATCCAGAGGGCGGCTTACTATCTCACAATTCATCCGCGCTGCAACCCAGTTGCTGCGTACAAGGAAAGTCTCGCCGACATCCACGCCGCACTCCGAGCTCTAAACGACGCCCACTGGCTACCGTATTTCAAACTGACGCCGTGGTGCTCATTCGCCGGCATCGGCCTGAATATTGTGCGCTTACTCCGCAACTCCTTCGCCCACGGGAGCCGTGATCTCCCCGAAGCACCGGATCAATGGACGATCCACGAGGTCAAGTTGGTCCAGGCGAGTCTCCGAACGATACTGCTCACTCTCCAAGAACTGATCCGACTCCGCCTTCGTCAAGAGCTCATCATGGCCGACTGGCTCCTCAAAGATGGTGTCGATCGAGAAAACAGACCGTTTGACGAGCTGTTACGGGTCTTACATCTGAAGGCCGCGTACTCGGATACGCTCTCCGAACAAGCGGACATGTTCAGAGCCGATAGGTGTAAAAAATGATTGTCCGGCGGTCTTGTCCCTAGTACCGCTGTCCGAGAGTTCCGCTGCGACGGCCTGAGCTGAACTTCTGGTGGTAGACGCCTCTCGATAGCCGGCTGCATCGTTTGTGAAATCGTCTGGCCTCGTCTTGAACAGACCGGTCACCAGAGCGAGGAACGTGAAGAGCAGGGTGGATCGCCAGTCTAATCGTTCGGCGGCGACGATTCGCCGCCGGCGCTCCGCCGCGTCGCGCCTGAGCAGGTTCTGGATGGTGTTGGCTTCCGCAATCAAACCGGCGGACAGATCCGTTCAGACTCGGCCGGTGCGGGCGTCCGCGGGCGGGTCCGGCCGGCCAGAGGAGAATCAACCCGCGGCACGGTGTGCTGCCACCGGCGCGACAACTCTTGCAGACGCGCAATGTGGTCCGCGACATCAGCATCGTTGAAGCGAGGAATCAACTGACCAAGCGCCGTGAGCGATTGTTGCTCGTCCGTGCGCGCACCTTCAAAACTGTGCAGGAACTCCTGGTCGTGCGTGAGTGCAAAACCGCGCAGCGCAGACATCGCGAGTGCCACGGCCAGCTGCACCTCGCGGGCCAGCTCGCGGGCGTGCTCCACTTCGGCAATCTGCCGGCGCAAACTTCGACCCCGGAATGGCACCACGGTAGTCACGGTGGCGAGTGTGACCAGAGAAGCAAACAGCACGACGGGTGCAACAATCGACGATTTCCGAGCAATCCGCATACATGGTCACTGGGCGAAAGAATAGAATAGTCCGACCGCCCTCAGCAAACGCGCGGTCCCTCAGCTCTCTTACGTCTCGGCCAGGATATTATCGCCTTCGACCTGCACCAAACGGGAACGAACGGGCCGCGCGGCTGGTCCGCGCAGGACGGCGCCGGATGTCACATCGAACTGGCTCCCGTGACACGCGCACGTGATGGTCGTGCCATCCAGCTTGCCCTTCGCGAGTGAGCACCCTGCGTGCGTGCAGGTATCATCGAAGGCGTACAGATGTCCGTCCACATTTGTCACGTTCACTTTGGTTCCCGCGACATCAAAGACGCGCATCTGATGCACGGCGACATCCTTCGAGTTAGCAACGCGTACCAGCATGACCTGTACCTCCAAATTGTTGTGCTCGACGACGCAGCGGCAAATCCTCAACCCGCTTTCCTGAGCGTCGCGGTCTTGCGCTCGGCCGCTGCTTATGAGCCGGCGCGTGATCGTGTCGAGCCAGAGGTCTGCCCGGCGTCGTGAAGCTTGTTCGTTCCTTTCATGATTCCACCGTTTCCCACGCGTCGGGGAGGCTTGCCGCCGCATGGTCGACCAGCCAGCGCAGGCGCCCCTCACGTGGCGCGACCATCTGCGCGGGGAACAGGTCGGGCCGGTAAGGTCCCTCGGTCACCTGGCGCAACATCTTCGCCTTGTCCCTACCGGAGACCAGGAACGCGACATTAGCAGCGGCATTGATCGCGAGTAGCGTGAGCGTGACGCGCCACGTCGACAGGGCAGCAACGTAGTGCGCTACCGCCCATCGTGTTCTCTCATGGATAGCTGCTGTTCCCGGAAACAGCGACGCGGTGTGGCCATCCTCGCCCAATCCGAGGAGGGCAAGATCGAAGTGGCCCCCTGGCTCACGGCGCGGCGGGCCCTCTGGAGTGGCGAACACCGCCCGCAGCGCACGTTCGTAGTTCGCCGCGGCTTCCGTCGGATCGTCCTCACCGTGAATCCGATGAACGTTTGCTTCGGGCACCGGCAGGTGATCGAGCAACGACTCGCGCGCCAGCCGATAATTGCTGGCCGGGTCATCCGGCGGCACGCACCGCTCGTCGCTCCAGAACACCTCAACAAGCTCCCAATCCAAGCTCGCGCGATACGGATCGCTGGCTAGCAATTCGTAAAGGCCTTTGGGCGTGGCGCCACCCGACAGGGCGACGGCGAATCGACCTCTGGCACGGATGGCGTGAATGGCGCAGCGAACGAACACTTCGGCTGCGGCCCGCATAAGGGCATCCGCAGTTGGGTGCACCTCGACCAACACGACCTTTTGTGCTCCTTCGGGCTGGCGCTCGTCCCACATTCGAAATCCGCCGATGAAGGCGGTCCCGTTGTCCACGCAACGCGCGCCGGGCGGGAGCTCCTTCAGCCGTTTGGCGTTACCACCACCCACTACGATGTCGTCCGCCTGCAGCGCCGTCTTCAGGAGCGCGATCACCCGCGCGACATGACGCCGCCAGCGCTTCTCCCCAAGGCGCTCGAGGCCGCGAATTCCTACGTAGTCCTCGAAGGTGCGTCCCTTTCTATACGGGAGGTGCGCAAGCTCCATGGGCGCGAGGACGCCATCGATGACCAGCGTCGAGCCGAGGCCGGTGCCGAGGCCGAGGTAGAGCATGCGGCCGTGCCGGTAGCTGCCCAGCGCCTGCAACGCGGCGTCGTTGATCACCCGCGCGGGGCGACCAAAAGCCTCGCCGAAATCGAAGCCCACCCATCCGCTTCCCAGATTGTGCGGTTCGGCTACCGGACGATCGTGGGCAACCACCCCCGGATATCCGATCGACACCACATCGTAGGTCCAGTCCCCAGTGAGCCGCTTGACCGCCGCCACCATGACTTCCGGTGTCATTGCCGGACCGGACCGGACTTCTCGCGGCGTGCGGTGTGCGGTCGCCAGTACCTTCACATGGGTACCGCCGATGTCGATCACGAGGACTCTGGGACAACGCGGTCTCGTGCTGGTCAACATGCCGGGCTGTGCCATTCACCAATTCCCGCCGGGAGCGTCTCCGCTTCCCTTGGTCCCCAGCTTCCGGGTTCATACACATGCACCGGGGTGGACGACCCCAGGATCGGCTGCACTACTGCCCAGGCCGCCTCGACGGCGTCTTCGCGGGCGAAGAGAGTTCCGTCACCCGCTATGGCCTCGCCGAGCAACCGTTCATAGGCGTCCATCTCCTGGGCATCCGATTGGCGGACCACTTGGAGTTCCGTCGGCTCGGTCTCTGTTTGCTCCCCCGCGCGCTTGACGCGCACTCCGATGGCAATGGTCGTGTCCGGGCTCAACCGGAAACGGAAGTAGTTCGTGTCGCTCGGGCACAGTTTGCTGAGCGGGGGCCTGCGCAGCGTAACCAGCACTTCGGTGGCGGTCGTGGCCAGACATTTGCCCGCCCGGATGAAAAACGGAACGCCATCCCAGCGCCAGGAGTCGATGTGAAGCCGGACGGCGACAAAGGTTTCAACCTCTGAGTCCGGGCTCACGCCCTCCTCGGTCCGGTAGCCGCGATACTGCCCGCGAACCAGGTCCGCCGGGCGGAGCGGACGCATCATCTGGAAGACCTTGACCTTCTCGTCACGGACGGACTCGTGATAGGCGGTCGATGGCGGCTCCATGGCCAGGAAGCCAACGACCTGCAACATGTGGTTTTGGACTACGTCGCGGACGGCCCCAACTTCCTCGTAAAAACGACCGCGTCCTTCAACGCCAAATTTTTCCGCCATCGTGATCTGCATGCTCTCGACGTAATTGCGATTCCAGATCGGCTCGAGGAACGTGTTCGCGAAGCGGAAGACGAGGAGGTTTTGCACCGCCTCCTTCCCCAGGTAGTGGTCGATGCGGAAGATGTCGGGTTCGTCGAAAACCCTGTGCAACGTTGCGTTGAGTGCTTGTGCAGAGGGGACGTCGCGGCCGAAGGGCTTCTCCACGACGACGCGGGCGCCGCGGGCGCAATTGGCCTGACCGAGCCCTTCGACCACGGTCGGAAATAGGCTGGGTGGGATCGCCAGATAATGAAGGGGCCGGGTCGCGTCTCCCAGTGCGCGGCGAAGTGCGGTGAAGGTCGCAGGATTGCCGTAGTCACCGCTCACGTAGCGAAGGTTCTTGCCGAGCTTGCCGAAGGCTGCTTCGCTGACCTCGCCGTGCGACCCGACACTCTCCCGGACGCGCGCCCGAAATTGCTCGAGCGTCCAGTTTGAGCGCGCCACGCCGACCACCGGGATGTCCAGATTCCCGCGCCGCGTGATCGCCAGGAGCGCGGGGAAGATTTTCTTGTATGCCAGGTCGCCGCTCGCCCCGAAAATCGCGAGGGCGTCCGACCGCGCCACGCTCACGATCCGGGTCCCTTCTCGACGTGGCCGCCGAACCCCAGCCGCATGGCGGAGAGCACACGGTTCTGGAAGTAGTCCGCGTCTTGCGAAGTGAAGCGCTCGAACAGGGCCGCACTCAGGATGTGCGCGGGCACGCCCTCGTCTATCGCTGCATCGAGCGTCCAGCGCCCTTCGCCCGAGTCCGAAACCCGCCCGCTGAAACGCTCGAGCTTCGGGTCGCTGGCCAGTGCCGCGGCCGTCAGGTCGAGCAGCCACGATGCGATCACACTGCCACGCCGCCAGACTTCTGTGATGTCCGCGAGATCCAGATCGTACTGGTAGTACTCGGGATGCCGCAGCGGCGTCGTTTCGGCATCGGCTGCCCGCATGTGCGTGCCGGCGTTGGCGTGCTTCAGGATGTTGAGCCCCTCGGCATAGGCCGCCATGAGCCCGTATTCGATTCCGTTGTGCACCATCTTCACGAAGTGACCGGCGCCGTTCGGGCCGCAATGGAGGTAGCCCTGCTCCGCTGTGCCCGCTCGCGCGCGGCCGAATGTGCGGGCCGCCGCGCCTTCACCAGGAGCGAGCGTGGCAAAAATTGGATCCAATCGTCGCACCGCATGAGATTCGCCGCCGATCATGAGGCAATAACCGCGCTCGAGCCCCCACACGCCGCCGCTGGTCCCGCAGTCGATGTAGTGGAGTCCACGCTCCGCCAGTCGCTTCGCGCGCTCGATGTCGTCGCGGTAATAGGAATTGCCGCCGTCAACCACACTGTCGCCGGCTGCGAGTAGCGGGACGAGTTCGTCGAGTGTGGTATCGACCACTGCCGCCGGCACCATGAGCCAGACGATTCGTGGTGTTATCAGTCGAGAGACGAGATCCTCGAGCGAGGCGGCGCCTTGTGCGCCTTCCCGGGCGAGTGCGTGCACAGCGTCCTGCGCAACGTCGTGCGCGACGCATGTGTGACCGCCGCGCATGAGCCGCCGCACCATGTGCGCGCCCATACGGCCGAGACCGATCATTCCGACCTGCATCGGCGCCTCCTCGCGTTGGCGCATGGATGGTGCGAGGGCAATCCACTCATCGGCCGTGCCCGGAGCCGGCAAGTTCCTGCACCGCCTGAGCGATGTGCCGCTCCGAGATGCCGGCCGCGTCGAGCAGTTCAGCCGGCGTGCCCGAGCCTGGCATATCGCGCACGGCGAGGTGGCGGAACCTGGTGAGTTTGTCGGCTGCACCGGCCTCTGCGAGAGCTGCGAGCACGGCGTCGCCGAGGCCGCCTTCGGCCCAGTGATCCTCCACCACGCAGAGCCGCCCGCCGGTCGTGCGCAGCGCGTCCAGAAGAGCGCCAGTATCGATCGGCTTCACCGAATAGGCATCGATCACGCGGACTTTGATCGTTGCCATCAGCGAATCGGCGGCCTTGATCGCCTCGTGCACGGTGATGCCGGCTGCGATCACGGTTACTTGGTCATCCGGCTGACCGCCTCGCACGATCCGGCTACCACCTACTCGAAACTCGAGGTCTTCCAAGTAGAGGATGGGCGTTTCTCCGCGTGTCGTGCGGATGTAGCTGATGCCATCGAGCTCGACCATCAGGCCGACCAGGCGTGCGGTCTGGTTTGCATCGCACGGATAGAGGACCGTGCTGCCGTGGACCGCCCGCATCATCGCTATGTCCGCTAGAGCCATCTGGGACGGGCCGTCCTCCCCAATCGATACGCCGGCATGCGAGCCGGCCAGACGGATATTCGCGCGCGAGACCGCTGCCATGCGTATGAAGTCGAAGGCACGGGTCAGGAACGCCGCGAATGTCGACGCGAACGGTACCAGCCCAACCACCTGCATGCCGACGGCGGTGGCGACCATCTGCTGTTCGGCGATGTACATCTCGAAGAAACGGTCAGGCGCGGTCTCTTTGAAATCCTGGGCGTGCGTCGAATTGCTGACCTCGGCGTCAAGCACAACAACATCGCTACGCGCGGCGCCCAGCACGGCGAGCGCTTCACCATACGCTTTGCGCGTCGCGATCGGCTCGTGGTACGTCTTCCACGCTGGCTTCCGGGGCGCGGGTCGTTTGGGCGCCTGCCAGCGATCGGGCTTCAGGGTCGAGAACGTGCGCGAGCCGGCGGCGCCGATTTCGGCGAGCGCATTTTCCGCCTGCTGCGCGTCGAGCGCCTTCCCGTGCCAACCCTCTTTGTCCTCGAGAAAAGAAACGCCCTTGCCCTTCACGGTCCTGGCTACAATCACGGTCGGCCGCTCGTCGCTGCGTGCGAGTGTCAACGCCTGGTCGATCGCGCTGAAGTCGTGCCCGTCGATCACGATGGGTTCACAACCGAACGCCTTCACCCGAGCCGCGTATGCGTCGAGGTTCCACTCCAGCTCGGTCGGGCCGCGCTGCCCGAGCCGGTTTACATCGAAGATTGCAGTGAAGTTGGAGAGGCCCTCGTGACCTGCGTGGTCCAGACCTTCCCAGATCGAGCCCTCGGTGAGTTCGCTGTCGCCGGTCAGCGTCCACACGTGGAACGGCGCGTCGAGCACGCACTTGCCGGCGAGCGCAATGCCGACGGCAATCGGCAGGCCCTGGCCAAGCGATCCAGTGGCGACGTCGATCCAGGGCAGCACGGGCGTGGGATGTCCTTCGAGCCGGCTGCCGAACTTGCGGAAGGTCATGAGTTCGTTGTCGGTGATCGCACCGGCGGCGCGGAAGAGCGAGTAGTTCAGCGGCGAAGCGTGGCCCTTGCTGAAGATCAGGTGGTCATTCGCCGCGTCCTTCGGTTTCCCCCAGTCATATCGGAGGTGGCCGGCCAGGAGGACCGCCATCAGATCGGCGGCCGAGAGCGATGATGTCGGATGCCCGGAGCCGGCGGCCGTCGAGCAGCGGATCGAGTCGGCGCGCAACTGTCGCGCGAGCGCATGGCAGAGTTCGAGGTTCATGTGCTGCCCTCCACCGTGACCTCGAAGTCGCGGCCTTCCCACCGCTCGGCCGCGGGCCAGAAGAACGTGAATCGGATCGGGGCCGTCTGCTCGCAGGCAATTGGTATGTCCACGAAATCGATCTTGACCGCAGTTCCCGTCGAGGCGGAGTCCACGGCGGCGGCCCATTCTCCAGCCGTCCAGTGCAGGCGGAACGGCGCACGCGCCTGCACACGCAGGATCGAGCCCGGCCGGATCGAGCGAACGCGGCGGTGGAACGTCCAGACCTCGATCGGCGGTTCGCAACGGACGGACTGGTAGCGCTCGACAACAGCAGGAATGCGATCGAAGACCTGCCCGTTGTGCACCGACCAGAGCAGCTTGACGTATTCGGCATGGGCCCATATCAGCGGCGTCGCCGAGCCGGTAGGCCCGCCCAGACACATGCGCGCCTGGGGCAAGTCGGGGGCATCCCAGACCTGCTCGGGCAGCAATCCGGCGGCGGTCGCGAATCCTTCCATGGCGCGCAGGTACCGATCGATGTCCCGGCCGGCCGCCAGTTCATAGTGTGCGCGCTCGCCCGTGAGCAGCGGCCACGCTCGACCCGTCCCCCAGCCGATAAACGAGCCGCCATCGTCGCGTTGCCCGTAGCCATCGTGATTGTACCGGCGCCAGCAGGGACCGGACGGCATGTCCACCTTGAGCAGCGCGTCCACCACGCGGAGCGAGTCCTCGATGAGGTCGGTTCCGGCCTTCCGTACGCCGTAGCGGACCAGTTCGAGAAATCCCGCGTCGACGATCTCCTTAGCGGGGAAGTCAGTTGGCAGGCCGGGAGCGCGGTTGCGGATTTTCAGCACGCCGCGGTTGGGGTCCTCGTCGGGCTCGGGATCGTTGGGGTCGACCGGTCGAATTCGAATGAAGTGCCTCGTAATGCCCGGCACAAGGGTGCCTTCGGTCGTCACGGTCCAGGCCTCGAGGTGGCATTCCAGGAAGTCGGCGTGCCGCTCGAGAAACGTTGCAGTCGCCTCGTCTCCCCGCTCACGCGCAAAGGCCGCCGCGCAAACGAGCGCGGTGATGCTCACGGCGAGGGTCGACGGTGAATAGCCACTACTCTCTTCCCAACGCTCCTGCGGCGTGGCCGGCCCGTGCCCGACCAAGTAGCCGGCGGCGCGCAGCACCATTGTGTACGGATCGAAGTCGCGCAGCGCTTTGGCCTCGTGAAGCTTCCACGCGAGCAGGACCGAGAAAGCAACTTCGTCGTGCTGGATGGCGTGCCAGAACGGCTCGCCATCGATCCAGAAGTTCTGGTTGAACGCGCCGTCCGGGCGCTGTGTGCAGGCAAGGTAGACGAGAGCGCGCAGTGGCGCATCGACGTTCCCCGAGGCCAGGAGCCCGCCCGTGCCTGCGACCATGTCCCGCGTCCACACGAGGTGATATCCGCCCAGGTCCTCGTCCCCCCTCGTCTCGCCCCATGGGATGCTTAGCGATGCGACCATCGCCCCCGGATACCGCTTGTCCTCATGCGCGACGAGCAGACTGTGGCTCGCGTGATAGAGACGTCCGCCGTCCCGGCTCGCCGAGGCGAGCGGAGCGAGGTGGCGACAGGCACGGCCCCACTGCTCGACGAAGCGGTCGCGCTGCTCCTCGAACGGAAAGCTCAGCGATTGCAGCAGAATCGTCGTGGCGTGGTGCAGGCTGTTGCCGAAGCTCAGGCCCAGGGTGAACTCGAAGTTGGAGCGCAGCTCGAGTTCCCCAATGAGAGCCACGTTGCCGTTTTCCGCCGCGTCTAACTCCCAGTCCATCCGCAGATTGTCCGCCAGGTCCGTCCACCCGTCGGAAGTCCCGACGAAGCCGCAGGACCGGTGAACAAACGGGACGGTCGCTCCCAGGGCGAGCCATGTGCCGTGTTTCTGTGCAGTCAGGAGCTCGCGGCCAGCGGCCTCGGCGGCATACGCGTTGTTCTCCCATCCGCCCACTTCCAGGTGCGGCGCAACGAGCGCGAACAGGCGGAGTTTTGCCAGAAATTCGCTGTCGCCTTCCAGCCGAGTTCGTAGCAGGACACAGGGTTGGTGGGGGTCGGCAATCACTTCCTTGATGATCGCGTAGCGACCCTCGCGGTCACGGTTGGTCATCCGGATGCCCAACGCAGAGCCTTCATACCGCTCGAGACTCGAATCGAGATGGCGCCGCTCGTCATGGAAGAAGCTCTCGCCATCGGTCACCAGGTACTGGAGATCGCGGATCTGGGGTCGGTCGACAGTAGGGTAGTAAACCTCGTTCAGCACCCCGGCCGAGACGGTAAACCACACGCTACTGCCCGCTGAGTAAGCGGTCCCGATCGCTTCCTTGGCGCCCCGGGTCCAGCGTGGCGCCATGCCAGGAGCACCGAACGCGCGCCGAGCCGTGCGAAGGATTGTCAATCTATTTTAGCCATTCCTTTCAACAGCCTGTGCGTCCGCACCCCCGCGAGTTCATTTCACGAGCAATGTCGCCTTCATGGTCGGGTGGAATGTGCAAATGTAGGCATAATCTCCCGTCCGGGTCGCGTTACTTCCACGATTTGCCAGGTGCGATTGGGCAACAACGATGCCAACCTTGCCAGCGGCAAATCGCAACAGCCGCGGCCAACAAGATGAGGGAGTGTGGCGTGACGCCCCGTGCGTTGCCATGGCGCCCCTACCGCGGCGCAAACAACACCGAGTGACCTTCAGCTCCAGTGACCGAGGACGTAACGCTCCATGGCGCGAGCGAAGCCCTCCTCCTCCGACGAGGTCGTCACGACAGCAGCACAACGTTTGGCGTCGTCTGGCGTGACCCATAGCGATGCCAAGGCCGGCCCCGCGGAACATGGGTACGTCGTTGGGTAAGTCGCCGATCGCGGCCATGATCGAGGGGGATGCGCAAAAGCTCTGAGATTCGCTTAATGACTCGCCCCTTGTCGCTTCTGGATGGGGACGTCGAGATGGGCCATCGACGTTCAACGCTGCACCTGCCGAACAACCGCGCGCGTGGATGCGGCCCGCGAGCGACGCCGGATCCGTCACCGTTTCAACGTGGAAGGTCAGGACGTCGGCACCCGCGGCAGCAAACGACTCGATGAATCGGCCGGGGTCCTCCACCATCAAGTGGACGTTGAGGACGAGATCGGTGACGCCTCGGACCGCTTCGAGAATGAGCGGGCCGAAGGAGAGATTGCGAGCGAAGTACCCGTCCATGACGTCCACATGCAGCAGGACCGCGCCCGCGGCCTCGACGCGAGCAATCTCGTCGCCAAGATGGGCAAGGTCGGCGGCCAGTATGGAAGGCGCGACGGCCGGGCGAGCGAGATCTTCAAGGCGCCGCCTCATCGAGCGCCTCCGAGGAGCCGGCCGGCTGCCGTGTCCTCCACCCAGTAAAACTCGCCCTCGGTACGGACGCAGCTTGCGGGAATGTCCCGATCACCAGCGATTGCTCGCTGAAGCGCCTCGGCCTTGCTCGCACCTGTCACGAGGAAGACCACGCGCGCGGACCGATTCCGCTGCCAACCAGGCCCTGGAGCCACGGATCCGATGGCAGCGCCAGTACCGGCGATTCAATACGCACGAAGCGGTAAAGATCCAGCGTTTGCCGCTTTTTCGAATCCAGGACCCAGCCGAGATCATGAACCCGAAAGCTAGCGAATCCGGAACGTTGACCAACGCGTAGTTGACCGCTGACGTTGAATGGGAACGCATCACTCGCCTCGAGCTTGTTCCCACCGAATGCGACCAAGCCTGGAACGTTTACGCTCGACTCTCGCTGATCGTCCGAAGGCCCGTTGGAGCTGCCAGCAAACCGGAGTTGCTTCCCACCACTTTTGCAGCTGCCGCCTGCTAATTCATGCGACTATCCTTGTGCTTGCTGGTTCATCTTAGGGGGAAATGATGAGGGCCGTCGCGGGACTCTGCGATCGATGGAGCAACAGAACCGACGCGGCGAACTCAGCAAGGCCTGTCATGCGAATGGAGGCTACCCTTCGCATTCGCGGCGGCCGAGTGTCCAGGGTGGCGAATCGCTGGCCGGAAAAGAGTCATCGGACGCCTCATCCACTTCGTCCCATTCTGTGGGGACGCTAGAAGTGGTGTCCTCGCTCGTCTCGTCTCGAGACTGTTTTTCCACGTGTTGTCCGGCGCGACGATTCTTGTCTTGCGGTTGCCTGGTCAATGCCTTCTCGTATCTGGTTCGAAGGCTCGCCTGTCTGCTGCGTCTGCGGGCGGCGCTCATTTCAGGATTGCTCCACGCGCAGGTCCCCTTCAAAGACGAATCGTGTGTCAGAATCGCTCGCCCTAGCCCAAGTCTGACGCTCGACCCGCCGCGATTGGGACCCTTTTTGAGCCTGCCAAAACCGCTCGCACAAGTGCGAAAGATGCTCGTTCGGAATGCCTTGGCCCGTATCCGATACCGAAAAGCGCACGGCGTCGCCAGCAGATTCTGCCCGCAGGGTAATTCGACCTCCAGCCTCGGTTGGCGCGACTCGCGGGCGCTCGAATCCAGCACAAGTCACAAGACTAGAAAGCCCCATCACTCACAAAGCATGATGGAACTTTCCGTTAATCATGGTCGCAGTAGGACTCGAACCTACGACCTCACGGATGTGAACCGTGCGCTCTAACCAACTGAGCTATGCGACCGAACTTTTGAGCGCGCAACATACTTCTGCCAATCGGCGCGGGCCACCAGCGAGAGTGCGAAAAAAACGGCGCCCCGAAAGGGCGCCACCAAGACGTTGAATATAGCGGAGTTACAGGTTCGTTCAACCCCTGGAGCCAGGATAGGCCCTTTAGTCTTGACCTGGCCGCTACACGGCATGAGCTTCCGTACAGAAGTGAGCCATCCGGCGGCCTAGCCGCCAATTTGACTCCGTCAATCCGACCATCAGGCCGCGAAGGAGCGAGCCATCCGCAGATTGGTTTCTGCCGGGCGTTGGAGCATCACCACTATCTCATTGTTGGCTCTGGTGATAGCGCCGGCATTGGGTCGCTGGGATCTGGCAGCCCAGAATCCGCTGCCCTTTCCTGCAGCCAGCGGCGAGGTAACGCCCCCCACGTCGATCGCGGGGTTGGCCGATGCTCGTCCTGCGTCGGCGCTGGAATTCAGCCGGGCCTGGCTGCTGAAAATGGAATCGGTGCGGCGCAAGCGCGCCGAGCTGGCGGCCGCGGGTCGACTCGATGGCATGACGCCGGCTGCGGCGGCGCTGGCCGGTGCGGCACTCACGGGCACGTTGCGCGTGCCGGTGCTGGCCGTGCGCTACTCCGATGTCAAAGAGCCATTCCCGGTCGAAAAGCTGACCGAGCGCCTGTTTGGTGCGCCGCGCGGTGATACCATGACGTACAGTGCGTACTGGCGCGAAGTCTCGGGCGGCTTGCTCGAGGCCACGGGCGCGTTGACCTCGTGGATCCCGCTGAGCAAACCCGCAGCGCACTATCTGCCCCGCGAGAAATTCGGGTGGGGTCAGTTTGGTCGGATGAACGAGCTGCGTGCAGAAGCGCTGCGCATGGCCGATCAGATGTTCGATTTCACACAATTCGACAATGACGGTCCGGATGGTGTGCCGGATACGGACGACGATGATGGGTTCGTCGATTTTGTTGCGTTCGTGTACGCACTTCCCTGTACGGGTGAAACGCGCGCGGGCGCCATCTGGCCGCACCGTGCCGCCATGACGCCGTTCGAGACCGGAGATCGGAACCATCGCGGCCAGCCCGTGCGCATCGCGGACTACGTGATTTTACCGGCCGTGGATCCGCAGAGCTGCGGACCCATGCACATCGGCGTGCTGGCGCACGAGACCGGGCACGCGCTGGGCCTGCCGGACCTCTACGATTACGACGGCACGTCACAGGGTATTGGCGCCTGGGGCCTGATGGGCACAGGCAGCCACAATGCGCGCCATTCACCTTCCCATCTGTCGGCCTGGGAAAAAGAGCAGCTGGGCTGGGTGAGCGTGAAGTGGTTGCGCGCCTCGAGCAGTGTGAGCATTGAACCGGTCGAGCGCGACCCTGTGGTTTACCGTTACGATCTGCCGCGTCGTTCGGGTGATTATGTGCTGCTCGAGAATCGCCAGCGGCTGGGCTCGGACACGTTCCTGCCCGGTCACGGGCTGCTGGCCTGGCGCATCGATTCCGAGCGTGGCGAATTGGGTGCCTGGAACAGTGATGAGCGGCGCCCCGCCGTGGCCCTGGTCGATGCCGATGGTCGCGCCGATCTGCGCAACGGCGCGCGCGCCGATGTCAGTGATCCTTTCCCGGGTGGCATGGCGCAGCGCACGTTCGCCATGGCGGATGTGCCCACGTTGCGTTTGACCAACATCACGGAAAATGCGCAAACCATCACGGCCGATGTTGCGGTGGGTCGTGAAGCGCCTGCGCTGACGCCCGAGACAGATGCCATTCGTTTGACCGCGTTTGCGGGTGATTCCACCGTGTCTTATTCGGTGCGCGTGCATTCCAACGGCGCAGTAGGCGCCTGGACCGCGGTCACCGATGCAGATTGGCTCGGTCTGGCGCCGGACGGCGATGCGCTGCGCGTGCACGCGAACACGCGCAAACTCGTGCCCGGCCGGCATACCGAAGTGGTCGATCTGCAGTCCGAGTCCGGGTCCGTTGCCGGGCGGCTCACGGTCGACATCTACATCGCTGAGCCCGGAAGGCCCGAGGTTATGGCCACCGATCTGCCCTGGAGCTGGGGCCTGGCGGCACACGGCCCGCAAATCTTCCAGGCCAGCTACGGCTGGGATCCGCTGGGCCTGCGACCGCGGCCGCGCGTGCTCCATTTGCGCGATGGTGAGCTGCACCCGGCTACTTATGGGCGAGTGCCCGCAGATGCGCTGTTTTCACCCGTGCCGCTGCCCGATGGCTCGGGCGTGTACGTGATTGCGCGCGCGCGCGATGAGAATTTCATCTATCGCATTGACGCCAATGGCAACGCGACCGTAGTGGCCGCGCGCATTGGTACCAGCCCCGCCTACGGCGCGGCCTTGTTGCCGGGCGGCGACTTATTGGTTGCCGAATGGAACGGAACGATCTGGCGGGTGAACGCCGAGGGCCAGCATCGTCAGCATGCACGCTTGAAGGCGAACCTCTACCAGATCGCGACCGACGCGCGCGGCACGGTGTACGCCGCTACGTATGCGGGTCACGTCATTCGCCTGCATCGTGATGGTACCGTGCAAACGCTGACCACGGGATTCCAGAAGGGTCGTTTGGTGGCCGTAGCCGCGTCGCCCGACGGCCAGGTCTATGCGGCCGAGCGCGGCGAAAACGGTCGCATCATTGGCTTCGATTCGAAGGGGAGTCGCCGTTTGGTGTTCCAGAGCCCGAATGCGCGCTTCTACGGTCTTTCCGTCGAGCAGGAATTCCTCTACGCACTGGACCTGCAGGAGGGCCGGCTGCTGCGCCTGCCCCTCAACCAACGCACTCGCCAGACTGACGACAACGACTGAGCGCCGTCAATCGCTCAGTGAGTGCCCGTCGATGAATTGAACACGGGCGCGAGACGCTTACCGGGCGAGTACGTCTCCAGTTGCATGTTCATCGACTTGATGACCGGTACGTTGGTCTTGATTTGCACGGGGATACGACGAGCGTCGTCCGTGAAGAAGACTTCGGCCTTCCCGCCCTCGCTGAACAAGCCGCGCGTACGAATGATCGGCTGTATCACGATGACCGCAAATCGACCGGCCGGCACACTGATGGTATCCCGGCGAATCACCTTGACCGTGACCGGATTGCCATCCTCTTTCCAATAACGATCGAGTGTGTAGGTATCGCCTACGTTGAGCGGTAGCGTGCGCACATAGTACAGGAACGACAAATCGTCGAGCGGCAGCTCCGTGGGCATGACGCCTGACTCATCGTTGTCGATTCGGTGCCAGCGTCGCTCCGCGGGATAAAAATCGATGGTGCGCTTGCGCTTGTAGCGGACCTCACGCACGTCCTGGAAGAAACGGTGGGAAACCAGGTCATAGATGTCCAACCAGGACTGATACTCATCCTGCACGTGCGCCAGCGGAATGCCGCCCTTGAGGTATAGACGCAGCTTGTAGCTGGGGTGTCCCTGAATGGTGTCGAGCTGGAGCACCTCGATGGACCCGTTTCCCACTTCACCGAACAGGCTGAGCGACACCTTGTAGGTCATGCGCTCACCCGGGCCAAAAGGAACGGCCGCAACCGTGCGATCCGCAGTTCCCTTCGAATGAGTCTGCGCACCGGCCGCAACGGGCAAAGCCAACAACAGCGATAAAGCGATTTGCTGCCAACGACGAAAGATCAACTCTAGCTCTCCGGCTGGACATCTTGAGACGGTGCGAAGTCGACCGGGGTAACCTTCGGGTCCGGCGACTGAGCCTCACCGCCACCACTGTCCTTTGTACTTGTATCCGGGCCCGCACGTGCCCGACCGCGTCCGCGGCGACCGCGCCCGCCCCGCCGCGAGCGGCGTTTGCGGGGAACACCGCCTGGGACGGCCAGTGACGATTCCGGCGCCCCCTCACCGTTTTCCGGCTCCAGCGCTTCAGCCTCCGGCGCCTGAACCGGCTCAACTCCTGGTTCCAGGGCAGCTTGCGGCGTTTCCGGCCGCGGGCCCCGGCGCGCTCCACCGCGCCGTTTGCGGCGCCGTTTCCGTTTGGCCGGCGCACCCTGCTCGTTGAGTACCCTCGCCTCTGGCTCTTCCGTCACAGGCCCCGGCGCTGCGCCATTACCGGCCGGCCCCGCGGTATTTTGGGGCGCGGCAGCCCGCGCAGAGCGCGGCGCTGATCGATCGCGCTGGCGCGTGCGGCGCTCGCGCGCCGGCCGTTCGTCCGTTGCCGCTTGATTCGCTTTGCCCGGACGCGGCCCTTTCGCCGTCTTTTTGCCCGGGCCCGATCGTTCCGCCCGTCGCTCACCGGACCGCCCCCGGTCCGCAGTTGCGCCCGATGCGCGCCCTTGTGAACGCTGGGAGTCAGGCTGTGCGTCGACATTCTGGGTGGCCGCCCGGTTCGAGCGCCGCCGATCGCGCAAGTCGATCATCGATGTGGCCGGTAGCGCATGTCCGGTTAGCGGACCCGTTGTGCCGCGCGCGTAGTGGAATATCGACTGGATCACCGGCCAGAGTGCCTGCCGGCTGGCGCGCTGCTGCCGATCGCTGCGGATCGTGTATTCCACAACGTCGGTCCGGCGCGAGTGTGCCTGCGCAACACGCAGCAGCTCGGCGTTGGCCACCCAGCCATCCCAGGTCAACAGACGGTGCTCGCCGTTCGCTTCCAGCGCGCGTTTGAGCACGATCACGCGATAGGCGCGCAAGCCGCACAATGCATCACTCACACCTTCGGGCCAGCCGCGCCGCCGCAGCAGCAGATTCCCCAAACGCCGGCCCCAACGAGCGGCGCGTCCTGCCGTTTCCGCCACTTTTGCGTTGGCCACCACGATGTCCGCTCCCGCTTCCACTCGCTTGAGCAACCCTTGCAGCTCAGCGGGGTCATCGGTGAAGTCGGCCTGCAACGTCACAACCACATCGCGCTTGGGATACTCCGCCCTGCGCACGGCCTCGCGCACCAGCAGCTCGAGGGCGGTGGCATAACCTCGCCGTTGCTCGATCTGAACGACCGTGAGCGGAAGAATACGTTGGTAGGGTGACAGCACCTCGGCCGTGCCATCGGTCGAGCCGTCATTGGCCACGAGGATTTGGTAGTCGCGCGGGAAGCTGGCCATCACCTGGCGCACCTTCCACAACAAGACTCCTACTGTGCGCTCCTCGTTGTGCGCGGGAATGCAGATGTAGATCACGTGTCTCGAAAAACCTTTATCAATCGCTGAGTACAGTACCTGCTCCCATCGGAGCGGTTCCGTCGAGCCCCTCGGTCGACCAGGTGCCCGCATTATGATTCTTACGTTTCTCCTTACGGCCTTTCTTTCGTCTTCCACCGTCGGTGATGCCAAAAGTATTGTTCGGGCCACCTTCGCACGAGTTCTTCCAGATAAGCCGTGAAAGCGGCCGTCAATCGCTGGACCGCCTGATCCAGGTCGCCCTCGCGTGCCGTAGTGATCTCCTGCGTTATCCCCTGGTAATGGTCGCCTTCACGAACGGCGGCTCCCACGAAGAGAGGGGCACCGGCACGAACGGCCAGCAGCGCGGCACCGCGATGCGTAGACGCGGGCCGGCCCAGGAAGGGAACGAAGATACCCGTGCGGCCGGCGTTCTGGTCGGACACGAAACACACGATGGCGCCCTGGCGCAGCCGTTCGAGTGCGTGTTTTGACGCTTCCGCCCGGCGGATCAACTCAACGCCGAGCCGCCGGCGCGCCTGCACCACGGCGGCGTCGAACAACGGGTTGCGCTGAGGCTGATAGATGGCCTCGACGTGCATGCCCTGAGCGGCCAGACTGGCGGCACCAAGCTCCCAGTTACCGATATGTCCGCCCACCAGGACCACGCCGCGCCCGGCGCTATACGCATCCACGAATCGCTCGCGGCCTACTTCGTGGCGCACGCGGCGCGCAATGTCGGCGCGGCTGGCGCGAGACAACAGCAACATGGCCACGCTCTCACGGCCCAGGTGCGCGTAGGCGGCTTCTGCAATACGGTCCCGCCAGTGGGTGTCCTGTTCGGGAAACGACAGGCGCAGGTGCTCTTCCACTTCCCGGCGGCGCAGCTTGATGCGGTGGTAGGCCAGGCGGCCCAATGATGCGCCCATACGCTCGGCGCGCTCCTGTGAGAGACGACCTGCTGCTGCCATCACGCTGGCAAACGCGGCGTACTCGAGCCGGTCGGCGATAGTCGCTTTGCGCATCAGACGTTCGCTGTGTCGTCGCGCTGATGACCGCCCGATAACACGGTCTCGTACCCGGCCACCATGCGCGCGCTGCTGAACCAATGGTGGGTCCGCCAGCGCGCTTCTTCAACGCGCCCATTCAATTCGCTTGCGTTCGCTCGTTTGGCGGCCAGCACGCGCTCGAGTGTTTCCGCCAGTGCGGCGGCATCGCCAAATGGAATCAGCCACCCTGCTGGTGCTCGTCCGGCCACCGCTTCCAGGGCAACTTCGCTGCCCGCGATGGGAGTACTGATCACGGGCACGCCTGCGGCCATGGCTTCCAGCAGCGCATTGGCGGTACCCTCGTGCCGGCTGGTCAGCACAAAGACATCGGCCGCGCCCAGCAACTTGGGTACGTCGTGCCGATGTCCGAGCCAGTGTACGCGCGCGCCCAGGCCCAGCTCCGCGGTGCGCTGTTGCAGTCGTTCGGCCTCTGCGCCCCAACCCGCCACCGCCAGGTGCACGTCATCCTGCTTCATTTGCGTCAGCGCATCGAGCAGCAGATGATGGGCTTTGTTGGCGCTGAGACCGCCCACAGCGAGCACGAGGGGCGCCGAACCCATGCGCAGCTCGCGTCTCACCATGCTGTTCGCAATATCCGGTGGTTCTACTGCGTTCCACACCACGTTCAGCGCGTGGCGCGGGAAAAATGGAAACCGTGCGGCCAGGAAATCGGTGATCGCGCGGGAATTGCCCACCAGCGCATCCGTGTAGTGGCGTAGGGCGCGCCCAACACGCCATTCGCCCGTGCGCGTGCCCGCGGCTTTGGTCCCGCCCACGCGTAGAATGATGCGCGGTACACCGGCGCGGCGCGCGGCCCAGCCCACACTGAGCGCGCGTTTCCATGACGTGGCCAGGAACGCATCGGGCCGCTCCGCGCGAATCCACCGTGAGAAGCGCACGGCACTGAACAGGTCCAGGTTGCCGCGCGGCCGCACATGTACTGTGGCGACACCCCGCTCGCGCAGGAACTCGGCAAACGGAGTGTTGGGCGGGCAGGCGAAAATGACTTCGTGTCCGCGTGCGCCTAGCCCCTGGGCCAGCAGCCCGGCCTGGCGTTCCGCACCATACACGATGTTGCCATCGCCGTGGATCAGGACTTTCACTGAACCGGTCGCGCGATCGACCCGCCGCGCAGCAGCGACTCGAATTGGTCCACCATACGCTCGAAAGAGAATCGCTCGCGCGCGCGCGCCAGGGCCGCGCGGCGCATTTCCTGGCGCGCTGCCGTTTGCTCCAGCAGCTCGCGCACCGCGGCGGTGATCTCCTGCGTCTCGAAACCCGCGGTGATCCGGCCAGGCGTGCCGTCGGGCCCGGGCTCGAGCGCTTCCTGCGCGCCGCTCACGGGCGTGGATACAACGGGCACACCTGCCCACAGCGCCTCGAGCATGGTGTTGGCCATGCCTTCCTTGTCCGATGTGATGACCAGCAAGTCGAGCGCACCCAGCACATCGCCCGTGTCAGCACGATGCCCGAGCAGGTGCACACGTTCGCGCACGTCGTGTTGCGCAATTGCCGACTCCAGCCGTTGACGCTGCGTGCCCTCACCCGCAATCACACAGTGCACGCCCGGCAATTGCGCCGTGACAGCGATCAGTCGTTCCAACCGTTTCTGTTGGGACAGCCGGGCCAGCGTACCAATCACCAATGCGTCCGGCGCGATCTTCAGCTCCGCACGCACGGCACCCGGCGCCTTGCCCACGCGCAGCGGCTCAACACCATCGTGCAGCGTTATCACTTTACTGGCATCGAGCGCCGGGTCGCCGGCCAGGAAGCGCGCGCGCATCGATTCGGCGTTGAGCGTCACGACATCGATCCAGTGGCGCAGCGCGTAGCGATATTTCCAGCGGCGCGGCGTGTCAGAAGCCAGGCTCACGCGCATGATGGTGCGTGCCACCTTTGCGCGCTGCGCGGCCAGCCCGGCCAGCCAGATTTTCTTGAATGTGCTGATGACCAGCGCATCAGGCTGTTGCTGGCGCAGGAAGCGCGCAAACTTCAGTGCATCACCCAGCATCAGATCGCCGCGCAGCGGCCGGATGATGCTGGGTACCAGATAACGCGTGGCGTGGTCGGCAACGATGTCATGATTGCAACAAAGCGTGATCTCATGGCCGCGCCGCTGCAGTCCACTCAACAGATGTGTGAGGTTGATTTCCGCGCCGCCCCAGATGGCGGCACCATTGTGGGCAATGATCTTGAGCGCACCGGCCGCGCGCTTCTCGGCCCGGGCCAGTCCGAGCGGACTACCGACCCGCGAACTGGATGTCATAGAGACGACGGTAAGCGCCACCCAGTGAGAGCAACTCATCGTGACGGCCGCGTTCTTCTACGCGACCATCACGCAGCACCAGGATCTGATCGGCGTGGCGCACTGTGGACAGCCGATGCGCAATGACCAACACGGTGCGGCCAGCCAGCAACTGGTCGGTAGCTTCCTGCACCAGTCGCTCCGACTCGCTGTCCAGCGCGGAAGTCGCTTCGTCCAGAATCAGGATGGCCGGATCGCGCAAGATAGCGCGCGCGATCGCCAGGCGTTGACGCTGTCCGCCGGACAGCCGCGTGCCGCGCTCACCCAGGATCGTGTCATAACCGTTGGGCAGCTGGACAATGAATTCATGCGCGTGTGCTGCGCGCGCCGCCTGCTCAATGGCTGACTGTGTAACATCGGTGAGTCCATAAGCAATGTTGGCGCGCACGGTATCGTGGAACAGAACGGTATCCTGCGCTACCACACCCAGGCGCGTGCGTAGTGAGCGGGCCGTGAACTCGCGCAAATCAACGCCGTCGATCGTAATACACCCGCCCGTTGGATCGTAAAAGCGCGCCAGCAGATCGGCGACCGTGGTCTTGCCAGCGCCGCTCGGACCGACCAGCGCGACCACTGTACCGGCCGGCACCACGAACGACACATGGTTCAACACTTGTGTGTCATTCTCGTAGGCAAAGCTGACATCTTCGAAGCGGATGGCTTCCCGCAGGCCCGTGAAGGGGCGCGCTTGCGGCCGGTCACGCACCTGCACGGGCGCGTCCATGAACTCGAAGATCCGCTCGGCCGCGATCAGGCCCGGTTGCACGATCGATTGGAAACGCGAGAGCCACTTGGCCGGCGTGTACAACTTGACCGCCCACATCAGAAACCCGATGAACGCGGCCGCACCGAGCTCATTGTCCATTACCTGGCGCGAGCCGTACCAGAGCAGGGCAATGGTGCCCAGCGCACCAATCAACTCGGTGAGCGGTCCGGCCAGCGCGCGCAAACGTTCGGTGCGCACGGTGGCCTTCATGTACGTGCGCGTCAGCTCGTGGAAGCGCTCGATCTCGAAGGATTCGGCCGCTGCCGCCTTGACCTGCCGGATGCCCATGACCGTCTCTTGCAGGTGTGACGCTACCTCACCGCCCAGGTTGAGTACGGTCCGGTCACCGCGCCGCAGCCGGCTGCGAAAGCGCGCCCAGGATGCAAACATGGCGGGCAGTGCAACCACGCCCAGCAAGGTCAGGCTGGCCGAAGTCTGCACCATGAGCCAGAGTGTGAACAGAACCTGCAAAACGTAGGTGGCAACCTTGACCAGATTCTTGGTCAGCAAGAGGCGCAGCTGATCGGCATCACTGGTCAGGCGGGCAATGATCTGGCCGGCACGCGTGCGGTTGAAGAAGCGCATGTCCAGCTCGAGCACATGCTGGTACGCATGGTTCCTCAGGTCGCGCGTCACTACCTGCTCCAGACGGACTACCAGATAAGTCTGCAGAAAATCGAACAGCGTCTTGCCAAAGAAAACGGCAAACAGAAACAGGCAGATGAAGAGCAGCATTTCCGTGGGCTGGTCAGTGGGCAACCAGCCCAGCGTCAGATCGAGCAGCCACTGAATCCGGTTCTGACCCAGATCGATTTGCAACGGCGCCTGCCCGAACAGCGCATTGAGCAGCGGCAGGAGCGCAATGATCGTGAAGGTATCGAACGCGGCAAACCCGATGGTAGCCAGGATGGCGCCCACCACCAGCATGCGGTGGGGCCGCAAATAGCCCAGTACGCGCAGGTACGCACGCTGCTTCACGTGCGCACTCCGGCCCGAGGTACCAGCGTGGCCACGGGCAGGATCATTTCTTCCGGACTGACGCCCCCGTGCAGGAACGAGCCCCGATAACGCGCCTGATATTCACGCAGCTTGGTTGGATACACGAAGAAATAGTCTTCCAATGCCAGGAGGTAGTTGGTGGCCATGGCAGCCGGCGGAAAACGCAATGCGCGCCGATCCTTGATGGAATACACAGCCGATGACTGTTCCGCCCGCAGGTCCTGCCCAAACTTGTAGCGCAGATTGCTGGTGGCATCGCGCCGCGCGTATATAGTGACTGGCCGCTCGCAGTGAATCGAGCCATGGTCCGTGGTCAGCACGACCGGGATGCGGCGCACCGCTGCTTCGCGCAGGATGCGGTATGCGGCCGAACGCTCGAACCACTGGCGCGTCAGTGCACGCAGCGCCGGCACATCGCGCGCTACTTCCATCAGGATGGCCGATTCACTGCGGCCGTGGGTCAACAAGTCAACGAAATTGAACACGGTGGCCACCACGCCTTCACCGCGCAATGCCGTGCGTACGCGCGCCACCAGCTCTTCTGATTCGGAGTCCGTGAATACCTTCTCGTAATGGACGGGCACCTCGCGCCCGGTGAGCTGCTGCAACTGATCACGCAGTAGCCGGTCCTCGAAGGCATTCAAGCTGCCTTCATCAGTGCCCCACCAGCTGGGATGATCACGGGCAATCGAGTCCGGGTACTGCCCGCTGAAAATGGCATTGCGTGCGTACGGTGTGGCGGTAGGCAGGATGCTGCAATACAGATCTTCCGTGATGTCGAATTCGGTGGCCAGCAGCGGGCGGATCACTCGCCATTGATCCAGACGCATGCAATCGATGATGACGAACAGCAGGGATGTACCAGGCTGCATGCGCGGCACCACGTGCTTGGCCACCAGGTCCGTGGAGAGGGTGGGTCGCTCCTGCGCCAGCTCGTCGGTCCAGCTGCCATACACGCGCGTGATGTAGTTGCCAAACGCGCGCCGCACATCCAGCAGTAGCGCCGTAACGGAATCCACCAGGTTGCGCTCGCCCGCTTCTTCCAGACGCAGCTCCCAGGCAACCAACTCGTCGTACACGGCGAAGAAATCCTGCCAGGTCGTGGCTTCGTTACTCATGCGCGAGAGTGCGGCAAAGCGCGCTGCGAAGTCCTGGGCCGCACGCTGCTGCTGCAACTGCTGGCCCTCCAGCAAACGCGTCACCACGGAAAGGACCTGGCGCGGACTGGCCGGCTTGACCAGGTACTCATCGACGCGCCGGCCAATCGCCTCCACCAGCGTGCGGTCTTCTTCCGATTTGGTGACCATCACAACGCGCGCCTGCGGCGCCTCGCGCCGCAACTCGGCCAGCACGTCCAGCCCGCGACGCCCGGGCATCTGCTCGTCCAGCAGTACCAGGTCGTAACGCTGCTCGCGCGCGATGTCGAGTGCGTCATCGCCGTTGGTTGTGGTATCGACGTGGTAACCCCGCTGCCGCAAGAACAACAAATGCGGCTCGAAGCTGTCTACCTCGTCATCGATCCAAAGAATTCGTTTTGCTGGCATACCCTCGTCGGACCACCACCCCGTTCTCCCGTTTTGGCCTCATTCGCTATGCGGATCGACAACCAGAACGGATGAACCGTCAGAATTCAATGACTGGCCAGAGCCTCCAGTCAGCCCGCATGTCCGAATGAGTCAAAACGGGAGAACGTGGTGGTGGTCCGCCCCCTGCTTTCTTACCCCACCTGTTCCGGGCGGTAGCGGCGCAGCGCCACATCCACCTTTTCGAGCACCATTTCAACCGTGATCGACTCCATGCGTCCCCACTTGGGCGTGCGGTTGGAAGGATCGGGAGCCGTGCCGGGATCCGTGTACTGGTCCACCCAGAGATCCGTGTATTTCTGGTACGGCCCGACGCGCCAGGGATTGGTATGGCCGTACAGGCCAATCACGGGAACATTGCACGCTCGTGCAATGTGAAGGGGTCCGGTATCCGGCGCGATGACCAGGTCACTGCCGTCCAGCAGCCACATCATGCGGCGCACATCCTGATCCAACGCATCGATGGGCTGGGCGCGCGTTTGCGTCAGAATGGCGTCGACCATATGACGTTCTCGCGCTGAGGGGCCGCCCACCAGCACGGCACGCGCGCCAAAATCAGCGGCCAGCGCATCGATCAGACGCGCATACCGGTCCGCCAGCCAGTCTTTTCTCGAGTTAGCTGATGCCGGCACCACGGCTACCACGGGTCGGTCCCGCAAGCCGCGCATGAACTCGGCCTGCTCCGCTTTCTCGGCTGCTGTGAACTCGATGTTCCACTCCACGGGCCGGGAGGGAACCTGGAGCAGCTCCAGAAACTCCAGAAATTGGTCCTGCGTGTGTGCGCGCGGGCGAGCTGGCAAGTGCTCGTTTACAAAGAGCCACACGCCATCATAACTGCGCGCACGATCAAAGCCGATGCGACGCGGCGCACGCGAGAATACGGTGGGCCAAATGCCTTTGAAGTAGATGTGCAAATTGAGGGTCAAGTCGAATCGGCGCGGCGCCATATCCCGGGCCAGCTGCAGCACTCCGCGCACGCCCTGCCGCCTGCGGTATACCACGACGTCATCCACTGCGCGATGATGGCGCAGAATGTGTGAAGGCGCTGGCTCGGTGACCCAGGTCAGGTGGCTGGCCAGCCCGGCACGTTTGAGTGCATTCGCTACGGGCAGGCCGTGCACGACATCACCCAGGCCCGTGAGCAGCACGATGCAGACGCGCGGCGCGTCGCTCTGTTCAACGCGGTTAGCCGTCATGCCGCACTGGCCGCGAGTCGGCTGGCGGGACCGCGCACGAACGGCTACCGTATCCGCTCAATCCAGCAGCTCTCAACAACGGATAGTCGCTATGAAGGAAAGCATCGGTTCGCTGGTTGCCAATCTGTGCCATGTCAACATCGAATTGTGGCATGAAGAAGATCAGGCGCGCTCCACCAATGACCAAACCGTGGCCGCAGCCAAGCGGCGCATCGACCGGTTGAACCAGCAACGCAATGACTTGATCGAGCGCATCGACGAAGAAGTCATGGCCGCCACCCGCACGTTGGACGAGCGCAGCGTCAATGGCTGAAACCGTGGGCTCCCTGGTAGACAAACTCAGCATCATTGAACTCAAGTTGTATCACATGCGCGAGCAGGCCGACCGGTCCGACGCCGAGCCCGCGTTTCGGGGCGATTGCCAGCGCCGCCTCTCCGTTATGGCACTGCAGCGTGATGACCTGGCCGCCGAATTGACCCAGCTGCTGCAAGATGTAGCCGCTGGACGCGTGCGTCCCAAGGTCTATCGCCAATACAAGATGTACAACGATCCGAAATACCGACCGTGAGTGCAGGCTGACGCGCGCTCAGCGCCTGGCATCGGCAAACTTCTTCCACCACAACTCAACTCTGTCCACGACATCACGCACTGCGATCTGCTGCATCCGGCCCTTGTGGTGGCGATTCGTGACCGCGCTCTCCGCCGTGCCGAACGCATCAATGACCAGATCGTGCCCCTGACGGTACGGGCCTATTCGCCGCGGATCGCTGTACCCCATGAGTGCGATCACGGGCCGGCCCAGTGCCACGGCCATATGCATGGGCCCGGTATCAAGTGAAATCACCAGGACCGACCTGTGCAGAATGGCCACCAGGTCACGAAGCGGGCAGCCCAGCGTGGTGGTCGGCTTGTGTCGCGCGCGCTCGTTGATGACTCGTTGCGTGGCGCGCTCAGCATCGGAATTGCCTCCCACCAGAACAGGCTGCAGCGCGTAATCGTCGTACAGCCGATCGACCAGTTCGGCCCAGCGCTCGGGCAGCCAGTCCTTTTGTGGATTGGTCGAGCCGATGACCAGACTTACCAGGGGGCGATCCACTCCATTCAACAGAGGCGAGGACGTCGGCTCTCCGGGCCACGGACCCAGCTTCCAGTCCACTGGTTCAGGATCGACACCAAGGTACTCGAGAAACTCAAAGTACTGATCCTGTACGTGCTGATGTGCGTGGGCCGGTATGCGATGCGAAGTGAAAAGCCAGTTCAGATCGCGCGCCCGGCGCCGATCGAACCCCAGTTTCACGTCGGCATCGAGCAGCGCGGTGATCAGTCCTGCCTTGAAATACACCTGCAGATTGAGCACCAGGTCGAATCGAAGCCCGCGCAGTTGTCGGCGCAATTGGCGATACGCGCCGGCCGCCGCCAGCCCGCGTTTTCGCTGGAACAGCACAAACTGGTCGACCGCCGGATGATGGGCCACGAGTCGATGCGCGGCCGGCTGCAGAATCCAGGTTAGATGCGTGGTGGGCCAGTCACGTTTGAGCGCATTGATGACCGGCAGCACGTGCACGGCGTCGCCCAGGGCACTGAGCATGACAATGGCCACGCGCCGCGGCGGCAACGATAGGGCAAGTCGCTCAGCCATGGTAGCCAGCCTCGAGCGCCGCGCGCTGCTCCGCGGCAATCGGCCGGCCACTCGTGCGCTCCCATTTGGCCAACGAACGCTGCAGGCGCAACCACATTGCCGCTGCATTCGCACGGCCCATCTGTGCCCGATCCAGGTCAAGCACCCAGGCCTCCGGGCCGTCGGTCGCGGCCCGGATGATGATGTTCTTGAGATGCAGATCCGGATGCGACAACCCGGCCGCGGCCAACTCACGCACCAGACGGCCGGCCGCGCTCCACGCTGCGCTTACCTGACCCGAAAGTCGCGTGCTCGCCCCCGCTGCCAGCTGCGCCAGATCTTCGCCGCCGGCAATGAAGCCCGTCGCCAAATCGCTCCGCACAAACCAGCGTGTTGCGTGCAACACCACGGCCTTCACTTCCGGCGTGCGCACGCCGCGACTGCGCGCCCATTCGCTTACCATCAGCTCGCGCAACTGACGGGGTGCGCCCAGACGCACGTAGCGGTCACCCAGCAACCAGGCTACCGCGCCACCACGCCGGCACCGGCGAACCACCCAATCGCCGTGCGGTGTTCCCACCCGATACGTGGCACCGCGACCGTGCAGCAACGTGGCTTCCGGCAGCAACGCCGCATACGCGTACAGGCTGTCCTGCGCATGCAGCGCATCGCGCAAAAAAAGAAAATAGTCGGGTCGCGTGACCAACAGCGCCGACCCCACTGCGTACGTGCGATATCCCGCCGGCTGCAATCGCGAGTTCAGCTCCGCTGCTCCGCGTATACCGCCACCTTCAAGGGCGGATCGATCGTGCGCTCGAAATGCATGCGGTTCTCATTGCCCACTACGATCGTCTTCTGCTTCTCGCGCGTCTTGGGATAGTCCTTTCCCGCTTCGCTCTCGATGAATAACACGCTGCCATCCGCCAGCCCTCGCTGTAACTCAGACAGTTGATCGCTCAGGGCCTTCAACACCCGCTCCTCCGCCTCGTGCTGCACAAATCCCTCGGCCCGCGCCACCAACTCGTGCCCCTCGCCGCGAAGGTACTTCTGCTCGAATTCCGCCCACGCCAGACTCAACTGGCCATTACGCTGGAACCCGATTTCATTCATGGCCCGCGCATCAAAATTCGTGTCCACACTGTGCACGGTGTTCCCGTATCTGCGCAGTATCATTCCACCTCTTCCCGTGTTCTGGTGACCCGATAATCTGGAGCAGATGCCGAGACGTCGGGAGTCTCCCCTCCCCAGCCCGTTCCCGACCACGTCTTTCCCGCTCCGGATTTCCGCTCGTCGCCCGGCCGGAATCGGGAGCGTGGCGCGGGAATCGGGAACGGAACCGGGACCGGGGATCGGAAACCGGGGTCCGGGTGCGGGACTACCTCGGGGGCGGGGGCGGGAGCCGGGTGGAGTCGCTCAACAACATCCCGATACCCGTTCCCGC
>JBOHRF010000003.1:0-63451 GCA_050732575.1 Longimicrobiales bacterium
CAACGATGTCTGGTTCGAGACCGTGGGCAAAACGCAGAGCGGCAAATGGCGGCGCACCTTCCGCGATCGCTGCCCGCAGGGTGAAGCATCGACGTCTTCCGTGCCGCAACCCACCAGCCGTGACTCCCTGACGCGAGATACTGCACGATGAAACACAACGTGCTGCTGGCGGCACTCCTGATCGGCGCCGCGCCCCTGCAGGCGCAGCGCCCCGTGCACACCTACTCGATCGTGGCGCGCGATTCCGCCACCGGCCAGCTGGGCGTGGCCGTGCAATCACACTGGTTCAGCGTCGGTCCCATCGTGCCGTTTGTTGAAGCAGGTGTAGGCGCGGTGGCCACACAATCGTTCGTCGATCCGGGCTACGGCCCGCTGGGACTCGAGCTGATGCGCGCAGGCAAGACCGCAGAGGAAGCACTGCGCGCAATGTTGGCCGGTGATGCCAATCCCGAGGTGCGCCAGGTTGCCTTCGTTGATGCACGCGGCAACGTGGCCGTGCACACCGGCGACAAAGCCATTGAGGCCGCCGGCCACAAACGCGGCCGCGGCTACACCGTGCAGGCCAACCTGATGTTGAAACCGACCGTGCCCGATGCCATGGCGCGCGCGTTCGAATCGACGCGCGGCGATCTGACCGAACGACTGCTGGCCGCGCTGGAAGCTGCGCAGGCCGAAGGCGGCGACATCCGCGGCTCACAATCGGCCGCCATCATCGTGGTCAATGGTCGCTCGACAGGCAGACCCTGGGCCGACAAGCTCTTCGACCTGCGCGTGGAAGACAGCAAAGAGCCGCTCAAAGAATTGCGCCGCCTGGTACACCTGGCCCGCGCCTACCAGCACATGAACGCAGGCGATGATGCAGTCACACACAATGATGTGGAAACCGCGCTCAAGGAGTACGCGACTGCGCAGCAGATGGTGCCCGACTCACTCACCAATGGTGAGATGGTGTTCTGGCACGCCGTGATGATGGCCAATGTCGGCAAAGTGGAAGAATCATTGCCGCTGTTCCGCCGCGCGTTCGCGCAGGATCCCAACTGGGCGGAATTGGTAAAGCGACTGCCGCGTGCGGGGCAGTTGCCGACTGATCCGCGGGTGGTGCAACGGATATTGTCTGTTCGTTGAAGAGGTCGATACTCGGCACGTCAAACGCCGAGTCAGCACAATTCCTGCAAACGGTCGAGTGCACTGACGCTCGTTAAAGGGGGCAGTCTCATCCAACCATGGGGCTGCCCCCAGTCTCATCTCATGGTTGTAGGCGATGCCATCCTCGCCTACATTCGCTCTGTACGATCCTCGACCGAGGCACGCATGGCCACGTTACCCCGGCCGCTCCGCGCGGACGACGTTCCCAACATCCCCATCGAAGATCCTGCCAGCACGGGGTAGGAGTTGGTCAACGGCGGGCTGGTGCCGGTAATGGCCGCCAAACCGGAGCACGCCTGGCTCATGATCAGGATCGCGAGACGCCTGGATGAGCACGTTGAAAGCGCTGGGACCGGTGCGGTCTTCGGAGATGTTTGGTGCAAGCTGAACCTGTCGTACGACCGGGAGCGGTTGCGAGGCCCGGATGTCGCCTATTTCAGCAATGAGAAGCTGGCACGGCGCCACAAAGGGGATTTCTTCCGCGAGCCTCCCGACCTTGCCGTCGAATTCCACTCGGACACGAACTACCGCAAGGGCGCGGACTTCCAGCAGCGCGTGCGCGACTTCGTCGATGCGGGCACCAGACTCCTCTGGGTCATACATCCTGACCCGAAATACGCGCTGGTCTACCGCGCCGATGGCTCTGCGCGCATCGTGCGCGAGACCGATGTTCTGGATGGCGAGGATGTGTTGCCCGGATTCCAACTGGATTTGGGTGAGTTGCTGCGCCGCATTCCGTAGCAACGGACACCACCCCCCAACCGTCGATCCCGGTGACCTGCCCAACACCCACTTGCGCCGCGACTGGTTCCGCCTGCTCGATGAAGTTGAACGGCGAGGTTGTGGTGATCGAACGCAAAGGGCAGCGCATTGTGATCCGGCGCGAACCGAAGTCCGAGAGCGTGCCTGACTACAGCCAGATGATCCGAGCAAAGGAAGCAGGCCAGGCAGATTCCTGGAGTTGGGAGTGGGCCGGGCCGGAATCCGAGCTTCAGGTGCGTGATCGGTCCCGCTCATGAAGTGCATTCTGGACACGCACTTCTTTCTGTAGATCGTTCTCGACCAGGCGCGGCTCCAGGAGTTTTCCTGGCTGGATGACTATCGCCCTTGGGGTGTTTCACCGGTCTCGCTTCTGGAGACGCAGTTCCTGTCCGAAGTCGGTAGGCTCGAGCTACGATCCGCAGAATTCGCCGATGCAATTTGTCCAGGACAGTCATCTCGAAGCGCACCAGGTGTTTGCCGATGGGCGCTGGCTCGATGGAAAACACAGCGCGCCGATCGGTCACGACATTGATGTTGTTCACCGTGACCGAAGCACCCACGACGGGTTCTCGTCCATCCGGTCCGAACCCACGACCCACCAATCGAGTCCTGTCCGTCTGACCGAGCGTAACCGTGGGCAGGAAAACAGCCGGGATGCAGAGCTGCAATCTCCTAGATGACCACGCGAGCGAGGTTGGCCGCCATGTGACGCACCGCAGCCAGCAAGGACAAGCAACGGATATGACGCTTGCGATTGGTGCTTTGCGCACCAGCGCAAAACTGTATGAGTTAGCGACGATGCGCTCCGAGTTTACGCGTCTCGCGTCACGCGCTTGCGCTTCTGCGCCAATCCGGTAGACTTACCATGACAGAAACGAACGAGGCCTTCCGGAAGTCCGGTGCAAGACCGGCGCGGCCCCGCCACTGTAAGAGGCCCGACGCGATCGTCGGTGTAGCGCACTCGAGAAACCACTGGGCAAGAAAGCCTGGGAAGGTGAGTGACGCTGCCTCGAGCCAGGAGACCGGCTCCGTTCGTTCCCGCTGACTTACCTCTCGCTGGGAGGGGTACGGGGACGCGCGTAATTGTTTGCGCACATCACCCGCCCTTCCCTGTTGGAAGGACGGGTTTTTTGCGCCTACAATGCGCGGTTGCGTTCGTCCTGCTCGCGGGAGCGGGCGGCGCACTGGGCGCGTGCGACACACGCGCGCGTGATGCAGGTAATGCGGTTGCTGATACCCTCCGGGTGCGCGACCACGCGGACCGCATGGTGCAGCTGGCGGCGCCGGCGCAACGCGTGGTGTGTCTGATGCCGGCCGTGACCGACATGCTGCTCGCGATCGGGGCGCAGGATCGTCTGATTGCGCGCACGCAGTGGGACACCGATGCCCGCATCGCGCATCTGCCCAGCACGGGCAATGCGCTCATGCCCAGTGTGGAGTGGGTGGCCGCGCAGAATCCCGACCTGGTGATAGCCTGGCCCGATCAGCCCACACGATCCGTGGTAGGACGCCTCTCCGCCATGGGCATCCCTGTGTACAACGCCATCACGGAAACCATTGAAGACGCGGTACGCACCGCGCGCGACCTGGGCGTGCTGCTGGCCATGCAGTCCGCGGCTGATTCCGTTGTACGCAGCATAGAAGCCGATCTGCAAGCCATCCGCACGTCCGTGCAGTCCAATGCGCGCGTGCCCGTGGCCTACGTGCTTTCGCTGGATCCGCCCATGATCGCAGGACCCGGCACGTTCATTGGACAACTGATCGATGTGGCGGGCGGTGAAAATGTGTTCAGCGATCTGCGCGTGAACTGGCCGCAAGTCAGCTTGGAAGAGCTGGTGCGGCGCGATCCGCAGGCCATCGTGATAGCGCAGGAGCAGGGCGGCGACAACGCGCGCGATCGTATGCGCACGCTGCCTGGCTGGCGCGAGCTGGGTGCCGTGCGGAACGGCCGTGTGCTGGTGGCTGATGTGAGTCTGTTCAATCGCGCGGGGCCGAACCTGCCGCTGGCCGCGCGCGCGCTTGCCCGGTTTCTGCACCCGGGAGCGCGGCCATGAACGTGCGCTCGCGTTCTACGGGCATCGTGCTGCTGGCCGTGGCCGTCCTGGCCATGATCGTGCTCAGTGTTGCGGTGGGTGCTGCGGGACTGCCGTTGTCACGCGTGGTCGACACATTGCTCGGGAACGGTACCTCCTCCGAGCGCGCCATTGTGCTCGACTTGCGCCTGCCGCGCGCACTGCTTGGCCTGCTGGTAGGCGGTTCGCTGGCACTGAGCGGTACGGTGTTCCAGGCGCTGCTACGCAATCCGCTGGCCGAGCCGTACGTGCTGGGTGTGTCCGGTGGTGCCGCGGTGGGCGCGGTGAGCGCTATCGTATTGGGCGTGCACCAACGCGCACCTGCACTCGTACCCATGGCCGCTCTGGTCACTGCGCTGCTCTCCATTTTGCTCGTGCTGCGTATTGCTCTACAGGTCGGCCGCGCACTGGACAGCCGCATCCTGTTGCTGGCCGGAGTGATCGTGGCCGCGTTCTTCAACGCCATCATTTTATTGCTGCTGACGCTGGCCGATGTGGAAACCTTTCACTCCGCCGTGTTCTGGTTGATGGGCAGTCTCACGGGCGCCAGCTGGCAGGCCGGCCTGCTCATCGCCGCTTACATCATTCCTGCCATCGTGATTGTGCTCGCGCTCGCGCGGCCGCTCAATCTGTTGGCCGCGGGTGAAGAAATCGCGCTGCACCTGGGCGTGCGCGTGACGCGTGTGCGAACCATTGCCTTCGTAGTCGCTTCGCTGCTGGTCGCTGTTAGCGTTGCTGCCTGCGGCGTGATCGGCTTCGTGGGTCTGATCGTGCCCCACGCATTACGCATCGTGTGGGGCGGTGAGCACCGCTTCCTGCTGGTGGCCAGCTTCCTGGCAGGCGGCGCGTTCCTTTTGCTGGCCGACACGGGCGCACGCACGCTGGCCGCGCCCACGGAATTGCCGGTAGGTGTCATCACCGCGCTGGTAGGTGTGCCTCTCTTCGTGTTGCTGCTGCGGCGGAGACTGGCATGAGTGCTCTCTTCGCCGCCCGGGACCTGCACTACCACTATCCCGTGCACACGCAGGACGCTGTGCGCGCGATTACGCTCACACTCCCCGCGGGCGAGGTCTGCGCCATTCTCGGTCCCAACGGCTCTGGCAAGTCGACGCTGCTCAAGCTGCTGCTCGGTGTACTCGAACCGACCATCGGTTCAGCGCACTATCGCGATCGGCCGGCCACGGCCTGGGATCGACGTGCGCTGGCGCGCGAAATCGGAGTGGTGCCGCAGCTCGAGGATGTGCTGTTCCCCTTTGCCGTGCGCGAGCTGGTAGCCATGGGCCGTTACCCGCATCTCGGTCCGTGGCAGAGCGAGCGCAACATCGACCGTCAGGCCATCGCACAGGCCATGGCGCGGTGCGCCGTTACCGACCTGGCCGAGCGCTCCATGTTTCAGCTTTCTGGTGGTGAACGCCAGCGCGTGCGGGTGGCGCGTGCGCTGGCGCAGGAACCGCGAACGCTGGTGCTGGATGAGCCCACGGCCGCGCTCGACATTGCCCATGAGATGGCGCTGTTCGAGCTGATAGCCGAATTGTGCGTGCGCGATGGTGTGACCGTGATTGCCGCCACGCACAACCTGAACCTGGCCGCCCGGTTTGCCAGCCGCATCGTCTTGCTGTCCGATGGCGCCCTGGCCGCGCAGGGCGCACCCGCCGAAGTACTCACGTCAACAACCATCGAAACCGTGTATCGCTGGCCGGTGCGCGTGCTGCAGCACGCCGGACCCGGTCCCGATCGCGGCGCACCACAAGTCGTGCCGCTCCGTATGGAGCGGCCATCCAACGCACCCACCCATCAGGCAGAAAACCCATGACCAAAATTCGCCGTGTCCTGCTCTTTGGTGTCATCGCGCCCGTGGCGTTGCAGACGCAACTGGTGGCGCAAACTGCGCCCGACACATTCCGCTTGAAGGAAGTCGTGGTGACCGCCATGAAGGTGGCGGTCCCTCGCTCCGCTACCACCGCAACCATGACCATTCTGAGCGGTGATTCCCTGCGCCAGCGCGGCCTGCGCACGGTGGCCGAGGCCCTGCGTCAGACGCCCAGCGCGGCCGTAGTACAGAGTGGCAGCCAGGGCGCCCTTACTTCGCTGTTCCTGCGCGGCGGTGAAAGTGACTACGTGCAAGTCTTGATCGATGGTGTGCGCGTCAACCAGCCGGGCGGCGTCTACGACTGGTCCAATCTCACGCTGGACAATGTGGAACGCATCGAGATCGTGCGCGGACCGGTCAGTGTGCTGTACGGCTCCGATGCCGTTACCGGCGTAGTGCAGATCTTCACGCGCGCGGGCACGGCACCGCAGCTGCGCCTGCGCGTGGGTGGTGGTATGGGCGCACGCGCAGTACCGGACTCACTGCGCGAGCGCAGCTATGGTACGCGCACGCTCAGTGCCGAACTGGGCGGGCGCGCCGGCGCTCTCTCCTACACGACCGGCATCGGCCACAGCGGTTCGGACGGCCTCTACGCCTTTAACAATGGCTACGCTAACACGACGGCCAGCCTGCGCAGCGATCTGGCCTTGAGCCGGGGCAGCACGTTGAGCTGGACCGCGCGTTACATGCGCTCGGAGTTTCACTATCCGACCGACGGCAATGGCAACCTTGTCGATCGCAACCAATTCAGACGCAATGAAGCGTTCACCACGGGCCTGGATTGGTCGGTCCGCGTGCGCCAGAACGTGCGTGTGGGCGTGCGTGGCGGGGTGAATCACAATCTGGATCGCAACATTGATGATCCGGATGGCCCTGCCGATACGCTCGGTACCTTCACATCCCAGAGCCGGAACCGGCTGCGCCGTTCCTTCGTTGAAGCCAGCACGCACTTCCAGCCGCATGATGGTACGGTATTCAGCCTGGGCGCCGAGCTGGAGCAGCAAGAGGATGTGAATCGCTATGACTCCGATGGCGTCTTCGGTCCTTTCAGTTCGCGCTTTGGCAAGGATAGAACGAACCGTAGTGTTTACGGCCAGGCGGTTCACGCATGGGATCGGTTCACTCTGAATGCTGGATTGCGCGTCGATGCCAATGACCGCTTTGGCGACTTCCTGACCTACCGTGCCGGTGCCGCACTGCAGCCCTGGTCCCGGACGCGCCTGCGCGTTGCCGGCGGTACCGCCTTCAAGGAGCCGACCTTCTTCGAGAACTACGCGGAAGGCTTCACGCGCGGCAATCCAGCGCTGGAACCCGAGCACTCGCGTAGCGTCGAGTTCGGCCTCGAGCAAACGCTGCCCGGTACACTGGGCGTGGTGCAGGTCACGCACTTTCGCCAGCGCTTCCGCGATCTCATCCAGTACGTCTCGCGTGCCTTCGGTTCCACGGAGCCGAACTACCAGAACATAACCGCGGCCAATGCGCTGGGTACGGAGTTGGAGTGGTCGCTCACCGCCCTACCCAACATCGGTATCACCGGGTCGGTTACCAGGCTCGAGACCAGGGCGCTGGAGGCTGATGTAGAGGATCCCGCGTTTGAGCCCGGCGCACAACTGTTGCGCCGACCCGAGTGGCTGGCCAACATCGCCGCCAGCTACACACGCGGCAATGTCTCGCTGGAATCACGCTGGTACTACGTGGGCGAACGCGCCGACCTGAGCTTTGCCAGCTTCCCGGCCGAGCGCGTGACACTCGACGCGTACAACAAGCTCGACCTGACGGCCACGTTGCACACGCGTGCCCTTGGCTCGAGCCCGTTGCTGCTCACCTTGCGCCTGGAGAATCTGTTCGATCGGAAGTACCAGGAGATTCTGAATTACGCTGCGCGTGGACGCAGCTTATGGCTGGGGTTGGAGACCACGCTGGGTTGGTAAAAAAACACGTTCTCGTTCTCGCTTTCGTTCACGCTCACGGTTGTTTACCACCGTGCACGAAAACGTGAGCGAGAACGAGAACGTGTAAGTGCGACTAGGCCGCGAAGCTCTGCAGCGCGGGGCCCATTTCGCCTTCGCGCAGGCGCTTGAGCGCGCGGTCGCGCAACTGGCGCACACGCTCCCGTGTCACACCGAGCATGTTGCCGATTTCTTCCAGCGTATGCTCGCGCCCACCTTCCAACCCGAAGTACAAACGCACTACGCGCGCGTCACGCGGAGTCAGTGTATCCAGCGCCCGCTCGATGTGCTCGGCCAGCAGCCGTTCTTCAACATCCTCTTCCGGCTCGGCCGCTTCTTCCACAATGAACCGCTCGACCAGCTGGCTGTCATCGCTGTCGCCGATGGGCGCATCGAGTCGAATCTCCGCTGCATTGAGCGTAGACAGCGATCGCACGGTTTCCGGCGTCAGCTTGGCGGCTTCCGCAACTTCCTCCAGCGTGGGCTCACGCCGCAACTCCTGCTTGAGGCGTTCGCGCTCGCGGAAGATGCGCGCCAGATCGCTGGCGCGGTTGAGCGGCACGCGCACCGCACGACCCTGGTTGGCCAGGGCCGACAGGATGGCCTGACGGATCCACCATACCGCGTAGGAAATGAACTTGACGCCCTGATCCGGATCGAACTTGCGCGCGGCCGTCACCAACCCGACGTTGCCTTCCTGAATCAGATCGACCAGTGACACACCGCGGTTCTGATACTTCTTCGCCACGCTAATTACGAAACGCAGGTTGGAACGTACCAGCACCTGTACCGCATCCTCGTCGCCTTTGCGCGCACGATGCCCTACTTCGATCTCCTCCTTCGCAGTCAGCAGGCCATGCATGCTGACTTCGCGCAGGTACTGATCGAGGGCAGTCTGCTCCTCGCCACCCGAGATCGAGAATCCCGGGCTCTGCCGGATCTTGCCCCGGCGGCGTCGCTTACGAACGTCGAGAACGTCTTCCATGTACGATCTTGTGCTCCGCGTGTGAACCAGCCTCCGTCCCAGTCCCCCTTGCCGGATCACGACTTATGACCTGCAAGGAATCGGCCGGGCGGCGCGTGCGTCCTTCTGGGTTAATGGGAATCGCCGCACCTGTAACACCTGGCGGCTTTCCAGGGTTCCTGAGCTTATGGAGGGGGCTAGCCGGCGCCGACCTACTCTCCGCGGCCCGGTACCGGAGATGCGGCGAGGGTGTCAGCAGCGTAGCGGGCAAGCAACGAATCGAGCGAGGCCGGCTGAGGTCCACCACCCGCCTTGAGCCCGGCGCGCAGGCCCTGCACCAACTCGAGCAGGTCCGTCATGTCGCGACGCACTACATCCGGGTACTCACCGCTGCGCCGTTCCGCAATAATACGGTCGGCCAGCGCCTGGATCTGGCGGAGCATGGGTTCAACGCTGTACGAGCGGGAGGTGATCCAGGCGAAAGGCAGCTGAGTTTCCAGGAGCCGGTCGGTAATGGTTTCGGCGATTTCGAGCCGGACCGCCACGTCACCCTCGCCTCTAAGTGCAAAAGTGAGCTCACGCTCGACCATGGCCAATGCCTGGTCCAGCGGCAGTACGCTGCCCAGTGATGCCAGAGCTGCGGCAGGCTGAACAGGTCCGGACAATGCAGTCCCTTCCGGATCGCTCCGATGGCAGCCGATCATCACAATCGAGACCAAAAACAGGGGCGCTTTACGCATCATCTGTAGGTCTGGCAACCGGCATGCCCCGGTTGCCCATGTACGATTCACCAGGATAGCCTTGGCTGCGTGAAACTCGAATACGACGTATCCACCGATGTGGGCCGTTGGCGACCCGCCAATGAAGACGCACATCTGCTGCGTCCGGAAGCCAGCCTGTTTGCCGTGGCCGATGGCATGGGCGGCCACGCCGCAGGCGAAGTCGCCAGCCACCTGGCCATTGACACAATTGCCGAGCTTCCCGCTACGGTACCCCCGGATGAGCTGTCCGAGTTCCTAAAAACGCAGGTCGAGCGTGCGAATGATGCAATTTTGGCTGATACCCGGGCCAAGCCCGAGCATGGCGGGATGGGCACCACGCTAACGGCCCTGGCCTTTACAGCCCGTGCCACTCGCGCGGTCTTTGCGCACATTGGCGACTCTCGACTCTACCGCTGCCGGGGCGGTCGCCTGGAGCAGCTGACGCGGGACCATACCTGGGTCCAGGAGCAGATCGACCAGGGCGCGCTCACTCCCGACCAGGCGCGCATGCATCCGCTCTCCAGTATGCTGAGCCGCGCATTGGGCACCAACGAATCCGCGCAGGTCGATGCCGGCACCCATGACGTGCAGCCGGGCGATGTCTTTCTGATCTGCTCGGATGGACTCAGCAACATGGTGCCCGATGCGCGTATCGAGGAGATCATGTGCAGTGAGACCAATCCCACTGCCCTTTCTCATGCTCTGGTACAGGAAGCCAATGCGCGCGGCGGCATGGATAACATCACCGCCTTGGTCGTGCGGGTAGTGCCGGATTGAGATTCCGGGCATTGTGGGCCGCACGGGCGCGGCTCGCGTTGCTCGCCGGGCGCGCTGGGGCGGGCGCGCTTCGCTACGCTCGCGGGCGCGCGGGCTGCGCCGCGTTGTTGACCGGTTGATCAAGTACCGCGTTCGAGTTTCGTTCGCGGGCTCCTCATGTTGCCCGCCGGCTCAAGCCTCGTGCGCGGGCTCCTCATGTTGCCGGCTCAAGCCTCGTGCGCGGGCCTCATGTTGCCCGCCGTTCGTGGTTCAGCGCAGTAATGGAGTGCCGCGCTCGAGCTCGGCTTGCACATCGGCCTCGCTCAGCTGGGCCAGGCGGACCAGTGCGGCGGGCGCCACGCGTCGGCGTTGGTACAAGGTGAACACGCGCAACACGCGCGCGGTGCGGTACAGCTCATCGGCAATGCGCGGCAATCCGATCAAACCTTCCTGACCCCCCGGTCCCAGGCGCAGCACTTCACCATCGCGCCGCTGCACCAGCAGGTGCAGGTGAAACATGGCGGACTTCTCAGGGAAATCGAGGAACACGCTGTGGGGCGGCAGCTCGAGTTCGCGCGTCAGCTGTTCTTCGACCGCGCGCTTGACCGGTGAGTCTACGGCAATCCAGGAGGCCGGCTCGGCTTCCAGGTCCGCGGCCACCACTTCAGCGGCCCGCTTGGGCAGCGTGCGCGCGCGCAGCGCACCGATGTTGGCTCGAATGCGCGCGCGCTCGTCATGCTTGTCAGCCGCGCGGCCGCTGGACCGGTCGTGGTCGCGCGCAGCCAGGAGATGGAGCAACCCTTCATCGGTCTGACCAATCAACTCATCGGACTGAATCAATTGCTGCTCGAGCGCATCGAGCACGATGCGCTTGTACATCACGGTGGCCGCGCGTACTGCATGATGCCAGTACACATTGCGGAACATCTGATACTTGGCGAAGAGCAGCGACTCGAGTGCGGCCATGCCTTTTTCGTGCACACCGACTTCGAGTTTGCCCTTGTGCGGATCTTCCACCACCAACAACGAGTGCAGCAGGCGATCCACATCGACATCGCCGTACGGCACGCCACAGAACCGGGCATCGCGCTTCAAATACTCGATCTTGTCGAGATCGAGGCTGCCGCTTACCAGGCCTTGCAGCACGCAGTCGGAGGCGCCGCGAATCAATTGTTCGATGCGGGGTGCGGCGTCGGCCGCTACGTCGAGTAGAGCCTGCGTAACACCCGGATCGGCCAGAAAATGCCCCACCAGTGTTTCGTGGTGACCGGGAATGCTACCCTCATCCAGTTCTTCCAGTGCGTGGGAGAATGGGTAGTGCCCTATGTCGTGCAGCAGCGCGGCCAGCGGAATGAGGCGCGCCTCTGCCTCTGGCACGCGCCTCAAATCACCACGCTGGTGCAACGCACCAACCGTGCGCTGCGCCAGATGATACACACCGATCGCATGGTCGAAGCGGGTGTGCGTCGCGCCCGGATACACCAGATGGGCCAGTCCAAGCTGACGGATGTAGCGAAGTCGTTGGAAGACGGCTGAATCGACAATGCGGCAAGCAATGGGATCCAGTCTGATGGTGTCCCAGAGCGGATCGCGAATCAGTACGGGGCGGGAGTGCATGGGCGTTACGTGCGACGCGCGCCGCGCACGACGTGCGTCGCGCGGCACTCAACCGCGCGGTCCGGCCGCGCGCACCGCGTCCGATACCTCGGCCTCGAACTTGGTGAAGTTGTCGCGGAACATGCCGGCCAGCTTGCTGGCTTCGCGATCGTAGGCGGCGGGATCGCTCCAGGTTTTGCGCGGCTGCAGCACATCATCGGGCACACCGCGCACGTGTTTCGGGATGTGCAGCCCGAACACGGGATCGGGCGAGGTCGGGACATCATCCAGGATGCCGCGTAGCGCGGCGTGCACCATGGCGCGGGTATAACCGAGCTGCATGCGTGTGCCCACGCCGTACGCACCGCCGGTCCAGCCTGTGTTGACCAGCCAGCATTGCGCATTGTGCGCAACCAGTTTCTGACCCAGCATGCGGGCGTAGGTTGCCGGTGGCAGGGGCAGGAATGGCGCGCCAAAACATGTGCTGAACACCGCTCTCGGCTCACTCACACCGCGCTCCGTGCCGGCCAGCTTGGCCGTGTAGCCGGACAGGAAGTGATACATGGCCTGTTCGCGCGTCAGCCGGGCAATGGGCGGCATCACGCCGAACGCATCGGCGGTGAGAAACACGACGTTCCTGGGATGACTCGCGCGCCCACCGCGCACGGCATTGCTGATGAATTGAATCGGATAGGATGAACGTGTGTTTTCCGTGATCGAGTCATCATCGAAGTCTACTTGGCGTGTGTCGGCAGCCATCACCACGTTTTCCAGGATGGCACCAAAGCGGCGGCTGGCCGCGTAGATGAGCGGCTCACCCTCAGCCGAAAGGCGGATCACCTTGGCGTAGTTGCCGCCCTCGAAATTGAAGACACCCTGGTCGGACCAACCGTGCTCGTCATCGCCGATCAGGGCCCGCTCCGGGTCGGCGGATAGAGTGGTCTTGCCCGTGCCCGAGAGACCGAAAAAGAGCGCAACGTCGCCGGCATCACCTACATTGGCTGAGCAATGCATGGAAAGTACGTTCTGCAGGGGCAACAGATAGTTGAGCACGCTGAAAATCGACTTCTTGATCTCACCGGCGTAACGGGTTCCGGCAATGAGGACGACTTTCTCTGCGAAGTTCAGAGCGATCACGGTGCCCGAGCGCGTGGCATGACGCGCCGGGTCGGCTTGCAGCTCGGGTGCGTGCAGAATCGTGAAGCCGGGCGAGAAGCCGTCCAACTCACTCGCTCTGGGTGGAATGAACATGTTGCGCGCAAAAAGCGCGTGCCATGCGCTGGTCGTTACCAGGCGGACATTGAGACGGTAGTCCGCATCGGCTCCGGCAAATAGATCCTGGACGAAAAGTTCGTGACCGGTCAGATACACGCGCACATCGTTTTGTAAGGCCGCGAACGATTCGCTCTGCATCGGCACATTGACTTTGCCCCACCAGATGCGCTCTTCGTTCTCCGCCTCCCGCACCACGAACTTGTCATCAGGCGAGCGACCTGTATGTGGTTTGGTGATGGCCACGAACGAGCCATCCGCGCTGAGCGAACCTTCATTGCGCCGAATGGCCTGCTCGATCAGCGCGGCCGAGTTCAGGTTCCAGTGCACGGGCCGCTTGGTGGGCACACCATGCTGTTTCAGGTCGCGATCCATCAACGTAGCCATGATTGCGGTTCCTTTTTCAGAGCGGGCGAGTCGGGCGTAGCGGGCGAGTCGGGCGTTTCGGGAACAACGGATTCAATCATCCGTTCCCCCGGCTACGCCCGTCCCGCCCGTTACGCCCGGCCCGCCCGTAGTTCTGTTCATCGCAGCGCGGCCTGCTGCGCGTCCACCACGGCAATCGCGGTCAAATTGACAATGTCTGCGGCTTCGCTGCCGCGTTGCAGCACGTGGACCGGCCGGGCCATGCCCAGCAGGATCGGACCAATCGCCTCGGCGCCACCCAGTCGCCAGAGCAGCTTGTACGCGCTGTTGGCGGCATTGAGATCCGGGAAGATCAAGACGTTTGCCCGTTGCTGCAATGTGCTGAAGGGAAACGTACGCTGCAGGATTTCGGGGACTACCGCCGAGTCCGCCTGCATCTCGCCGTCCACGACCAGGTCCGGGTGCCGCTGCTTGAGCAGGTTCACGGCGGCCCGGACCTTGTCCGATTCCGGGTGGCGCGCCGATCCGAAATTCGAGAACGAGAGCATGGCCATGTGCGGCTCGACGCCCAGCCGGCGCACGAACTGCGCAGAAAGCAGTGCAATCTCGGTCAGCGTTTCAGCATCGGGCTGAATGTTTACCGTGGTATCGGCAAAGAACATGAGCTCGTGCTGCAAGATCATCATATAGAGACCGGCCACGTGCTTGACGTGAGGCGCTGTACCGATCACCTCGAGGGCCGGCCTGATCGTCTCCGGATAAGACACTTCCTGGCCGGCGATGAGGCCATCGGCATCACCTTCGTGCACCATCATGCAGCCAAAGTAGATGGCCTGACGCATGATTTCGCGCGCCCCCTCCAGGGTTGCACCTTTGCGCTGGCGCGCAGAATAAAGCCGTTGTGCGTACCGTTCGCGCCGAACCGGGTCGGTCCAGTGACTCACGACCTCGATGCCAGCCAGGTCCACGTGCAGCGCGGCGGCTTTCTCATGAATGATCTCGGGACGGCCCAGCAACACCGGCCGGGCCACGCCCTCTTCCACACTCTGTACGGCCGCGCGGATGATGCGCTCGTGCTCGCCCTCCGGAAAAACAATGCGTTTGGGTGCGCGTCGCGCCTTGAGCATCAAGTCGCGCATGACCTCGCGCCTGCGGCCCAGGCGCGCTTCCAGCCGGTTGCGGTATCCATCCAGGTCGATGGTCAGGCCAGCCACACCCGACCGTTGCGCCGCCTCGGCCACTGCGGGCGCCACCCAGAGCAGCACGCGCGGATCGAACGGCTTGGGGATCAGGTAATCCGGTCCAAACTGGAATCCGCTGACGCCGTAGGCTGCGGCCACCGACTCGGGCACGTCCTCCTTGGCCAGCTCCGCCAGTGCCTGTGTGGCCGCCATCTTCATCTCTTCGTTTATGGCGCGCGCGCGCACATCGAGAGCGCCGCGGAAAATGAAGGGAAAGCCCAGCACATTGTTGACCTGGTTTGGATAGTCGGTACGGCCGGTGGCGATGATGGCGTCGGGCCGTACCGCTTTGACCGCTTCCGGCAGGATCTCGGGATCGGGATTGGCCAGCGCAAATACGATCGGTTTGCGCGCCATGCCGGCAATCATCTCGGCGGTTACGATGCCGGCTACACTCAAGCCCACAAAAACGTCCGCGCCCTGCAGAGCATCCGAGAGGGTCTCGAGTTTGGTGTCCAGTGCAAAGCGCGCTTTGTATGGATCCAGATCGGGTGCGCGCTTCTTGCTGACCACGCCCTTGCGATCGCACAGGATCACGTTCTCGCGGCGCACGCCCAGGCGCACATAGTGCTCTGCCGTGGCAATGGCGGCAGCACCCGCGCCACTGAACACTACGCGCAGGGTTTCCAGTCTCTTGCCCGCCAGCTGTGCAGCATTCAACAGGGCAGCGCCACTGATAATGGCGGTGCCGTGCTGGTCGTCGTGAAATACGGGGATATGCAATCGCTGTTTTAATTGTTCTTCGATGTAAAAGCATTCGGGCGCGGAAATGTCTTCCAGGTTGATGCCGCCCACGGTGGGTTCGAGCAGCTCGCAGAAGCGTATGATCTCGTGGGGTTCGCGGCTGTTCACTTCAATGTCGAACACATCAATATCGGCAAAGCGCTTGAACAGCACGGCTTTGCCCTCCATGACCGGCTTGGCGCTGAGCGCGCCCAGGTCACCCAGCCCGAGCACGGCTGTGCCGTTGGTAATCACGGCCACCAGGTTGCCGCGTGCTGTGTAGCGGAAGACATCGTCCGGGTTGGCCGCAATGGCGCGGCACGGTTCGGCCACACCGGGCGTATAGGCAAGCGAGAGATCGCGCTGCGTTCCGACCGGCTTGGTGGCCACGACCGCAATTTTGCCCGGACGGCCATCGGCGTGGTAGTCGAGCGCCGCCTGGCGCCGTGTCGCCATGCTTCTGTCCACCAAAAAGAGACGGGCCGTGCACACAAACCGACGAATCGCCGCTGCTGCGGCGGACCGGCATTCGTCAGGAACGCGGCGCGGCCGGAAGGCGGGAGGTTAGGCCGTCTGGGGGCTACGTGTCAAGCCGGAATTGCTGCGTGCCAGAGGACAATTGTCGGGTACAATCGACCAGTTCGGTTGGACGGGTTACTTTTTGCAATCGGCTTCGAACAATGTGCAAACGTGATGATGCTTCCGGGTTGATGCCATTCGGGTACTCGCCGTTCACTTTCGCGCCGGGGCAGTCCGGGCGCGTGCGCCACGCTTCCTGACTCGTGCGTGTTGCCAGCGCTGTTGCGGCCGGCGGGCTTGGTCTGGCGCTCGTCTGCGCGCCAGTCCAGGCGCAACAGGGCGGGCTGGGGGGCGGCACTCGCCCTGATCGGCCCTGCCTGCTGGGGCCCATTTCCTACGTCTTCGTCGACAACCACTCCATCTTCGACACGCAGAGCGAGCCGGCGCGCCGGTTCTCCTGGTTCTATCGCGCGGCCAATAAGCTGCACGTGCGTACGCGACGCGCCACTATCACACGCGAATTGTTGCTCGGTCCGGGAGACTGCTTTGACCCGATCCTGGCCGAGGAATCCGAGCGGCTGCTGCGCGCGTACGACTATCTGGCGCAGGTCGATATCTTCGGCGTACCGCAGCCCGATGGCAGCTATCACGTGGTGGTCGACACACGTGATGAGTGGAGCACGCAGCTGGACGTGCGTGTGGCCTTTCAGGATGGTGTCGACTTCGAGGGTGCGCGTCTGCGCGAGGCCAACCTGTTCGGTCGCGGCGAGTCGCTGACTGCGTATTATATACATCGCGATGTCACGCGCGACTACGGTATTGCTTATCAAACACCCCAACTGCTGAGCACGCGCTGGGATCTGCTCACCGAGCTGGGCAGCACGCGCGCGGGCACGACGTTTCAGGAAGTGCTGGCCTATCCTTTCATCGGTGAAGTCAGCCGCTGGTCGGCACGCCAACAGTTCAGTCGCGAAGATCGTTTCTTCGATTATGCCGTGGGTGAAAGCGCGGATGATCGGCTCCGCGTGTTGGTGCCGCTGCGCGACAAACACTTCGATCTGGCCATGGTCACGCGCTTGGGTCAACGCGGCAACTTGTCTTTGCTGGGATTGGCCCTGACCTACCAGCAGCTCACCTATCCATCGTTTCCACTCATTGCCGTGAATGGCGACATCACGGATGCCACACCCGCTGATTCGACATTTCTGGCACCGGCCCTGGACGCACGCGAAGAGCTGAACAACATTCGGCTGGCCCTGCTGCTTGGGCAGCGCAATGTCTGGTGGGTAAAACGTCGTGGGTTGGACAGCATGCGCGGGCTGCAGGACGTTCGTCTGGGCTCCGAGATTGGTCTTTCCCTGGGCCGCTCTTTTCCCTCTCTGGACGCTGATGATGACATGGCCTCCACCATGACCGCTTTCAGCGCCTTCGAATTCGGTTCGTTGATCCTGAGTGGACGCGGGCGGCTGGACGTGCGCCGCAACTTTGATGCGCCCTCCGCCGAATCGGCCTGGGAAGACCTTTTTGGTGAGGGCGAATTCCTGGCCTACTTGCGGCCCGGCGCGCTGCCCCGCCACACCCTGGTAGCGCGCGCCAGTGGCACGGGCGGCTGGTACGTACGCACACCGTTCCAACTCACACTGGGCGGCGACCGCAATCTGCGCGGCTACAAGCCCGATCGTTTCCCGGGTGGCCGGCGCGCCGTGTTCTCCGTGGAAGATCGCGTGTACATCGGCTGGCCCTGGCCCGAATCCATCGATACGGGGGCAACGCTCTTTCTGGATGTCGGCCGCATGTGGCCGGGCGATGCGCCCTACGGCCTTGATTCCGGCTGGCGTACCACGGCCGGCCTGGGTGTGCGTGCATCATTCCCGGCCGGGAGCCGCACTACGTATCGCATCGATTTTGCCTTTCCCGTCCAGCCTGCACCCAGCCTGAGTGATGTGCGTTTGCTGATTTCCGTAGGTGAGCTGATCGGATTGAGCGCGCCGCTGCGTGATTGGCAACTCATGCGTTCGCGCTACGAAGGAGTGGCTGGTCAGCTCTTCCGCGTCCGTCCCTGACATGAGCCGGCCTCTGGTTCTGTGCGCTCGCTGGGTTTTGCCGGTCGTCTCACCACCCATCGAGCAGGGCGCCGTACGCATTAATGCAGCAGGACGCATCGATGCCATCGGACCGGCGCGCGAGCTGGTCAGTGCCGATGTGCAGCAGCACGATCTGGGCAATGCCGCCTTGTTGCCTGGCCTGGTCAACGTGCACGCGCATCCCGAGCTGGCCGCCTTTCGCGGCCTGCTCGATGACCTGCCTTTCCATCAGTGGATTCCGACCCTGAAACGCTGTCGCATTGATGCCGCACTCACCGATGAAGATTTCGAGCTGGCGGCACGTTGGACCTGTGTGGAAGCGCTGCGCGCCGGCATTACCACACTGGGCGCCACCGAGAGCTCCGGTGCGGCCGCAGGCGCGGTGCATGATGCCGGCCTGCGCGGCATTGTGTACCTGGAAACGTTTGGACCGTCACCCGCGCAGCTGAGCGAATCCATGGTCGATTTGCGCGCGCGCCTGGCCCGCGTTGCGCGCTACCGCAACGATCGCGTACAAGTGGGCGTTTCACCGCACGCCGCGTATACCGTTTCCGATGTGCTCTACCTGGCCGTAGCCGATCTTGCGCGGGCCGAAGAACTGCCGGTTGCCACACACGCCGCGGAAGCCGAAGCGGAAGATCTGTTGATCCGGCAGGGAGCCGGCCCGTTTGCCGCCGGACTGCGTACGCGCGGCATTGCCACGCCGCCGCGCGGCGAGTCGGCCATCGAGCTGCTCGATCGACTGGGCGTGCTCGCGCTGCGTCCCCTGCTCATTCATTGCGCCCGGCTTTCCGCCGACGACTTGCAACGCATTGCCGGAAATGATGCCGCCATCGCCCACTGTCCCATTGCCAATGCCCGACTCGGTCACGGCATTGCTCCCGTTCTGGAAGCGCGGGAAGCCGGTATCCGCGTTGGCATTGGCACGGATTCGGTAGCCAGCAACAACCGGCTGGACCTGCTGGAAGAAGCGCGTGTTGCGCAGCTCCTGCAGCGCGCACGACATCATTCCAGTGGCGCGCTGGCGGGCGCTGAGTTGCTGCGTCTGTGCACCATCGAGGGCGCGCGCGCGCTCGATTTGGATGCGCGCATCGGCACGCTCGCGCCCGGCAAGGATGCCGACTTGTGCGCACTGGCGCTGGACCGCCCGCACACCACACCCCTGGGCGACCTCGAGAATGCACTCTTCCATGCCGCGCGCGGCAGCGATATCGTGCTCACCATGGTACAGGGTCGCGTTCTCTATGATGGCTCGGCGGTCACTACCCTCAACGAAGCTGAACTGCAGACGGGCATGACCGCGCTGGCCCACCGACTGCGCCGCGCGCGCGCTCAGGCTACATGAGGCTCGAGACGCCACGCGATGCACGCCATCGCGCCGTGCGCAGAGTATTGCTGATCACGCTGGCCGCCAATCTGTTCGTGGTATCGGCCAAGGGCGTGGCCGGCATTATGGCGCAATCGCTGAGTGTAGTCGCCGATGCCGCGCATTCTTCCGTTGATGCCTGGAACAACGTGATGGCGCTGGCCCTGGCCTATGTGGCCGCCAAAGCACCCGACGAGGAGCACCCCTACGGCCACGCCAAGTTCGAAACGCTCGGTGCACTCGCTATCGTGGCCTTCCTATCCGTCACCGTGTACGAGGTCGTGCGCAGCGCCATCGATCGCCTGCTGGGTGGCGGTGCCCTGCCGCTGGCCACACCGTTCGCTCTGGGTGTCATGTTGTTTTCCGCCGCCATCAATTTCATGGTGGCACGATACGAGACGCGCCAAGGACAACGGCTGCACAGTGAAATCCTGCTGGCCGACGCGGCGCACACCGGCTCCGATGTCTACGCATCGCTGGCCGTTGTGCTGGGCCTGGTGCTGGTCCGGCTTGGGCATCCCAGCGCGGACGCCGTCTTCTCGCTCTTCGTGGCCATTGTGATTGCGCGCGCCGGCTGGCGCATCCTCAAGACGACCATCCCGATCCTGGTGGATGAACGCGCCGTTTCTGAAGATACCATTGCCAGTATTGTCCGCTCCGCGCCCGGTGTGCAGGACTGCTTTGCCGTGCGCTCGCGCGGTCGCGCGGGTGAGGTGTTTGCCGAACTCACGATCGTGGTCGATCGCACGCTCAACGTGGAAGAAGCGCATCGCATTGCCGATGATGTCGAGCGGCGCGTGGCCGATGCTCTTTCCGCCCGTGAGGTCGTGGTTCACGTCGAGCCCAATTCCGAGAGAAAATGACGCGCCTGCGCCGCGTGCTACAGGCGCAGGAACTGCTCGACCTGCACCAGCCCAATACCCGGCTGCTCGGTCAATCACTGGCGCATGTTGCGCAAGTCAATCGATGGTTGGGCGGTGACCGTTCCGTGCTGGTAACGTTGAATGCCACACGCAAGGACGGGCCCCTAGAGCTTCTGGATGTAGGCACGGGCTCGGCCGCGCTGCCGCGCAGGATCGTGCGTTGGGCGCGCCGGCGCAACCTGCCGATTCGGGTGTGCGCAACTGACATCAATCCTCAGATCCTGGCGTTGGCACGGGAAGCCTGCCGAAACTATCCGGAAATCGATGTACAGGAAGCGAATGCTTTGCGCCTGCCCTACTCGAACGGCGCTTTCACGCACGCTCTACTCACGCTCACGCTGCATCACTTCGAGGTCGCTCAGCAGACGGCCGTGCTGCACGAACTGGTGCGCGTGAGCCGCTGCGCCGTCATCATCAGCGAGTTGGAGCGCTGTTGGCCCAACTACCTGGGCGCCCGCCTGCTGGCAGCCACCTGGTGGCGCAACAACCCCATCACGCGCCATGACGGACCCCTGTCCGTGTTGCGCGCTTTCACACCCGCGGAACTGCGGGCGGCGGCGCAGAAGGCCGGGGTGCCCGGCCCTGTGCAGCGCCATTTCTTTTTTCGGCTGGTGCTGGTGGCCGGGAACAACGGCTAACCGTGGGTGTGTTCCATTTGACATGGCCGGCAGGATTCCGTCATCGTGAACGGAGACCCTGCACGGACAGGAAGAGGAACAAGTCGCCGACTGATGTTCTGGATCAGGTCCCGCACTTCTGGCAAATTCGCGCTGACGCTCTTGCTCCCGGCCGCATTGGTTCTTTCATCGGCTTCGCTTCAATCTGCAACCCTGCGCCCGCCTCCGGTCCGACGCTTCGAGCTGGACAGTGCCCGCACCAGTGTCGGTTTCAGGGCGCAAGCCACGCTGGGCGAGTTTCGCGGCTACGCTCGCCGAATCACGGGTTGGGTGGAGATGCAGGAGCCCAACTATGTCGATGCGCACGGTGAGATCGTGCTGCAAGCCGCATCCTTCCAGACCGGCATTGGCCTGCGCGACCGCCATCTTCGGGAAACCCTGGAAACGTCCAATCATCCCACCATCCGCTTCGTGCTGGATAGTGCGCGGTTCGAGCAGACCGATTCCACGGGTGAGAACTGGTATCGATTGTATGGCCAGCTCACCATCCGAAACGTGACCCGCAGGCCCGAGCTGCGGGCGCGCGTTGTGGCGCGCGCAGACACGCTGCAGGTGCAGGGCTCGCTGGCCACGCGTTTCACCGATTTCGAGATGAAGCCGCCCACGCGCATGTTGGGAACCACCAAAGTCAGGAACGAGTTCACCATCATGTTCGAGTGCACGTTCGTGGCCGCAGCGCCCATCGGCTTTGCCCCCCTACCACAATCAACGGCTCGGCCCGCTCGCGAATGAACGCCGATTGCGTCGTAGTGGGCGCCGGCCCGGCCGGCTCGCTGACGGCGCTGTTGCTGGCACGATCGGGTTTCGATGTGCTGCTGCTGGACGGTCGTAGTTTTCCTCGCCCCAAGCCGTGCGGTGATTGTGTCAGTCCACAGGCCAATTTGTTGCTCGAACAGTTGGGACTCTGGCCTGCGTTGTTGGCCGCCCAACCAGCGCAGTTGTGCGGCTGGCAGATCGTGGCGCCGTCCGGACGCTCCTTCTCGGCCTATTTCACAGACGCCTCGCCTGATGTACGCGTGCATGCCGGCCTGGCCCTGTCACGCGCTCGATTCGATGCCATTCTGCTGGACGCGGCGCGTAGCGCGGGCGTGCGCGTGATCGAGCGCTGCCGGGTAGAACAGCTGGTGCGTTCCGCCGATCGCGTTGCCGGTGTTCGCGTGCGCGACGCACAGGGTGACGTGCGGGAGATACGCGCCCCTTTCACTCTGGGCGCGGATGGACTGCGCTCCACCGTGCGCCAACGGCTGGGGTTGGCTGCACGGGCCCCGCGCCTGCACAAGGTTGCGCTGTGCGCGCATGTCACGGGCGTGTCCAATGTTTCGAACCTGGGCGAGCTGCACATCGGCGATGGTTTCTGTGCCGGCCTGGCGCCGGTAAATGCGGCGCGTGATGCCTGCAATCTCACACTGGTTGTGGATGCGCAACGTTATGGCCGCGAGCTGGCGGGCAAGCCGAGCGCGCGCTTTCGCATGAGACTGGAACGGATGCCGCAGTTGCGTGCGCGCTTCGAGCAGCTCCACATCCTGGACGATTTGCAAGCTGCCGGCCCCTTCGATCGACCGGTGAAGAGCGTGATTGCGCCGGGTGCCGCGCTGGTTGGCGATGCCGCCGGTTACTACGATCCATTCACTGGCCAGGGCATTTACCAGGCTCTGCAGGGCGCGCAATTGTTGGCCCATGCGGCCACGCGCGCGTTGCACGCGGGGACCGCTCATGTTCCGCTGCATGAGTACGCCTCCGCGCATGGTCACCTGGTGGGGGGCGCACGTCGTGTGCAACAGGCCATTGATTGGGTGTGCGCACGGCCAGCGTGGGCCGATCGATGTATTGCTGCACTTGCCCGCGCGCCTGGTGCGGCCGCCCGTTTGATTGCCGTGACCGGCGATCTTCAGCCTGCTGCCAGCTTGCTTTCGCCTGCCAGCCTGCTCAGCTTCCTGCTCGGGTTTTCCGGCCGGAGCGCTTGGTAAGTGATGACGCTGGATCAACACCTGATGCGCGCGTCGCCTGCGCTCTGTTTCCACGTGGCTGCCAACGTCGAGCTGTGGCCCTCCATCCTGCCGCATTATCGCTGGGTTCGTTTTCATCAGAAGCAGGGATTTGGTCTGGGTGTGGTCGAGATGGCGGCCTGGCGACCGTTTCCGCTCGGCTTGCATTATCCGACCTGGTGGCTTTCCGACATGCACGTGGACGAAACGGAGCCTGCCGTCTACTATCGCCACAGGCAGGGCATCACGCGTGGCATGAGTGTAAAATGGTCGTTCCTGCCACAGGGTTCAAACGCGACCCTGGTGCACATCGTACACGAGTGGAAGGGACCCGATTGGCCACTGATCGGTAGCGTGGCTGCACGTTGGGTCATTGGTCCGCATTTCATCAGTGCCATTGCGCAACGCACGCTGGCCGGTGTGGCATTGGAAGCCGAGCGTCAGCAGGGAGTTGTAGCCTGACTTATGAGTGACGTGCAACCCAACGCGGAGAATGGCAGGACGCGCACACGCGTGGCCGTTACCGGTGTCGGTCCCATCACGGCGGTGGGCATAGGCGCGGATCAATTGTGGGATGGTTTGCGGCGCGAGCGTTCGCCCGTGCGCGGCATCACCCGTTTCGATGCGACGCCGTGGCGCTCGCGCATTGCCGCCGAAGTCGATGGTTTCGAGCCCAGCGACTACATCGATGTCAAAACAGCGCGCCGACTCGACCGCTTCACGCAATTCTCGATTGCGGCCGCGCGCATGGCCATTGCCGATTCTGCGCTGGATACCAGCCGCATCGATCTGCAGCGCGTGGCCGTGCAAATGGGCTCGGCACTGGGTGGCCTCAGCTTTGCCGAGCAGCAATTCCAAAACCTGATCAGCAACGGAGTGCGTGCCGTTGATCCGCGCATTGCACTCACCACGTTCGTGGGCGCGGCCAGTTGCATTGTTGCCATCGAGTTCGGATTTACCGGACCCAACTCGACCAATGCCATGTCTTGTGCATCAGGCACGATTGCGGTTGGAGAAGGTTTGCGTCTCATCCGGGACGGAGTAGCCGACGTTGTGATTGCGGGCGGCGTAGAAGCACCGCTGGCGCCGCTCTGTTTCGGCGCGTTTGCACTCATTCGCGCCATGAGCACGCGCAACCAGGACCCCGAGGTGGCCTGTCGCCCCTTCGACAAGGATCGGGATGGCTTCATCATGGGCGAAGGCGCGGCCGTGCTCGTGCTCGAGCGCATGGATCACGCGCTGGCGCGCGGCGCCCGCATTTATTGTGAGTTGGCTGGCTACGGCACGACCAACGACGCGTTCCATATGGCAGCGCCGTTGCCCACCGGGGCGCAGGCCATCCGCGCTATGCGCATAGCGCTGGACAATGCCGGGACCTCGCCTGAGGAGATCGATTTCATCAGTCCGCATGGATCGTCGACGCCCTTGAATGATTCCACGGAATCGCAGGCCATCAAGCAGGTTTTTGGAGAGCTTGCGTACCGGCTGCCGATCAGCGGCACCAAGCCTTATCACGCCCATGCGCTGGGCGCTTCGGGCGCGATTGAAGCCGCCATTGTTTGCCTGGCCATGCAGCATGGCTGGATCCCGCCGACCCTGAATTTTGAGCTGGGTGATGATGCCTGCGATCTGGATTATGTAGCCGAACGGGGGCGAGCCTTTCGGCCGCGCGCGGCGCTTTCCAACTCGTTCGGGTTTGGCGGGATCAACGCCTGTCTGGTGATGCGCAGCGCCAACGGGGCATGAGATCCAGCAATTGCGTGCGGGCGCTGGAAACGAATGGCTGCCGTCAGAACGGCTGCTGCGTTAAACTTGCCCCATGCCTCTCTCCGCGCCTCTGGTCATCCTCGGTCAGATCACGAGCGCCGCGTTCGCGGCCGGGCTCAATCTCTACCTCACGGTGGCGCTGGTCGGCATAAGTTCCCGGTTGAACTTGCTGCCCGCCCTGCCACCGGGACTGCAGGGACTCGAGAACTCGGTCATTATCGGCAGCGCTCTCGGCCTTTACCTGGTCGAATTCGTAGTCGATAAGGTACCACACCTCGATTCCGCTTGGGACGCGCTGCACACCGTGATCCGACCGTTGGGCACGGCCCTGTTGGCCGCCCTGGCGTTGGATGCGGCGCCCCTCGAATTCCAACTGGCGGGCGCAGTTGTGGCTGGTGTGGTCGCGTTGGGCGCTCACGGTACCAAGGCGGGGCTCCGGCTGGTTCTCAATCGCTCGCCCAGCAAGTTTCGCAGTGTTCTGATCAGCACTTCTGAAGACTTGTTTGCGGCAGTCCTGGCCGTGGTCGCTTTGCAGTTCCCGGTGGCCGGACTGGGCGCGGGCGCTCTGGCCATTCTGATTCTCGTCCTGTTGGGTCCGCGACTCTGGCGCGCGGCCACCCTGGCCATTCGCGCGTTCCGCGCCCGCTTACGCGCTTTCTTTGGGTCTCCCGGCTGGCGACCATTGGGCGAGCTGCCGCCCAGGATGCGCACCTTCATCCAGGAGCCGCCGCTGGGGCGTGCGGCGCCGAGGGCCATCCGGGCCGCGTTCAAGGGCCTGCCAGGCGTTGCCGCCTACCGGAACGGGTGGTTGGTTCTGTGTTACGATCGCACCTCATTCCTTTATCGATCTTTCATTGGCTTCCGCTGTCTGCACCTGCCCCCACTCAGCGAACCTCAAGTCCGGCGCGGAGTTTGGACCGATGCCGTGGAATTCCACGTGAGCGATGGGAAGCGCTGTACCCTGTTCCTGCTCAAGGACGGACCGGCCGCCGAAGTGGCCGTGGCGGACCTCAAAGGGGTGGCATGAGCGTGCACGACTTCAGCAGCTTCCGGCAGCGGATGAACCAGCGCATCCTGGACGCGGACAACCTCGACATCCGCCGCTTCTTTGCGCTGGATTCACGCGTGTATCAGGAAGGCGCACTCCCGGTCAAAACCAAAGAACTCATGGGCCTGGTCGCTTCCCTGGTCCTGCGTTGCGACGACTGTATCACCTACCACATCACACGCTGCGTGGAGGAGGGGGTCACGGAAGCGGAGTTTTTCGAGACCTTTTCGGTAGGCCTGGTGGTGGGTGGCTCGATTGTCATACCGCATTTGCGTCGCGCCGTGGCTACGCTCGACGAGCTGCGTGCAACTGCTGATTCAACAACGCCTTGAACAGAGAATTCGCAGGCGGCCGAGGAACAGTGCGCGTCACGAAAGGGTTTACTTGCCCGAATCGTTTTTGTTATATTCGGCCAGTTATGCATGGAACCGTTTCAAGGGTCTTCGGGTGCGGTTTTCGGCTGCTGAGAGGCCGCACAAAACCCTGAGTCAAGCAGCGGGTGACTTAACGAACACTCGCTGCTTTTGTCTTTTCTTTGACCACCTCTCTCCCAGGACGACTGGACTCCATGTTCGTCAATTCCCGCGCTTTGGACTCCTTCGATCAGTACCTCTACGATGTCGAGAAGTATCCGCTCATCGAAGAGGCACAGGAGGAGCGAGAACTGGCCCGCCGAGCCCGCGCCGGCGATAAAGAGGCGGCGGAACGGCTGGTAACTGCGAACCTCAGGTTCGTAATCTCCTACGTGAAGAAATACCAGGGCCGCGGATTGGGCTTGGCGGAGCTGGTGTGCATTGGTAATGAAGGTCTGCTGAAGGCGGTCAAGAAGTTCGATCCCGACAAGGGTGTCAAGTTCATCTCTTATGCAGTGTGGTGGATCCGACAGACGGTGCTGCAGGCATTGGCCGAGCAGACCCGGTCGGTCCGCATTCCGCTGAATCAGAACTCGAATCTGGTCAAGCTGTCACGGACGGAAACCGCGCTTACCCAGCTGCTGGGCCGCTCGCCGACCGATCAGGAGATCGCGGATGAGATGGGTGAGCCGGTGGAGACCGTGCGGGCGCTGCGCCGGGTAGCCGCTTCCGAGCTGTCATTGGACGCGCCCATCGACCGGGGCGATCGGGATAGTGCCTCATTTGGTGAGCGGTTTGCCGGCGCCGAAGCGGAAGACATTGAGGAGACCGTCGAGTCGCAGGCGCAGCGCGAGTTCCTGGACCGCATGTTCGAGAAATATTTGACCGAACGGGAGCGCAAGATTCTGTACCTGTATTACGGACTGGACGATGGCGAAGAGCGCACGCTCGAGGAGATCGGCTCTCTATTGGGCGTGACCCGCGAACGCATTCGCCAGATCCGCAATCGCGCGTTCGAGAAGCTGCGTGAGAGCCCGGATGGTGAGGCGCTGGCCACGTTCTGGAGTTCCAACTGACGGACGCCCAATCGATCGACGTTTGAATAAGAGGGCCCGGTGTGACACCGGGCCCTTTGGTTTTGTGTAGATTCGGGAACGAGCCCACCGTCGATTGGTATCGAGCAGAATGCCCAGCGCAATTTCACGCTTTGGTTTCAGGCCAGCGCGCCAGCCCATGTGCAGAATGGGTCTCGCCTCATTTCGTTCTTGCTGATGCGGAGTTTAGTTGGGGCGTTGGCCGCACTGCTTCTGCTGGGCGAGCTGCTGGCCGCCCAAACGGTACCGCCTCCCGATTCTGCCGGTGGCTGGAATTCGGCCGCGGCGCTGCAACTCATGCAGCGTGCGCGTGTGCGCCGGGAACAACCGCGCGGCGACACCGCGTTGCGCAACTATTCAGCAAAAGCCAGTGGCCATGTCTACTTCTACCTGGACCGCCAGGAGAGTGAAGAGCGCACGCTGGTCAAAGTGGACCAAGTGGCGCTCGAGTTGTACTGGGCGGCTCCCAATCTGACCAAGCAGAGGATCGTTGGCCTGCGCGACGTGAACCGGCTGCCCAACCGCCAGCAGTATCACCTCGACCACCTGACGGTAGTCCAAAACGGCTTTGGCGACATCATCCGGTTGGGGGATGGCGATGAAGTGCGGGACGTGCCGCATCCGGCCGCGTCCTTTTCAGATTCCGTCTACGATTTTCGAGCGCTGGACGTACTCACGTTCACCTTTCCAGGCCAGCCTGCGGTGCGCGTGCAGGAAATGCAGGTTCGACCCAAGCGCAACGATCGGTCGGCACTGATCGGCTCAGTTTTTGTCGATCTGGCATCGGCCGACATCGTACGCATGACCTTCACGTTCACGCCCGCTTCCTACGTAGATCGTCGGCTCGACTATATCAACATCTCGTTGGACAACGGACTGTGGAGCGGTCGTTACTGGCTGCCCAACGAGCAGTTCGTGGAGATTCGAAGACAGATTCCCGAGCTGGATTTCGTGGCCGGTGCCATCATCAAAGGGCGGATGCGCGTCTACGACTATCAGTTCAACCAGACGCTGCCCCGCGAACTCTTTTTCGGCCCTATCGTGGAAGCCCGGCCCAGGTCCGAGCGCGAGAAATTTGCATTCGAGGAAGAGTTGTTGGCCGGACTGGATCGGGAAGGGCTGTCCTCGCCGCCGCAAGTGCAGGCCCTGCGCGCGCAGGCCATGGAACTGATCCGTCAGAAAAAGCTGAGCGGCCTGCCGCCCCTACGACTGCACGTACCCAACGCGTCGTCCGTCCTGCGCTTCAATCGCGCGGAAGGGCTCTATTTGGGTGGCGGTGCCAGCTATGTACCGGCCGGTTCCATGCGTTACGAGGGCACCGCTGGATATGCATGGGCCGCAGGACATGCCACCGGCTCGCTGATGGCGCGCTACGAAAACGAGTCCGCCTTACGGGTCAGCGCGCATGGTTTCGTCAACGAAGTGCGCGACATCGGCTGGCGTCCCGGGCTGCCGGGTGCACTCAACACGCTCTCGGCTGCGTTTGCTGCTGATGATTATCTCGATCCGTACTACGCATCGGGCGGACGCATCGAGGTGGCTCGACCGGTCGGCTCGAACGGACGACTGACGGTTCAGGCCGGCATCGAACACCAACGCAGCGCTCGCCTGGGAGAAACTAGTGCTGTTTTGGGCGACGCCAGCTTCCGTCCCGTGCGCCCCATCGAACGCGGCGTACTCACGTCGGTTGAGCTCGGCTTGAGCCACCCCCTGCTTACGCGACCCCGCTACGAGCTCAGCGCTGCCACGACCATCGAATCCGGACTCCGGGATGGAGCTGCATACGTGCGGCCCAGGGGAAGCGTTGAGCTGCGGCACACCTCGCTGTCGCGCTCCACGGCCGCGGCGCTCGGCTTACACGGCGGCCTGACCAGCGGCCGCGTACCGACGCAGAAGCTCTTCCTGCTGGGCGGCCGCGGTACTCTGCCCGGCTACGAATACCGCAACCTCACGGGTGATGCTTTCTGGCTGATCGAGGCCGAAGCGGCTCACGACATTGCCGCGCCCTGGCTGCGACTGCGCGCCGTCGCAGCCTACGGTGGTGTCCAACCGGCCGAATCGCTGCCCCCAGACTGGCCACCTTCACGTCGAACCGGTTACAGCATCGGCCTGGGCATAGGACTGATCTATGACATCATCCGGCTCGACCTGGTTCGCGGCGGCACCAACTCTCCGCGCCTCATTTTCTCGATCAAGCCCGATTTCTGGGATATGATGTAACGCGCTTGCAGGGCACTCCTCTTACTTTTTTATTGCTTTTTTTCTTACTTCTTTCTTACGGGTTTTCCTCCTCCCCATTGTCCTCCGCCCTGGGCGCGCTCAACATGACCAACTCTCGTACATGGACTTCCGCCGTGGGTATGGTGACACCGTTCTTTTCGAAGCTGTCGTACTCGATGCGACCTTCCACGTAGAGTCGGTCGCCTTTGCGGACGTATTCCTGCGCAATTTCGGCCAGCCGCTCCCACAACGTCAGCCGATGCCATTCGGTGCGATCCTCGAAGCTGCCGTTGCGCGGAATGCGTCGGCTGGTGGCCAGCGAGAGATGAGCGACCTTGGTCCCGCCATTGGTCGTCTGCACGTCCGGATCCCGGCCCACGTTGCCCACCAAAATGATTTTGTTGATCGATCGGCTCACAGCCGCCTCCTCAGTTGATTGTGTGCGGCTAAGCTGCGTGCCAGGAACGGGCATTCCCATGGCGCGATCGGACATGTTTAGGAAAACCGTAAGGAAAACCGTAAGAAGAAACGGTGCGCGCTAAGGCCCGCCGAGTTCGAAAACCGTTCTTACGATGGCTCTTACGGTTCTTCTTACGGTTTTTCTCTCACTTGCACTCGTACCAGTTGTTGCCGACACCTGTGGCGACTTCGAGCGGCACAGTCAGCGGGAATGCCGATTCCATGAGCTCTTTGATCAGCGTGCGAGCTTCCTCGATTTCGGAAGCGGGCGCTTCGAAGACCAGTTCATCATGCACCTGCAGCAACATGCGCGTGTTCAGTTGTCGTTCTTCCAGCACGCGCTGGATGTTGATCATGGCGATCTTGATGATGTCGGCTGCACTGCCTTGCACGGGTGCGTTGGTGGCAGCGCGTGCGCCAAACTCGCGCATGTTGTAGTTCCCGCTGTGGATCTCCGGAATGTAGCGGCGGCGTCCACTCAGTGTTTCCACAAAGCCGTGCTTGCGGGCGTGCTCGATCTGATCGTCGAGGTAGCGGCGCACGCCGGGGAATCGCTTGAAGTATTGGTCAATGAACGTGCGCGCTTCGGCCACGCTCGTGCCCAGCTTCTGGGAAAGCGCAAACGGGCCAATGCCGTAGACGGTGGCAAAGTTGATGGTCTTGGCGGCATTGCGCATCTGCGGCGATACATGATCGATGTCGGTACCGAAGACCACGGCCGCGGTCTGCTTGTGCACGTCGATGCCCGCCTGGAACGGCTCCATGAACAGCTCATCGCGCGCCATGTGGGCCAGGATGCGCAACTCGATTTGCGAGTAGTCTGCCGTCACGAACACGTAGCCCTCGGCGGGAATGAAGCCCTTACGGATTTCTACGCCCAGCTCGGTGCGAATCGGAATGTTCTGCATGTTGGGGTCGCTCGAGGAGAGCCGGCCCGTGGCCGCGACCGCCTGGTTGAAGGTGGTATGAATGCGACCCGTCTCGGGGTTTACCAGCGCGGGCAACGCATCCGCATAGGTTCCCTTGAGCTTGTCGATTTGACGATAGTCAATGATCAGGCGAGGCAGTGCGTGACCCTGCTGGGCCAGTTCTTCCAGCACCGCTGCGTCAGTAGACGCACCGGTCTTGGTGCGCCGGCCCGTAGGCAGCTTCAGCTCATCGAACAACACTGTGCGCAGCTGGGGCGGCGAATTGATGTTGAACTCGTGGCCGGCCAGCTTGAAGATCTCTTCCTGGATCAGGTGCAGGTCCTGCGCCAGCTTGTTGCGATAGCGCTGGAAGAAATCGAGATCGATGCGTATGCCGTTGGTTTCCATGGCGGCCAGTACGCGGATGAGCGGCACCTCGATGTCACGGTAAAGCCTTGTGAGCGCCAGCTGATCCAGTTGCGGCCGCAGCTTCTGCTCCAGCCGCAGCGTCACATCGACGTCTTCACCCGCATACTCCTTCACCCGCTCGACCGCGCATTCCGCCAGGGGAATGCGATCCCTGCCCTTGCCGCACAACTCCTCGAGCGTGGTCGTGTGCATGTCAAACAGGGCAAGTGCCAGTGCGTCTATCTCATGATCGCGACGGCCCGGATCCAGCACGTAGGACGCGATCATGGTATCGAAATCGAGACCGCGCAGCGTTACATCGGCACGCGCGAGTACCAGCAGGTCGTGCTTGAGATTGTGACCGACTTTGCGGATGTTCTGATCCTCCAACAGCTGCACCAGCGGCTGCAGCGCTGCATGATCCAGGGGCGGCAGGTTCTGCGCTTCGGGCGCATCCAGTCCCAGCCCTGAGCTCCGGTGCCGCAACGGCAGGTAGAACGACTCGCCCGGCTCGAAGCCCATGCCCATGCCCAGCGGCTCACTGCGCATGGCTGTGCTGCCCGTGGCCTCGACATCGATAGCGACATAGCCGAGCTGGCGGGCGCGCGCTATCAGCGGCTCGATCTGCGCGCTGTCGGTTATCGTTTGGTAGTTGCGCGGATACTCGCGGCCGGTTTCTTCCTCGGTAGGCGCGAAGTCGCGTACCAGCGAAGTGAACTCGAGGTCAATGAACAGTTCGCGCAGCCGCTCGCGATCCGGTTCGCGCACGCGCAGCTGCTCCAGATCCAGCTCGATCGGCAGATCCGTCCGTATCGTGACCAGTTCATGCGACAAACGCACATCACTGGCGTTGGCGATCAGCGATTCACGCGCGCGTTTGCTCGTGATGGCGCTGGCTTGCGTCAGGATCGACTCCACACTTCCATACTGGTCGATGAGTTGGATCGCGGTCTTCGGGCCTATGCCCGGTGCCCCGGGAATGTTGTCCGAGCTGTCGCCGATCAAGGCCAGGTAGTCCACCACCCGCTCCGGTGGTACGCCCAGCCGCTCCGATGCGTTGGTCTGGTCGATCCACTCCTCGTCCACCATCGCGCTGCCACCGCGGCCCGGATTGAGCAACGCGATACCCGGCCGAATCAGCTGATAGAAGTCCTTGTCTCCCGACACAATGACGGTCTCGACACCCTGGTCAATGCCCCGCAATGCCAGGGCACCGATCACGTCATCGGCCTCGTGATCAGGCAGTGCAATGATGGGCAACCGAAAGGCTTCGATGATGGCGCGAATGCGCGGCATCGACGTCTGCAGCTCATCCGGCATCTTCTCACGTGTCGCCTTATAGGCCGGAAAGCGCTGCGTGCGCTGGCTGGTCCCGGCATCCACGACCACGCCCATATAGTCGGGGGCGTGCTCCTCAAAAATCTTCAGCAGAAAACGTGTGAAGCCGAACGTGGCCGAGGTGTTTTCGCCGCGCGTTGAAATGAGCGGTCGCTGGATCATCGCAAAGAACGCACGATAGATCAGAGCGTAACCGTCAATCAGGAACAGGCGCGGCCGCGTCTTGGGCGGAATGACAACCATCGCAGAAACGTACAAACGCGGTGCGCGTTGCGCACCGCGGTCGTACGGGCGCGCGACACTTCGTGCGCGGGCGCGGCTACGCCGGGCGCGCGGCTTTGCCGCGGGCGCGCTGCGCGGGGTGCGTTCGCGGCCGCGTTGCGTTCCCGGCCGAGTTGCGTTCCCGGCCGCGTTGCGTTCCCGGCCGCGCACGAAGTGCCGCGCGCCCACGCAGTGCGCCCGCCGCACGAATGTGCGGCGCGCCCGCCGGCGCACAGCGCTGGCGAAAACAAAAGCGCCCCGCAACTAGCGAGGCGCTTCGGGTCGGCGGCTCTGGCCTTTGGGTCAGGTCAGGTCGCAGGGGCCATGCGCGAGACGTTGGCGGCTTGAAGCCCCTTGTCGGTTTGTTTGATCTCGAACTCGACCTCTTCACCCTCGGCGAGTGTCTTGAAGCCTTCCATCGTGATCGCGGAGAAATGCACGAACACGTCCTCGCCGTCGGGCTGTTCAATGAAGCCATAGCCCTTGGCATCATTGAACCACTTCACCTTGCCTTTGGCCATCGGAGCTGCCTCCTGCATCGGAATAGTCGCGGGGAGTACTACGGCGGCTTACGAAGGTACAGAGCGCAATCTTTGGGTGTCAAGCAAAATGTTCTGTTTCTATGCGGAGATCGTCTTACTGCCGCAAGGATATTCGGTGAGGCTGTTCGGGGGATAGGCTACTGCCGGGGCGCTACCGTGCTAGGACCCGTACAACGTCTGATAAATGCGGGCGTTTAGCTGAACGATCCGCACGTAATCTCGTGTTTCTTCAAAGGGAATCCGCTCGAGGAAAAGATCCGCATCACGCGCCTCGGGGAATTGTCGCCAGCGCTGTACACGTGACGGACCGGCATTGTAGGCGGCCAACACGAAGTCCGTGCGTCCACCCCAGGACTTGATCTGATCGGCCAGAAAGCGACTTCCAATCCTGAGGTTGGTCTCCGGCGTGAACAACATTGTTGCGTTGAAGCGACGAATTCCAAGAGAACGGGCCAATGATCGGCCGGTTGATGGCATGACCTGCATTAACCCACGGGCGCCCACAGAGCTGGTTGCGGCCGGATTGAACATCGACTCCTGGCGAATCAAAGCGGCCATGAAGAACGGGTTGATGCCTCGGCTGCGCGCATGTTTCTCAATGAGATCGCGGTAGGGCAGAGGGTACACAATGCGCAGCGAGCGTCGGTTCCAGGTGCCGCCTTCGCGGCGAGCCAGCTCTCGGCCCATGGCGATGCCCACGCTGGTGCGGTTGCGTTGATTGAGTCCTTCGGCCAGCGCATAGAAGGCGCCGGGTTCGTCATAGAAGAACTCCCTCATTCGCTCTAACTCGAAGTTGGCGGCTTCATTCCAGCCGACCGACCGCATCAGGTCGAAGCGCAACAGGGCGGCATCCACCGACTGTTTGTTTACGGGTGAGGAGGTTGGGTCGGGCGCCAGCCGCTGATGAATAACGGCCTCATTGATGGTCTCGGCGGCGCGCATCCCGTAAAACGAGAACGGGTCCAGGTCCCGCGCCTTCCTGAGGTTGGCGTTGGCCTGCAGCGTATCGTCGAGCGCAAGCTGGGTACGGCCCAGCCAGTACGTGGCCTGCTGATGGCGGGCGCCGGCAGGAAACGCATTGCGGTAATCGGCCAGCAGTGCGGCGGCGCCGGCGTAGTCCCCCTGTCCGAGCGCGATTGCGCCCAGACGCATGTGGGCCAGGCCCGCAGACTCCGAGGTGGGCGCTACCTGAGTAGCGCGTCGGAAATAGACCTGCGCTGACTCGGTCTCATTGTCATCCTGGCTGAGGTCGCCGAGCAGGACCAACGCCTGGCTGGACACCGATTGATCCGGATAACGATCGACGACCTGGTGCAGGGTACGGCGGCCAGCCAGCTCGTCACCATCGCGGTATTGGGCTCGTCCCGCGAGGTAGAGCGCGAGGGGCGAAACGGATGTCTCCGCGCGGGCCGCGTGCATCAACTCATCTTGCGCCCGATCATAGTCGCGCCCATCGAAATAAGCGCGGCCCATCTCGAGTCGTATGCGTGCAGCGCTGTCCGGCGGTGCAACACCCGAGGCGAGGTAGGCGTTCAAGCCGCCCATGCCGCGGGAGAAGTTCCCGAAGCGCAAATAGGTGCGGCCGATGCGCAGGTGGTGTTCCGGGTGCAAACCACGCAGCGCGCTCAACAGACGAGCGGCTTCGAGGGCTGCATCGGAATATGGCCACGCGTCGATGGCATGGCTCAACGCAAGGGCAGCGGCCACGGTGTCAGCGCGTAGCAGAAGTATCTCGCCCTGGGCCCGCCAGGCTTCCGAACGTCGGCGAGGCGATCCCGGAGTGCGAGCTGCGGCGTCGGCCAGCCGCATTGCTGTCGAATCGTTGTTGGCGTTGCGATAGGCCCGCACGTGCGTGCGCCAGGCCCAGTCCACGAGCAACAGGCTGTCCAGTTTCTCGAGCCGGCGAGTGACCTCCGCAGTATCGCCAGCGGTGGCTGCTACGCTGGCCGCAAACAAACTCACCCAGTCGCCCAGGTTGGGTAGCAGCGCAGCGGCACGATCAAAACTTTGCAGGGCACTGGAGTTCTGTCTGGCCTCAGCATGAGCAATGGCACGCTTGAGCTCGGCCAGCCCTTTTTCGCGCTGGGCGGGCGTGGTCACGATTTCGAGGTAATACGAGAGGTCACGTGGCTCGGATCGGTCGGCCGCGCGCGCGGCCCAGGGAGCGGCCTGATGGTAGCCACGCACACGACCGTGCTGCAGCTGCGCAGGCAGGACTGCAGCCGCTGCAAAGATGATCGCACAGACGTGGTGCCGAGAAATCACGCCGACTCCTCTACGTAGAGTATCCCACCGAGTCCTACACGGATGGTTAGCGCTGGTTGCAGACTACGCGCCAGGGGCGCAGCCGCATTATGGTCTGGGGCCGGGACCGCGCGGCCGCTGGCGAAGCGCAGTGCTGCGGAATGCCTGCTCCGATTGGGGCGTCAAATCGTAACGACCAAACCCTGCGCGGTCCATGAAAAGAAGTTGCAGCCGTCCACCCGGTGCATTTTGATAGAGCCACTCGATGGCATTGGGCCGTGCGCTGGCATCGCGCCCGACCTGACGCGTCGTGGTATGATCGGGCGCTCCCAACACTACGTAAACCTCACCGCGGTCCGTTTCCCAGCCCGCGCGTCCGGCTTCTCCAAAATGTTCGGTGGCAAAGCGCACGCGTTGGAAGAATTCTTCACGGAATTCGTTGATGGGTGTGGCCGGCAGCGGATCGCGTCGGCGCCAGAACTCGTCCCAGCGCTCACGGCGCGCCGGGCCGCTGGCGCTGCGCAATGAGTCCAACTCAGCCGCATGGGCAATGTAGGTAACAAAGCGCAGGACCTCTTCGAAATTGGCAACCATCCACTGGTCTGAGATGGTCACCAGCAAGGGCGATCGAATGATCTCCGCACTGGTACCGGCCGTAGATGCTTCCAGCCAGAGCCGACCCAATGGCAGCGAGTCCGTCGGGATATCGAAAAGGATGTGGCGCAGCCGTTCATTGCCCGCTTCCACCAGTGCCTCATCCTGCCACACGGCTGCGCCACGATCGTCGACAATGCGAAATTGAACGGTCTGCGGCGCGGACGCGTTGTACAGTTCTACGTAGACGCGCGGGACCTCAGCGCCGAACGCAACGGTCTTGCGGGCATTGACTATGAAGTCGGGCCGCGCATCCCGGTTTTCCCGACCTTCAGCTTCATATACCAGAACCGGTGCTCCCAGTCGGCGCTGAGCACCGTAGGCGGGCACTTCCACCGTGTCGCTGCCTCGGAAGCCGCGCGAGCTGGACGCATCGCTGGCCTGCACCTGCACCTGGTATTTGCCGGGCCAGAGCGCAATCACGTCCTGGAAGATGATGCTTTCGTCGACCCGGCCCGTTTCTGCGAAACTGCCCACGCGCACGTTCTCGCGCCGCTCCACGCGCTTGACGGTCACGGAATCAATGAGGAACGAAACGCTGATCTGGTACTCTCCGCGAAAGCCCGACCCATCACGCTGAAAGCGTAATGCGCTGGCGGGCAGCGAAACACCAATCAAGACGAATGTGGAATCCAGGGGGCCGGCCATGGTCGCAAAGCTGGCCACCACGGGGAATTCAGGTGGGCCGGCCAGGAAACCGAGTTGCTGATAGATCTCGAGTGGCCGAGCAATGGCCGGTGATTCGCCGGTACGCGACTGACCGGCGGGCGAGCTCACGCAACCAACCCAGGCTGTGGCGATGAAGAGCCAGTGCACGGCCCGGACAACAGAAGAACGATAAACGGCCAACGACATCTCGATCATGAGTGCTGCACCGGAAAAAGAGGGCCGCAAGCGCGACCATCAGCTGCCTGGAAGCGGCCCGTCACCGAGCTGCTCCTGTGATATGTACGCCGGCTCCTTGATACACGCCGCAAAATGACCCGGCGCCTTTTCGGCCAGCGGCGGCACGATGCGCGCGCAATCTCCGTCTTTCAACGGGTGCTGGCAGCGCGTATGGAATACGCAACCCGACGGTGGTGCTGCCGGGTTGGGAATGTCACCCGTCAACACGATGCGTGCGGCTCGGCGCGTCGGATCCGGCTGCGGCACGGCTGACAGCAATGCCTGCGTATAGGGATGACGCGCACGCTTAACGAGATTAGCCGCAGCGCCGAGTTCTACAATGCGACCAAGGTACATGACTGCAATACGATGGCTGACATGTTCGATCACACTCAGGTCGTGCGCAATGAACAGGTACGCGAGGCCGAGTTGGTTTTGCAGGTCCTCGAGCAAATTGAGCACCTGGGCCTGCACGGAGACATCGAGAGCGGAGACCGGCTCGTCACAGACGATGAAATCGGGTTGGACCGAGAGAGCCCGCGCGATGCCGATGCGCTGGCGCTGACCACCACTGAACTCGTGCGGATAACGACTGGCGTGTATGGGCAACAGGCCTACGATTTCCAGCAATTCCAGCACGCGCCTGCGCACGGCTTCGCCCTCCGCCAGGTTGTGCACCTTCAACACTTCGCGCAGCGCCGCACCTACCGTGAGTCGGGGATTGAGAGAGCCGAATGGATCCTGGAATACGATCTGCGCGCGCCGGCGCAAGCGGCGCAACTGTTCCGCGTCGAGCGCAAATACATCATGGCCATCAAACCAGGCGCTGCCTGCCGTCGGCTCGATCAGGCGCAACAAGGTGCGGCCGGCCGTGGTTTTTCCCGATCCAGATTCGCCGACCAGCCCAAGTGTCTCACCGCGCGCCACCCAAAAGCTCACTCCATCGACGGCCCGGACGTGACCCACGGTTTTGCCCAGCAAACCACGCTTGATGGGGAAATACTTCTTCAAGCCTTTGACCTGGAGCAGTACATCGGACGGTGGCGTTGCATCATCGGGCGTTCGGCCGCGCACATCCGAATCGCCCTTGGGCGGTGGCAACGTTGACAGCTCGGCCGAGACCTGTGCGCGAAAGTCGGAACTCACTCCACACCGGACTCTGAGGAAGGCTCTCGTGCTGGCCGTTCACCGCGGGCTGCGGCCTGCCGATGGTACGCTTCTGCGGGAGCCGTGTCGCTGCCCGCGTGAAAACGGGCGTATGCGCCGCGCTGCTGATTGACCTGGTCACGACGATCTGGATGGCGTTCCAACCAGCAACGCGATCGATGTGCGAACGAGCTCTCGGTATCAGCGCCCGCCGCCACCGTCATGAGTTCCGGGTGTTCGCGCACGCACAACGCCCAACCGTATGGGCAGCGCGTGTGAAAGCGGCAGCCCACCGGCCACGCAGTGGCAGCCGGCACCGAGCCTGGGATCACGGCCAGGCGTTCAGCGGGTTCGCTCAGGCGTGGAATCGCTTGTAACAAGCCCTCCGTATACGGGTGGCGCGGCTCACGGAAGATCTCGATTACCGTGCCTTCTTCCACGATTTCACCGGCATACATGACGGCCACCCGATCACAAACTTCTGCCACCACACCCAGGTCGTGGGTAATGAGGATGATCGCCATGCCCAACCGCTGGCGCAGCTCGGCGAGCAGCTCGAGAATCTGGGCCTGGATGGTCACATCGAGCGCAGTGGTTGGCTCATCGGCAATCAACAACGCAGGCTCGCAGGACAGGGCCATGGCAATCATCACACGCTGGCGCTGACCGCCCGAGAGCTGATGCGGGTAATCATCGGCCCGCTCGGCCGGGTTTGGGATGCCCACCACGCGCAGCATCTCGATTGCGCCGGTGCGCGCTTTCTGCTTGGACTCACGACGATGTAACCGAATGGCCTCGGCAATCTGATCGCCCACCGTGAACACCGGGTTCAGCGAGGTCATGGGCTCCTGGAAGATCATGGCCATCTCGTTGCCGCGAATCTGCCGCATGCGCGACTCCGCCACGTTCACCAGATCCTCACCACGCAGCAAGATGTGGCTGCCTGCCACGATTTCTCCCGGCGGACTCGGTACGAGCCGCATGATGGAGAGAGATGTCACTGACTTGCCACATCCGCTCTCGCCCACAATTCCCAGCACCTCACCGGGCGCCACCGAGAAGGAAACACCATCCACCGAACGGGCCAGGCCGGCGTCCGTGTGGAAATAGGTCCTCAGGTTGCGTACCTCGAGCAAATTGTCACTCTGCACGTACGAACTCCTTAACGGATTTGACGAATTGAACGGACCTTCACGTTCAGAGCTGGTCCGCCAAATCGAGCCATGCTTTCGGTTCACCACGTTCGGGAGCGGGCGCGCATAACGGGAGCAGGCGCGGCCGGGCGCGGGTGCCTGCTCGGGATGGCAGTGGGACTGTTGCTCGTTGAACGTGAACGTCCTTTACTTCGTTCATCCGTTTGAGATTTCATTGCCGCAACCTGGGATCCAACGCATCACGCAGGCCATCGCCCACCAGGTTGAAGGCAAGTACCGTGAGCACGATGGTGAGCCCGGGGAACGTGGCCAGCCACCAGGCGCTGATCAGGACGTCCCGGCCATCGGATACCATATTGCCCCACGAGGGCGTGGGAGGCTGAATACCGAGACCCAGAAACGACAGGCCCGCTTCCAGCACGATGGTGTTGCCTATGCCGAGTGTGGCGGTGACAATGACCGGCGCCAGCACATTGGGAATGAGGTGCCAGAGGATGATGCGCGAGCGGCCCATACCCAGGGCACGCGCGGCCTGGATGAATTCGCGTTCGCGCAAGCTCAACACGTCGCCACGCACAATGCGCGTGGTATTGGGCCATTGCGTGAGTCCCAGCACGGCGATGATGACGGCGACCGAGGGACTGAAGAGGGCCACGATCATGATGAGCAACACGAGCCGCGGAAAGGCCAGCACCATGTCCGTGAAGCGCATGACCGCCGCATCGACTTTGCCCCCCAGATAACCAGCCACGGCACCGAGCAACGTGCCCAGTGTTACACTGATGGCAGTGGCGACGAAGCCAATGGCCAGGGAGATACGTGCGCCGTACAGGATGCGACTGAGTACATCGCGTCCAAAACGATCCGTGCCCAGCCAGTGTTGCGCGGAGGGAGGCCGCAGGCTGGTAGCGATCACGTTTTCCTGTGCAATCGGATCGTAGGGCGCCAGCAGCGGTGCCAGCAGCGCGATCAAATAGAACACAACCAAAAGCGCGAGACCGGCCAGGGCCAGGTGGCTCTTGCGAAAGTGACGCGCAGCAATGCGCCACTGCGAGTCACCGACTTCACCGAGGCGCCTGCGACCGATGGTCAGATCGTAGAGCGCGCCGGCCCACGTGGCCAGGAGTCCAAGCGCAACGGTCAGCGCCGCAATGTAGTCGTCGAGTGAGCCCGTTTGTCCCAGCGCCCGGAATCGATCGGACTGGAATACCAGAATGCCCAGGAAGAAACCCCAGCTGATCAGAAGCAACATGCCGCGCGCAAGTGCGCGGGAAAGCATGTGACCGAGTCCGGGCAACAATGCCGAAGCGAGGAGAGCGTAGCGCGGCGGTTTGGGCGGCGGGCCCTCGGGCATTTCTTTGGCAGTTTCATCGAGCGGCACTCCCAAGGGCAGCCCGCTCTCCGGATCTCCCCTCGACCCCGGTACGCCCGACAGGTCTTGCTTTTCAGTCATAACGGATGCGCGGATCGACCACCGCGTACAGGACATCGGCGATCAGGTTGCCGAGCACGACCATGACCGCGAACAGGAAGCTGGTGGCCATCACCACCGGGTAGTCGCGCTGGAGAATCGCATCGTAGATGACGCGGCCCATGCCCGGCCAGGCAAAGATGACTTCCACGAATACCGCACCACTGAACAGGAATGGCAGGTAGAGTCCGAGCAGTGTGATGACCGGAATGAGAGAGTTGCGCAGTGCGTGTTTCGTGATGACCGTGCGCTCGGGCAGGCCCTTGGCGCGTGCGGTTCGGATATAGTCCTGGCGCACGACCTCCAGCATCTGGCCGCGCGTGTAGCGGGCCACGCCCGCAGCCAGCGCGAGCGTGAGCGTGGCTACAGGCAGAATCAGATGCACCAACCGGTCGCGCAGTTGTTGGCCAGCGGACAGGAAATCGTAGTCGACGCTGGTAACGCCTGTGGCGGGCAGGGCAATCGGCCAACCCCACTCGTGCGCCTTGAGCGCAAACACCAGCATGAGCATGAGTGCCAGCCAGAAAGGCGGCATGGAGTAGAAGAAGAGCGAGACCAGACTGAGCAGACCGTCCATGAGTGAATACTGACGCACGGCCTGAAGCACGCCGATCACAATGCCTGACAGGAAGACGAGCAGCAGCGAAAAACCGGCCAGCACCATGGTGTTGGGCATCGCTTCGAACAGGACGTCGGCCACCGGCCGGCCCTGGGCGAAGGAATAGCCGAAATTGCCGGTAAAGAACGAGCCCATCCAGCGGAAGTAGCGGACGTGAATGGGCTGGTCGAGGCCGAAGTTGCGGCGCAGCTGCTCGATGACCTCAGCCGGAACGTTCGGGTTCAGATACGCGGCGGTTGGGTCTCCGGGCGCCAGTGCGAGCACGAAGAAGACCAGTGTGGCAATCCCGAGCAGGAGAGGAATGGCGCCCAGCACCCGCCGCAGGATGAACGCACCCATGATATTACCGGCGCCCGAGTGTCCACTCCGCCACGCTGACGAATTCGCCGCGCGGGTCCATGATCACGCCCGATACGTCTCGCCGCGCTGCCGCCAGTTCATTGAGCCAGTACATGAACGTGATGGGCTGTTCGCGCTGCAGAAGCTCGGTGATCTCAGGCCAGATGGCGCGCGCGCGCGCCGGGTCGGTGGCGGCCGCCGCTTGCTCGATCAAGCGGTCCAGCGCAGGCAGCGTGACCGAGCTGCGATTGGTCGACCCCTGCACATCAGCCAGCCGGGAATGGAAAAGTTGTCGGGGTGCAGCCGCCATCTGGAAGTTGTCCAGCACCCAGTTGGTAAACACGGCATCGAAGTCACGCGCCACGTGCTGCGCCCGCATGGTCTGAAATTCCAGAACGCGCGGCAGCACATCGGCGCCTACCCGACGCAACTGCGCTTGCAGCATCTCGACCACCGCGCGGTTCAGTGTGTTGTCGCTGCTGAGCAGGGTGAAGCGAAGGGGCCGACCATCCTTTTCCCGGATGCCGTCATTGTTGGTATCCCGCCAGCCTTCCTGCTCGAGCAGGCGCATGGACGCCGGCAGATCGTAAGCCAGCGGCTGCACTTCCTTCGGGTAGAGCGGATGCCAGGGCGGTACGGTGCTCGTGGCCATAGCGCCTTCTCCGGCCAGCAACGCATCGATGATTTCCTGGCGATTGATGCCGAGCGCCAACGCGCGGCGTAATGTGGCACTGGTGAAGGGCGCGCGTTTGTTGTTCCAACCGATGTAGTAAACTGTGCGTCCGGGAAACGCGTGCAATTGCAGATTGGCGTCTGCCTTGATGTCGCGCGTCTGCTCGGGCAAGACCGGAATGTCCACATGCAGTCCACCGGTCTTGAGTTCGGTCAGCATGGTGGACGCCTCGGGAATGACACGCAGCACGACCCGCGCAGCGGCCGGACCGCCCAGTGCTTCCGGAAAAGCGGGATTCGGTTCCAGCACCAGCCGCTGGTTGGCCTGCCACTGTGAGAACCGGAACGGACCGCTGCCCACCGGCTGACGATTGAAGGGCGCGTTCTTCAGCTCGGCCGGGGCCACGTTCTGCAGCAAGTGTCGGGGCAGCGGCGCCCACCAGAAATCTTCCAGGGCCTGCGCGTGTGGCCGGGAGAAATGAAAACGAATCGTGAAGCTGTCGGTAACTTCTGCGCGATCGACGTCGCCCAGAAAGGCCGAGCCGATAAGAGATGCGGAACTCGGATCCTTGGCCAGATCGAATGTGAATTTCACATCTTCGGCCGTTACCGGACGGTCATCGTGCCAGCGCACATCGCGGCGCAGCCGCATGATCACACCTGTGTCACCGGTCAGTTCCCAGGAGTCGGCCAGGTAGGGTCTCACTTCCAGGTTTGCGTCGTACTGGATGAGCGGCGAGTACAGCGCAAAGTTGATGATCTCGCCCGTGTACTGGTCGGTATAGGTAACTGGATTCAAACCGGCCAGGTCAGCGCGCAGTCCCGTGATGACCGTGCTGCCGGCCGCTCCGCCGCCGGCGCGCTCGCCACCACACGCAAGATGCAGAAGCGGCAGCAGCAGTGGGAGCAGCACCGCGCGCAGCGCGCCGAGCCGTACCATCGGTCGTCCCTGGTCCCTCATGGCTCATCCCTCACACGCGCCAGGTCCAGGCCGCGCTTCGATAGTGATCGGTGAGCTCGTGGACACGCGCCAGCTCGATGGAGCCGAGGCAGGCGGGCGCAAGAGCAATGCCGAGTTGTTGCTCGAAACTGCGGCCAAATACATCGAGTAATTCACGCTGGTCGGGTAGGCGAGGCAAGACGCGACCAAGAGCGGTCGATGACTCCGCGTGCGCGCTCCAGCCGAACCACTCATCGGCCATAGATTGATCGCCATCCAGCAGGATGGATCCGTGTTGCAGGATGGTACGCCGCTCATACCGCTGTGCGCTGCCGACCATTTTGCGGCCGTCCACACCGACTTCGCCGGGCGCACTGCCGGCAAAACAAGAGCCGGCACCGCGAAAACTCGAGCGCGTGCTGTCCGCGGTCAGTGCCGCCGCCGGTACGCCCAGGGAAAGCAGACCGCGAAGCAGCGCTTGATTGATGGCTTCATAGGCGGCCCGTGGTGAGCCGAATGTGCTGGCCGGCGCGGCTACGCTGTAGGTCAGCTCCTGGTCGTGCAGCACAGCCAATCCGCCCGTGGGCCGGCGCACAATGTCCGGGGCCAGCGCTTCGAGCCGGGATTGCTGTGTGCAAGCCGGCTGATTGCGGCCCAACGACAGACAGGCTGGCTGCCAACGATAAAAGCGCAAGGCGGGTGGACCGCCACGCTGCACGCGTTCCAGGAGCACGTGATCCACCGCCATGTTGAACGCGCCACAACGGGCTTCGGGAAGATCGCTCTGGGTGGCCGCATTCACGACCAGGTGCCACTCGGGGGGATGCGCGTTAGAACTCGTAACTCTGACCCGGCTCGAGCACGTGCACTTTGGCCCGCTCGCCAACTCGCCGCGCAAACGCGTGCGGGTCCTGCTTGATCAGATCGAAGGTGTTGTAGTGCATGGGAATGACCGTGCGCGGCGCGATGAACTCGACCGCCCGCACCGCGTCTTCCGGACCCATGGTGTAGTTGTCGCCTATGGGCAGCAGGGCCACGTCCACTTTGCCTTGCAGCAGTTGCATCTCGATCAAGAGCGCCGTATCGCCCGCATGATACAATCGACCGCCGGCCTGCCCCAGATCGAGCCACCAGCCGCCGGCATGCGTCGTGTACGTGCCCGCTTCATCGCCCGCCACCTGACCACCATGCATGGCCGGCGTCATCTTGGCGTAGCCAAATGGGAAGTTGTAGCCGCCGCCGATGTGCAACGAGTGCGCGTTCTGCACGCCCTTGGACTGCGCGAAGGCCACCAGCTCGAACGCGCCCAACAGCGTGGCACCAGTCTTACGGCACAGTGTGACGGCGTCTCCAAAGTGATCGTAATGGCCGTGGCTGCACAGCACGAAGTCCAGCTTATCGACGTCATCAGTCTTGATGTCAGCCGCTGGATTCTCGTTCAACCACGGATCGAACATGAGACGGTAGCCGCTGGCAGTTTGCAGCGTGAAACAGGAATGGCCGTGCCAGGTGAGCCGGTTCATTGTCCAACGTGAGCGGCGTATTCCGTTGAACCCAGCAGGTGTTCCAGTTCAGCTTCGTCCGTGAGGCGCAGCTTGATCATCCAGCCTTTGCCGTACGGGTCGTTGTTCACCAGCGCCGGGTCGTTGGTCAACGCCTCATTGATTTCCACGACTTCACCCGAGGCCGGACTGTACAGGTCACTCACCGCCTTCACGGCTTCCACGGTGCCAAAAACATCCTTGCGTTCAAACCGGTTACCCGGCTGCGGCAACTCGACAAACACGATGTCGCCCAGCTCACCCTGTGCATAGTCCGTGATGCCCACCTGGTAGATGCCGTCGCCTACCCGTTTCAGGTATTCGTGCTCCTCGGTGTAGAGCAGATCGTCCGGAATCTCTGCCATCCGCAGCTCCGTTCAGGGTCACCCGGGCGGGAGAAATACTAGGCAGGCCGCGCCCGAAGCAAGGGTCCCTCGACCTGCGCCCGGGGCGCGGGCCCGCCCGCAAGCCGGCCGTTCTGTTCGCCGCTACAAACCATCATCATCGATCTGATTCAATCGTCGAACGATCTCCGTAATGCGGCGCAATTCAGTTTCAATCACACGCAGACTTTCGCGCTGCGCCTCCGGACCTGCGTCCGGGTCGTCCAACAGCAATCGAACATGGCCAAGCGCAGCCGTGATGGGATTGTTCGCGTCATGTCGGACCTTACGAACCAGTTCCAGCAGGGCTCGGTATTGTTGCTCATCAACCATTTAGCTCCAACCTTTCCAGCATACCATCAAGGTAAGAGACCTCGGCCGGGCCGGGACCGGCAAGAGCACGATGCTTGCGGAAACATTCGTTGGGAGCGAGAGTAGTACTTGCGAACGCCCAAACGTTCCCCTAACGAAGGAGGTGATCCCTTGGCCAGTTCGAGTTCTTTCCGTAACCCGACACGGGCAAGCGATCGCCTGATCGGCGCCTAGCCGAACACGCGAGGACAAATGTCCGCAGACGTCGGGTGCCGATCGCAGGCATCGCGTCGGGTTGCGGAAATGCATTGAGAGGTCATCGGACTCCGGTTCGATGGCCTCTCGCGTTTCAGCACGGAACCATTGTGCGCGGCTCTCGGGCGTCGGATTCTCATACCTGCCAGGCATGATCCGGAGGTGCTTCATCCATCGGGGCAGCAAGATACTGGAAGCCTTACACCGGGGTGTGCGTTGCTTTATGGGCCCCGGGCTATCGCTCGGCATCGTGCTGGTGCTCACGGCGTTTGCCATTCCGCACGCGCTGCATGCGCAGCGAGACACGCTGCCCGCACTTCCGGATTCCGCCTACCTGATGCTGACCCTCGAGCTGGCCATTGAGGGCACGTTCTACGTGAACCAGATCCGCCTTTTCAGCGCGAACGAGCGACGCGTCACGGTCATGCACGAATTGCGTGATGTGGAAGTGGAAGGCTGTCTGTTCCGCTGGCGGCATCGCACTCGGATCTTCGAGGACCGTGCAGCACTCGGCAGAATGCGCGAGACACGCGTGCCCCTCAAGGCGCTCGATTTGGACCGTATGATCGTGCGCCCCGCCTTGCCCGGCAGTGGCAGCCGTTTCGATCCCCAGCCCTATGAAATCGTCGGCTATGCCAGCCAACGACGCACGCGTCCCATCGTGTCAGTCGATATGGACAGTGGATTGCAAAACCGCGACTGGACCTTCGCCATTCCCGTGCGCGAAGAAGAGGCCGCGCGTCGCTTGTCTGCAGCACTGATCGAGGCCGGCCGACGCTGTGACACCTGGCGGACGGCACCCTTACCCGTGATTCGCTGACCTGCGGGGCGTAGCGGGCGTGTCGGGCGTGTCGGGCGTATCGGGCGTGTCGGGCGTGTCGGGCGTATCGAGAAAACAATCCAGATTCAATGAGCGACTGCACTTGATCTGCAACTGCATCTACAACTGCATCGGCATCTGCAACTACATTGGCATCGGCGTCGGAGCGTTGATGCTCTGAGAGGCTTCGCTTCATCCCGAAACGCCCGACACGCCCGACACGCCCGTCACTTCCGTCACTCCCATCACGCCCGACTCGCCCGTAGCATTACGGATCGTGCTGGCCGTGAGTGGGCGACCGAATTAGCTTGCTGTCTGCAGCATTCTCCGAATTCCCCAGGAGTTTTCACGATCATGGCACTCGTGGTGCCCGAAGCTGCGCCGCAGCCGCTCACGGTTCTCACAGAAGAAGAAACAATGTTCCGCGAAACGGTTCGCCAGTTCGCGGAAGAAACCATTGCGCCCCGTGCCCGTCACATGGATGAAGCGGCGCAGATGGACGCCGATCTCATCGCACTGCTCTTTCAGCTCGGGCTCATGGGGGTTGAGATCCCCGAGGCGTGGGGTGGCGCAGGCTCCTCCTTTTTCAATTCGGTTCTGGTGGTGGAGGAGTTGTCCCGCATCGACCCGAGCGTGGGTGTGCTGGTCGACGTCCAGAACACGCTGGTCAACAATTGTGTGCTGCGCTGGGGCAGCGAAGAGCAAAAGGCTCAGTTTCTGCCCAACCTGGCCCAACAGGTGGTGGGTGCGTATGCGCTTTCCGAGGCAGGCTCGGGCTCGGATGCGTTTGCGTTGCGCACGCGCGCGCACGATGAAGGTCATGCCTGGCGGCTGGAGGGGCGCAAACTCTGGATCACCAATGGTGCCGAAGCCGGCCTGTTCATCATGTTCGCCAACGTCAGTCCGGAAGCGGGCTACCGTGGCATAACCGCGTTTCTGGTTGAGCGCGACACACCTGGCTTTTCGGTGGGCAAGAAGGAAGACAAGCTGGGCATCCGGGCCTCGTCCACAGTGGAGTTGGTCATGGACGGCTGCCTGGTCCGGAAGTCCCACGTTTTGGGCGCCGTCGGCCAGGGCTACAAAATCGCCATCGAGACCCTGAACGAAGGGCGAATCGGCATTGGCGCACAGATGCTGGGGCTGGCCCAGGGCGCGCTCGACCACACGCTGCGCTACGTTCAGGAACGCGAGCAGTTCCAGCGCAAGGTGGCCGACTTCCAGGGTGTGCAGTTCCAGCTTGCTCAAATGTGGACTGAACTGGAAGCAACTCGCCTGCTGGTCTACAACGCGGCCCGTCTGAAGGATGCCGGCCAGCCGTTCATCGTAGAAGCCGCCATCGCCAAGCTCTACGCCTCACAAGCCGCGCAGCGCATTGCATCGTCCTGCATCGATTTGCATGGCGGCTACGGCTTCACCCGCGAGTACCCGGTTGAGAAACTGTACCGTGACGCCAAGATCGGCACGATCTATGAGGGAACCAGCAACATGCAGCTGCAGACGATTGCCAAGTACATCTTGCGCTGAGCGCTTCGCGCTCAGCGGGAGTTTCGGGCGTAGCGGGTGTAACGGGCGTAGCGGGGAGGGAAGTCGGGCGTAACGGGCATCGGGAACGGACATGAGCACAACGGCTAAAGAGATCACCAAACCAGCGGCGGGCGCGCAAGTCAGCGAAAAGGAAGCGCGTCAGGTAGCAGAAGCGGCGCGCGAGACGGAGTGGACGCAGCCGAGCTTCGTGCGCGAGTTGTTTCTGGGCCGACTGAATCTGGATCTGATTTACCCATGGCCGCAGCTCGACCCGGAAGAGCAGGCGCGGGCAGCCGAGTTCATGAAGAACGTGGAGGCCGTTCTGCGCACGGTCGACAACCTGAAGATCGAAGCGGAGGACCAGGTCCCGGGGGAAGTCATCGAAGGTCTGCGCCGCGTGGGTGCATTCGGCATCAAGATCCCACGTGAGTATGGGGGGCTCGGTCTCTCACAAACCAGTTACAACCGGGCGATCGCGCTGATTTCGACCCGTTGCGCCGCAATTGGCGTGTTGCTTTCGGCCCATCAATCGATCGGCGTGCCGCAGCCGCTCAAGATCTTCGGCACTGACGAGCAGAAGAAGAAGTATCTGCCTCGACTGGCCCGCGGCGCGATCTCCGCGTTTGCCTTGACCGAGCCGGACGTGGGTTCGGATCCCGCCCGCATGTCCGCCACTGCCGAGCCCACACCTGACGGCACGGCGTACATCCTGAATGGCGAAAAGTTGTGGTGCACGAACGGGCCAATCGCCGAAATCATGGTGGTCATGGCGCGCACGCCCGCGCGCGATGGCAAACGGCGAGGTATCAGCGCCTTCATTGTGGAAAGCGCCATGCCGGGCGTGGAAGTGGTGCACCGCTGCGAGTTCATGGGCCTGCGGGGCATCGAGAACGGCGTAGTCCGGTTGCGCAACGTGCGGGTACCGAAGGAAAACATCCTTTGGGGCGAGGGCCGTGGCCTCAAGCTGGCGCTCATCACGCTGAATACCGGCCGTCTGACGATTCCGGCCACTTGCGCCGCGGCCGGCAAATATTGCTTGAAGGTTGCGCGCGAGTGGAGCAACGTGCGGCAACAGTGGGGAGCGCCGGTAGGCAAACATGACGCCATCGCCCAGAAGATCGCCTCCATTGCCAGCTACACGTTTGCCATGGACGCGATCGCCGAGCTCTCCGCAGGCCTGGCAGATGCGGGCAAATCGGATATCCGGCTGGAGGCGGCCATCGCCAAGATGTTCAACTCCGAGGCCGCCTGGCACGTGGTCGACGAAACCATGCAGATTCGCGGCGGCCGCGGCTACGAGACCGCCAAGTCTTTGGCCGCGCGTGGAGAGGAACCGGTCCCGCTCGAGCAGATCATGCGCGATCTGCGCATCAACCTGATCTTCGAGGGGTCCAGCGAGATCATGCGCCTCTTCATTGCCCGCGAGGCAGTGGATCCGCACCTCTCGAAGGCTGGCGCCATGGTGGACCCGGACGCCGCTATGGGTGACAAGCTCAAAGGCGCGGTGGGTCTGGGCCTTCACCTTGCCGGCTGGATGCCCGGACTGGTCGCCGGCTGGGGCCGCTGGCCCCAGTACTCCGAGTTTGGAACGTTGGCGCCCCATCTCCGGTTCGTCAGTCGGGCGGCCCGTCGGCTCGGCCGCACGCTTTTCTACGCCATGACCCGGTTTGGGCCCAAACTCGAGAAACGGCAGTCGGTGCTGTTCCGCCTGGTGGACGTGGGCGCCGAGTTGTTCGCCATGGCCGCATCATGCGCCCGCGCTCGGGCGCTCACCCGGGCGGGCGGTGACCCCTCGGCCGTAACCCTGGCCGATGCTTTTTGTCGCGCGGCCCGCCGGCGCGTGAACGCACACTTCCGTGCCGTATTCAAGAACGACGATGCCGCAAGATACCGACTTGCACAGGACGTGCTTGGCGGTCGTTATTCATGGCTGGAATCCGGATTGTCCGCACAGGATCCGGATCGTAATTGAAACTCGTTGTGGCACAACGGGAAAGCTTGCGGAGCCCGGGTGCCTGCCAATACCTTAGCGCACGCAGTCTACATTTTTCTTAATACTTCAAACTCATGGCCATCATCGCGGCGCTGCTGCCCAACCAGGCAGATCGCGAATATCTCACCACTGCGGTACCGCCTCACCCGGTACTGTGGGCTGAATCGTGGCGTGAATTGTTGCGCGCCGTTCGACGCCAGCCGGTTGGGCTAGTCGTGATGGATTTGCACGCGGAAACACGGAAGGATGGCGCGCTGCGTGTGTTTCGTTTCACGCAGCGTTACCCGCTGACGCCGGTGATTGCGTGGGGCGATGTGGATGGACGGGAGCTATTTCGCCTGGGCAAAGCGGGCGCGGCCGATGTAATCATCTCGCGACATGCGGATGATCCGGTGTTAGTGCGCGAGATCATCGAGCTGGCGCTGGGTCGCGGCTTGTGGCCGTTGATTGAGATGCAATTGCAAGGGCGAATCGACGCAGATGGCATCGAGTTGGTTCGCTACGCCACGGAACACGTCTCGGACCAGATCCAGGTGCCGGAGTTGGCCACGGCCTTTGACGTGTCGATTTCCACGCTCGAGCGACGCTGCGAACGCTGGCGATTGCCGACACCCGGTCGTCTGCTGCTGTGGCTTCGTGTACTGCACGGGCTGCGCTGGTTGATGGAACCGGGTCGGAGCGTGGAGTCCGTAGGGCATCAACTTGGTTATTCGTCGGGTGCAGCGTTTCGGCGTGCCATCAAGGCTACGATTGGTGGTAAGGGTCTTCCATTGCGTGGAACGGACGTGATCGACCGTGCGTTGCAGCAATTTGCGGAAGAGTGCGGTGGGAGTGTGCCTGCGCAGGAGGTAGGGGTATGACGGCGCGCTATGATCGGCTGGCGCCGCTCGCATCACCTGAGCGCGAGCGGTCCTTTCCCGGCTGGGCCGTATTGCGCGATCTGGACGGCGCGGAGCGCGATGGTGATGCAGCGCGGCGGGCGCGACTGCGTTTTCTGGCGTTGCGGCCGGTTCTGCGGGCGGCCCATCTGGGAACGGACCATGTGCCCATCGAGTCGTTCGAGCGACAGGTGGATCGTGTGCGCGAAGAGCTGGGTCAACTGCCCGCGCGTGATGCGGAGCGGGCCGTTCTGGCGCGGCTGCTGAACGACCTGCGCACGCGTCAGTCCGAGTTGATCGTGCAGGCTGTGTTGGTGGTCTCGGAATTTGCAGAAGCAAATGGCCAACATGCAGCTGCCGAGGAGTATGCACGCGCAGCGCTGGCCATGACGCGTAACGTGCCGCGTGACCGGCAAGCGGCCGCGGCCACACGCGCTCTATCACGAGTGGCGCTGTCCGCAGGTCATCTGGAAGAGGCGCAGTCGCGGGCCCATGATGCGTGTGAGCTGGCACTGACGAGTGATGACCGCGGCGAGTGGATCCGCGCCATCGGCCAGCTGGCGGCGGCGTACCGCGGCACAGGTGATGGCAGCCAGGCAGGTGAGGCACTGTTGCAGGCGCATCGCCGTGCGCGTGAGTGGGGCAACGAAGCGCTGGTGGGTTTGGCGCTGGCGCAACTATGCCGTCATTCTGCCGAGATAAATCAGCCGGATGGTGTGATCGAGCACGGCTGGTCCGCACTGCGCATGGTAGAGCGAGCAGAAGACCGCGCGCAGATTCTGAAGCTCATGGGCGATGCCCTGGCCGGGTTGGGCTTTGCCCGAGCAGCGGAGCGTTGCTACGCCCTGATCTCATTACGCGCCAGCTCGCCGACTCTGCGTCTGGCCGGACTTGCGGGCGCAGCACTGGTGGCGGCGGAGCACGGCGATCGCGATCGCTTTCGGGAACGCCGATCCGCCGCGTTACGTGAATTGCCGCCGGCGCATCGCGCCGCGCGCGCGGCCGCGCACATCGATCTGGGCCGCGGCGCAGGCCTGGTTGGCGAAACGGACTCGGCGCGCGAGCATATCCGTGAAGCGCTGAGTTTGCTGGGTGATACCGGCCATTCCGGTATGCGCTCACAGGCCGAGGAAGTGCTGCGCAGCCTCAACGGACCGGCCCAACAATCGCCACGACGTACGCCGGTGCCGGCCGAGCAGACGCGGCGCATTGCGGCCGAATTGGAGCACCTGGCAGATTCTCTAGTCACTATGGAGTGACTCCCCCCAGGCGTTACTTCTTCTGAGTTTCACAACGCGGCTCGTGCCATCACGCTCAACGATTACGCGACCGGCCGTCTGGGTCCTGGCCGGCGGCGCCGCGATATTGCTGGCTGGGTCCTGTGCGCGGAATGGCGGCAACCGGGATCGGCCCGAGCGGCTCGAACCAGCACTCCTCAGGGTAATTGAAGTCCACCCCGATAGCGTGGTGGGCGTGCTCATCCGCCTGCATCGCGACGTTGTTCCTGAGGATCGGGAACAGCTGGCTCGGTTGGGCCTGTCACTGGGAAGCGCGGCGGGCCGCGTGGTAACGGGCAACATTCGGGCGGGCCATGCCCGAAGAATCACGCGTTGGCCCAACGTTGAATGGGTGGAATTGTCCGGGCAGATCCGCTTGTCAAATAGCAAAAACAACGTTGAAACGGAGAGTGATGGTCCGGCTTGAGGTTCGAGCGGTGCTGCTGCTGCTCGGGATCATGGGTACAGGAGTGAGTGCGCAGTCACCCGCCCCGTACGTCGATCCGGTGTTACGCGTGTTGGGCCAGGCCGAGCTGCGCGCCGGCATCGAGCGCAATCCGCGTTTGGGCCGCGATGAGCCGGCACAAAGCCAGCCGTTTGGAGGTCGCGTGGCCCTCAGCCGCGCCACCGTAACCGCGCCCGCGCAGGTCAGTGTCTTCGTGCAACTGCGTGATGCGCGCGGACTGGACGAGTTGCGCGCGCTGGGCGCTACCATCGGCACCGTGCGCAACAACATAGTCACCGCTGAATTGCCGCTGACTGCGCTCGAGCGGTTGGATAGTACGACCGCGATTCGCATGGTAGAAGCAGCGCAGACCGTCACCGTAAATCACGACTCTGCGCTCAAAGCGATTCGCGCCAACGATGTGCGGCGGCAAGTTGGAGGCGTTTGGACCGGGGTGACCGGCGCTGGCGCAATCGTGGGCGTGTATGACACGGGCATTGATTTTCGGCACGAGGACTTCCTGGATGTAAACGGACGCACGCGTTTGCTCGGTTTGTGGGACCAGACCCGATCGGGCACGCCACCGCCCGGCTTCAATCTGGGTAACTACTGCAGTCGCGAAGCGATTCAACGCGTGATCGACAATCCCACCGACACCACCCCTTGTGATGAGCAGGATACGCATGGCCACGGCACGCACACGGCGGGCACGGCCGCAGGTGATGGCAGCGCCTCGACGCCGGTGGGTTCTTCCACGTACCAGTATGCCGGTGTAGCTCCGCTGGCTGACTTGCTCATTGTAAAAGGCGGCAATGGCTCGTTTTCGGAATCGAACATCCTGGATGGGTTGCGTTGGCTGGAGGCTCAGGGACGTGCATTGAACCGGCCGGTAGTCGTGAACTTGTCATTGGGCGGTCAAACGGGCGCCCATGACGGCACGCGTTTGTACGAGCAGGAAATCGACAATCTCTCGCGCCCCGGCTTTGTGGTGGTCATTTCTTCCGGCAATGAAGGCTCCCACGGCAACCTGCAAAACCGCGACGGCTCGCCGTTCGTTTTTACTCCGTTCTACATCCATGGAACGGGCCTGGCCACGACCGGATCCACGCGTGAGTTCAGCATTCAGTTTCCGTCCACGGCGTCGATTCCGGGCGGCTGCAATGAGTTGATCCAACTGAGTTTCTGGTACGAGGCACAAGATCGCTTGCGCATCACCGTGGTGCGTCCTGATGGTTCGAGCCACAGCAACGATCCCGGCGCCAGCAATTTGCAGGACAACGTGAGCGGCAGCATCCAAATCAACAACGCGGCCAACGGCCCCAATCCGCAGAATGGCGATCATGAAGCGCTCATTGTGATAGGCGACTGCGGATCGTCACAGGCCAGAGCCGCTGCCGGCACGTGGATACTGCGCGTTACCACCATGGGCACGGGCTCAGGGCAGGCGTTCCATTTCTGGATGAACGTGAATACGCTGGGCGCGCGCGGGGTGACCGGCTTCGACAATCGTTATATCGTGGGCTCACCAGGCAACGCGCGTTCGGCCGTGACCGTGGGCGCATACGCCTCGCGCATGTGCTGGCCCTCCGGCACCGTCCAGTTTTGCTTCCCGCAAAACGAGGAGATCGGCGACCTGGCTCGCTTCTCCAATGGCGGCCCCACGCGCGATGGACGATTGAAGCCGGAACTCGTGGCACCCGGTATTGCCGTGATATCGGCTCGCTCGCGCCATGCTGCGGTGGCGGCCAACCGTGTGGCGCCCGACCTGGTGCACTGGGCCAACCAGGGCACCAGCATGGCCGCGCCGCAAGTGACCGGCACCATTGCCTTGATGATGCAGATTCGTCCCAACCTTACGTTCACGGAGGCCAAACAGGCCTTCGAGCGCGGAGCGCTGCGCGATGCGTTCACCAATCGCACGTATGGCAACGATTTTGGCGCACAACCCAGGGACTGGTGGGGCTACGGCAAGCTGCTGGTGCCCCGCGCACTGTGTCAGCTGGGCACAGCCAGCTCATTGACCCTGGTTTCTATCTCGCCGGAAGCAGACACTTTGCCGCGCAACGCCACGCTGCAATTGGATGCGTGCGCGGTCGGCGTGAGCAGCAGTGTAACCTTCGAGTCGACCGATCCGAGTGTGGCCCAAGTCGATGCGTTCGGCATGGTACGCGCACTACAAAACGGCAATACACTCATCATTGCGCGCGCCGGTACCAACGCAGACACAGCGCGACTCACGGTTGTGCCACCGGCCACAGTCGCCGCCAGCGGCAGTGCCGCCGTGCAAAGCAGCGTCACGCTGGGCAGAGCACGGACCCAGCTGACGCTGCTTGCGCTCAATTTGCGCGTCCACGGTTTCGAGAATGTGAACATCGAGTCGCTCAGCTTTGGCGTGCATGGCGTTGACCCTGGTGCCAGGCTGCTGGTCGCACAGGATCTGAATGCCAATGGGCGACTCGATGCCTCGGATCGTGTCATTGCCTCGGCACCACGCGGCCCGGGTGCCGCCGATACCGTGCGCATCGCCACAACCGCGTTCACCGTGGCCCGGCGCGATTCGGCGCGACTGCTGATTGGCATCGAGCTCTCCGGTGCCGCCGCCAACAACACGCAGTTTCAGATGCGCTTTGTATCCGGCGAAACGCGCACTGTGGGCGCGCGCTCCGGTGCCCGCGACCAGCTGGAACCCGTGAGTGTTGCCATAACATCGGCGGTAACGACCACGACCGTACTTGCCAACGCCGAGGTGTTCTCTCTCAGCGAGAATCCTGTGCGCGGCACACGCGTGGTCTTCAACTTTGCCGAGCGCCCGCGCGTGGCAGGCATCTACACACTGAACGGACGCCGCGTACTCGACCTGACCCGCCGCCTTGATCTACTGGGCAGCGTGACCTGGGACCTGCGCAACGACGAAGGCACGCGCGTGGCTCCCGGCATCTACCTGGTCATTTTCGATGTGCGGGGCCGGCTGATCCGCGAGAAGTTGTTCGTCTTGGGGGGGCAATGAAAGCGTGGTCGGTGGTGGGCGCACTTTTGGCCGGCATTCCGAGCCTGTCGCTGGGGCAGGGTGCAGGGGCGACGGGCGCGCAGGTGCTGCAATTCGTGGCGGGCAGTCGCGCCGCGGCACTGTCAGGCGCGTACACCGCCGCCAGTGGTGATGCCGATGCCTTGTTCTACAACCCAGCGGGTGTGGCCACGCTGCGCCGCGGTGCCGGCCTGGCCTATGAGACCTATGTTGCGGACGTGGCGCTGGCATCGTTTGGCGGGCTGCTGAACATAGGGCGATTCACGGTCGGCCTGAGCGGCGTGTATCTCGATGGTGGTGAAATCGATGAAATGGTTCCTGACCCCGAGTTTGGCGGGAACGTTGGCCTGCCCACCGGCCACAAGGTGTCGGCGTCAGAGACGGCCGCGCGTATCAGCGCGGCAACCGCATTGAGCGACCGATTGCGCGTCGGTGCTTCCATGGGCTTTGTCTCGACTTCCATAGGCAGCGGTCAAGCCGCGGCAGGTGAATCACGCAACGCGCCCAGCATCGATGTGGGCGGACAGTATGATCTGTCTTTCGGAACCGTGGGCCTTGCCTTGCGCAACGTGGGCACACGGCTATCCGGTGCTGACGTCAGCAGTGCACGCCTGCCAACCGAAGCGCGGCTGGGCGTGGCCGCACAGTTCACACGCGCCGATGGACTGGGCGTAACGCTTCATAGCGACCTGGTGGCGCGCATCAATGAAAGCTCGGCCGGCCTCATCTTTGGCGTGGAAGGCGGATGGCAAGCCAGCGCACAACGCAACGTGGGCGCGGTGGCACGCATAGGTTACAGTGCAGCCGAGGGTGAAGGCGGCCTGGGCGGACTCAAGCTGGGCGCAGGAATCAGCATGGCGCACCTTGCCCTGGATTACACGTTCCAGCACCTGGAATTCATGGGCGGCGTGCATCGGTTCGGGTTGCGCTGGAGCGTGACACGTGACGAGTGACGCGGGACGCGCGCCGAGTTAACGCGTCACGCGTCACGCGTCACGACAGGACGTCCCGTTGGCCGGTGCTGACTTCGCGCACCCAGAGTTTGTAGTCGATGGCCGCGGCCAGGGCGGCTTCGATGCTGCGAATCACGTCGGGCTCACCGACTTCGATGCGCGCGCGTTCCACCAGGTCGGCGTCGAGAAAAAAGCTGTATGGTTTGCGGGCGGCTTCGCGCAGTTGACGGGCGCGCCCAGGTGCCGGTTCGCTCATACATCCTCCGGAAACAGGTTTCGGGTATGGTGTGCCTGCATCAGGAGCGTTGCCATAACGCGATGGGGCAACGTGCTTGCGTCATCGTGCGTGCGTGAGTTATTGAGGAGCCATGGATTCGGATCACGACCGTAAGAAGAAGCTGATTGTAGTCGGTGACCGCGTACTGATCCTGCCCGAAGAAGGGGAAGATCGGACGCGGGTGGGCTTGTATTTGCCGGCATCGGCCGTGGACAACCAGGCCGTTCAGGGAGGCAAGGTAGTAGCCACCGGACCGGGCACACCGATCTCACTTCCGACCGAACTGGATGAGGAGCCGTGGAAGATTCAGAGCGGTGAGGCTCGTTTTCTGCCCGTCCAGGCCCAGGTGGGCGACTATGCGATTTTCTTTCGGCGTGCGGCCGTGGAAATCACGTTCGAGGACAAGCGCTATCTGGTAGTGCCGCAGGCCGCGATTCTCACGCTCATCCGGGAAACCCCGCAGGAAGACTCCTGGTGAGAGTTGTGGCTGCATGCCACAGGACGCTACCCCAGGGACTGAGACGAAACCGGGCGCATTGGCCCGGGTAATCAAGTGAAGCATGCGGCCCCGAAGCTTGGGGCCGTTTTGTTTGCCATACCTCCCGATCTCCGACATGAAGGAGCGAACGATGTCCGGATCGAGAACGGACTACATGGTGCGTGCGTCCGCCGTGTCAGGCCTGGTACGCGCGTTTGCTGTTGACTCCACGGGTTTGGTGAACGAGCTGCAACGGCGGCACGGTACCGACCCCGCCGTGACGGCGGCGCTCGGTCGGCTGGCTACGGGCACGTTGCTGTTTGGCGCCATGCTCAAAGCGGAAGATCAGCTGGTGACCGTGCGGGTCAAAGGCAACGGCCCGGCCGGCGTGTTGCTCGCTTCGGCCAACGGCAAGGGCGAAGTGCGTGGCCTGGTCGCCAATCCACGACCGGACATCGACCAATCTCGCAACGGCAAGCTGAACGTTTCGGGAGCCGTGGGCACGCGCGGACAGCTGACCGTCACGCGTGACCTGGGGCTGCGCCATCCATACGTCAGTACCATCGAGCTGGTCTCGGGCGAGATCGGCGAAGACCTGGCCGACTATCTGACCCGTTCAGAACAGGTGCCGTCCGCAGTGGGCATCGGTGTGTTCGTGATGCCGGATGGCTCGGTTACGGCAGCGGGCGGTTACATCATCCAGCTCATGCCGGGGGTTGCCGACACCGAAGTTGCGCGCATCGAGTCGGTGGTCAGTGAGCTGCCGCATCCGACCACGATGCTGCGTAATGGCGACGCACCCGAGGACATGCTGAGCCGGATTTTTGGCGAATCTCACCAAATGCTAGATCGCATGCCCGTGCGGTTCCACTGCCCGTGCTCCAAAGAGCGCGTGGAACGAGCCATCATGCTGTTGGGTGAAGATGCGATCGCGGAGATGATCAAAGAGAGCGCTGCCAGCGGTCCTACCGAGGCCGTTTGCCAGTTCTGTAACGCAACGTACCACCTCAGCCCCACCGATCTGGAAGCTCTACTGCTCCGCACTACTGACCAGGAAAGCGCGGCCTGACCCTTATCCAAGGCCAACCAAATCGTCACATTCCGGTATCTCATAACGATGCGATCATGGATTGTTTCGTGGTAGCGGCTCCTGGTCGACCGATGTTCGTATCTTATTACAGGACCGCAAGTTAGATTGTTTTCTAAGGCGGATTGTGGAACCGGCATGAGAGTTGACCTACCTGCTTGGAAGCGGCAAATTGGCCGCTACTCCCCCGGCCGACCGATCCCTTAGCCGAGAGGCCGCGTACGCTGTTCCAGACCAAGCCACCGATCGACGGGCCCGAGCCTGGCGGTATCGTGCACGAAGTGGAGCGAGTGCTGCGCAGCCTTCGTGCGCTGCCCCTGGCTGCGCCGCTGCTGTTGTTGGTTGGGTTTGGCGCGGGCGAGCTGGCCAAAGTCGCGTTGCGCATACCCGATGACGGGGCGGCGCGGGAGACCACGGAGAAGACGGTTCCGCGTGTTCATCTGGATGCGCTGAGCAACCGGATGACGGCCATGCGTGATGACGGCAAGCTGACCGTCGATTACGTGACGATGTATCGTGATCACGTGGAACCGGTCGAGCGGGCACTGCGCCGCCGCGGTGTTTCGCGTTCTGCAGCGCGCAAGATCTCCTGGCCACTGGTGCAGGAGTCTCAGCGCAAAGGATTGGATCCGGCTACCGTGGCGGCCATCCTCATCGTTGAGAGCGGGGGCAAGGCAACGGCGCGCAGCTCGGTAGGGGCGCGCGGCCTGATGCAGGTGATGCCCGGCTGGATCGGCCACTGGAAACGCGATGGCTGCGGCCGCGATCTCTACGACATCAAAGACAACCTGTGCAACGGCACGAGCATTCTGGCCTGGTACCTGGAGCAGCACGGCACCGAGCGTAAGGCTTTGCTCGGTTACAACGGCTGCGTCCGCGGCACCAACACCCCTCGTTGTTTTACTTACCCTGAAAAGGTCTGGCGCCTGCGCGAGGAGATACGACAGGAGATCTCGCAGCAGCGGGTGCGGGCGGCGGACGACGCCGACGAATAACGGATTAACAGAATAACACGCTCACGTTTTCGTTCACGGCTGTTACGGGCAACGGCCGTGAGCGAGAACGTGAACGTGTTTCTGTTAATCCGTTATTTGTTTTTCGTGTCCGCGAAAGCTTGCAGCAGAGCCGCTGCTGCATGCGTTCCCTTCTCGAAATTTTCGATGCTCATCCACTCGTCGGGCGCGTGCGCGTTTTCGCCGGGCAGTCCAAAACCCATAAGCAGCACGGGCGCGTTCAGTGTCTTTTCGAATTCAGGCACGATGGGAATGGAACCGCCCTCGCCGGCAAAGACTGGTTTTTGGCCAAAGGCCTGCTCGAGCGCGTTGATCGCGGCATCGTAGATGGGTCCTTCCGTGCGGGCTCGCCAGGGCTTGCCGCCGTGCAACACGTCGATCTCGACTCGCCCGCCCGCGGGCGCCTGGCTGCGAATGTGTTGTTGCAGCAGGTTGGCAATGCGGTCGGGGTCCTGATCGGGAACCAGGCGACTGCTGACTTTGGCCATGGCGTGCGCAGGCAGTACCGTTTTTGAGCCTTCACCCGTGTAACCGGAAAGCATGCCGTTGATCTCGAGGGTAGGGCGGATCCACAGCCGCTCGAGAGTGGAATAGCCGGCTTCACCCACCAACTTTGTGGCGCCGGTTTCCTCGAGGAACGACTTCTCATCGAAGGGCAGCTTGCGGATGGCAGCGCGGAAATCGGCGGCATCGTAGACATCATCGTAAAAGCCCGGGACGGTGATGTGCCCCTTCTCATCGTGAAAGCTGGCTATGATGCGAGCCAGCGCGGTGGCCGGGTTGAGCACAGCGCCGCCGTAACTGCCGGAGTGCAAGTCCTGCGCGGGCCCGTGCACACGCAGCTCGAGGTAAGCCAGGCCGCGCAGTGAAATTCCAATGGTCGGGATGCCGGGACCGATCATGGTTGTGTCCGAGATGACAACCGCGTCGCACGCGAGCTGGCGGGCGTTGGCGCGCACGAACGGCATCAGATTGGCGCTGCCGACCTCTTCCTCTCCTTCCGCGATCAGAACCACATCCACGGGCAGTTTACCGAGCGTGCGCAGATGCGCTTCAATGGCCTTGAGGTGCAGATAGAGCTGTCCCTTGTCATCCACGGAGCCGCGTGCGTACAGCCTGCCATTGCGAATGGTGGGCTCGAACGGCGGGGATGACCACAACTCCAGCGGTTCGGCAGGCTGCACGTCGTAATGACCGTAGATGAGCAGCGTGGCGGCGGGTTTGGAGCCGGCACGCCATTCGGCCATGACAATGGGGTGACCCCGGGTCTGGTGGATGGCGGCCTGCAGGCCGGCGTCGCGGCAACGCTGGGCAAACCAGTCGGCAGCCTGGCGTACATCACCCTGGTGCTCGGTGCGCGCACTCACGCTGGGGATGCGCAGGAAATCGAACAGCTCTTCCTGGAAGCGGGGCGCGTCGCGATCAATGAAGCCGTGGACGTTTGCCATCAGCGCGCCGGGCCCATCAGCTCGCGCAGCAGTAGTTCCGCTTTGTAGATCGTGCGCAGCGCCTCGGTGATGCCGGCGGCGTGCACGGAAACCGTGCGGCCCGTTTCGTTGCGATACACGAAGTTGTTGGGCAGCGACTCCAGGTTGCCGTCAAAGGCAATACCCACCACGCGGCCCTCACGATCGATGACCGGACTGCCGCTGTTGCCGCCCGTGATGTCATTGGTGGACACGAAATTGAAGGGCGTGGCCATGTTCATGGTGCTGCGCACTGCCTCGAACGACTTGGGCAGCGTGAACGGATCCTGGTTGTTGAATTCGGCAGCGCGCGCGTACATACCGGCATAGGTAGTGAAGGGTGCAGCCATAGTGCCATTTAGCGGGTACCCCTTCACCACGCCATCGGTAATGCGCAACGTGAAGGTGGCGTCGGGCGGCAGCTTGGTGCCGTACACTGCAAGCAGCGCTCTGGCCAGCCGTTCCTCCTGCACGCGCTCGGCGGCCTGGATTCGCGGCCATTGGGCGGACATCTCGACATAAATGGGCGCCATGATGCGGGCCAGCCGAATGAACGGATCGCGGATGGTGTCGAGCGCGGATACACCCGCCGTGAGCACAGCCTGTCGATACGATGCATCCAACACGCGGGATGCTGCTGCCAGGCGAGTGGCCGCGGCCTCGGGTGTTTCGTTGGGTTGGATGAGACCCTGCAGCAGTGGGTCGTTGGGCTCGAGCAGATGGGTGGCCATGGACAGCTGGAGCGCGAGCAATGATCTGGCAATTTCCGGCTGCACCGGGATCGGACTCTTCAATGTCTGCTCGGTCTGTGCGGCCCTTTCACCGCGGAACTCATCGGAGCGCTGGGCTTCCGATTTGGCCATTTCCGTGAGATAGCCAACCAGCTGAGCCGCAAACGTGATGTGCGGCGAATTGATGAACTCGTAGTTGGCGAGGTTGAGGCGCGGACTGGTCCGCATTTTCTGGGTTTGCAGTTCGGCCATCTTGTTCCAGACGTCACCATACTCGCCGCGCAACTTGGTGTCCGCACTGACGCGCTGCTGAAATTCCCGCTCCCAACGCAGCTTGCGGCCCAGCAACATCGAGTCCTGCAGCCCGGCAAACTGACCCTGGAAATTCTTGAGGTTGTTCTCGATTTCGAACAACTGCTGGCGCACCTGCTGCTCGGCCTGCGGGCTGATGCGCGACACTTGCTGCAAGACCTGACGCTGGCCACTCAGCACGCGGATCAGGAAGGGCAGGCGGTAGGTCCTCTCGTACATCACCTCCGAGAACGGCACCTGTCGACTGGTCGAGCCGGGATTGCCGATCACGAAAACCAGCTCATCCTCGCGCGCACCTTCGGCCCGCCAGCGAAAGTGATTGGGTGTACGCAGGGCGGTCGTGCTGTCCGGCTGGTAGGCGCGCACAAAGCTGACATCGAGGTTATAGCGCGGATATGTGAAATTGTCGGGATCGCCACCAAAGAAGCCTGCTTGCAGCTCGGGCGCAAAGACCAGTTTGACGGGCGAGTAGCGCTTGTACTTGTAGAGCTGGTACTGCGCGCCTTGATACTGGCTCACCACCTCGCAGGTCATCCGGGTACGTTGCTCACACTCTTCTTCGATGAGGCCAATGGTCTCTTCTTGCGCTTGTGCCTTGGCAGTGGGCGAGGAGAACGTGGCACCGCGCGCGGCACCTTGCACGCGGGGCGTCACGTTTTCGATCTCGATCAGCTGATCGAGGAAGAGACCGGGACACAACTTTTCGTCGCGTCTCAGGGGTGCATAAAAACCGTTGACCACGTAGTCGGCGCCCTGGTTGGATACGGCCTCCACACACTCACGCGCGCAGTGGTGATTGGTCATGACCAGACCATCGGGGGAGACAAAGGAAGCCGAGCAGGATTCACCGTAGCGCACGGACGAGAGGCGCGCGCGGTCAAGCCACTCCTTGCTGGCGGTAAAGTTGTAGCGGGTCTTCCAGTACTCGAGGGGCGCGTTGTCGAACGTCCACATGGTGCCCAGCTCATTGCCCTGGAGCGGAACGCGCTCGGCCACGCGTTGCGCGGCGGCGGGCGGATCGAGCGGGTTCTGCACCTGCGCCGCTACGCTGCTGACTCCGAGCAGGCAAAGCGGCAAAACGCGCAAACCGAGACCCGACATAACGAACTCCTGTTGAGAGTATGAGG
>JBOHRF010000004.1:0-63146 GCA_050732575.1 Longimicrobiales bacterium
AGCTTCGGAGGTGTACCGTCAATTCCTCCGGCAGGACTTTCACCTGCGTGGATACATCACCTTCGTGGCGCACCGTGAACGTGAGCGACGGGAGCGAGAGCGTGAACAGACGGGCTTTGCCTCCAGGAGGTACCGCATGAACCGCCGAGATTTTCAAAAGTCCCTCGCCCTGGGCGCAGGTGCGCTCCTGCTCTCGCGCGATGTACTGGCGAGTGGCCACGCGCCCATCCTGAACATCAATGGCGAGCGGATCAATCGACATTTGCGCGAGCTGAGCGAGTTCGGCAAGAACCCACAGGGTGGTGTTAGCCGTGTGGCCTATACCGAGTTCGACAAGCAGGGGCGTGAGTATGTGATGCAACGCATGCGTGCGGCCCAGCTCGATGTGAGCATGGATGCGGCGGGCAACATTATCGGCCGGCGCGCGGGCACGGTGGCCGGCCTCAAGCCGCTCATGTTTGGTTCGCACATCGATTCTGTGCCGGAAGGCGGCAATTACGATGGCACGGTTGGCTCATTGGGCGCCATCGAAGTTGCGCAAACCATGGCCGAGCAGAAACTCAGCACGCGCCATCCGCTCGAGGTCATCGTCTTCCAGAATGAAGAAGCCGGCAAACACGGCAGCCGCATGATCAGCGGCGAGTTTCAGCCCAAGGATTTCGAGCTGACCAATGCCAGTGGCAAGAACATTCGCGCTGGTCTGCGCTTCCTGGGTGGGAATCCCGATCGTCTGGCCGAAGCGCGCAGAAAGCCCGGTGACATTGCCGGCTATCTGGAGCTGCACATCGAGCAGGGCGGCACGTTGGAGCGCGATAGCCTGCACATCGGCGAAGTGGAAGGCATTGTCGGCATCAACTGGTGGAACGTGGAAGTCACGGGCACTGCCAATCATGCTGGCACCACACCCATGGACCAGCGTCAGGATGCGTTGGTGGGCGCCGCGCGTTTCGTGGATATGGTGCACACCACGGCACGGACCATGGCCGGTCGTCAGGTCGCCACGGTTGGGCGCATGCAGGCGTTCCCCGGTGCGCGTAACGTGATTCCCGCCCGCGTCAGCACGAGCCTCGAGATCCGCGATTTGGATGCCCAGAAGATGGATCGGCTGTTTCAGATGATTCAAGCGGAAGCGCAGAAGATCGGTCAGGCGACCGGAACCAGAATCGCCTTCGAGCAGGCCTATGCCAGCTCGCCTTCCATGATGGATGCGCGTATTCGCGGACTCATCCGCGATTCCGCGCGTGAGCTGGGACTCTCCAGCCGGCCCATGCCCAGCGGCGCCGGTCACGATGCGCAGAGCATTTCCACGCTTGCGCCCGCGGGCATGATCTTCCTGCCCAGTGTCAAAGGCATCAGCCATGCGCCACAGGAATTCTCGCACCCGCACGATATCATCAATGGCGTGAACGTGCTGTTGCACGCACTGCTCAAGCTGGATCAGGCCGCGTGGCTCAGCGCGTGACGCGCGGCGTGTTCGCGCTGCTCTGCTTGTTGCCGCTCCACACCGCATGTGTAGCGCGTCAGGCCATCGTTACTTCCAGTCAGATGGACGGCGCCCGGGTCGGCACCGGCATGTGGACGCGCGAAGAGCTTTACTTCGGCATGAGCACACCCACCGGCATGGTCAGCGACACCTCCTGGCAGCTTTTCCTGGACCGTGAAGTCGCACCGCGCCTGCCCGATGGCTTCACCATCTTCGAGTCCGTTGGTTATTATCGAGATCAGCGCACCGGCCGCACCGAGCGCGAACCCAGTCGCGTGTTGCTCGTATATTACCGCGAAAACCAGTCCCAAACCACACGCGCTCTGACCGAACTGGCCGCCATCTACAAACGCATGTTCAACCAACAATCCGTGCTCCGCATCACATCACTTGTCCGTGCCACTTTCTGAAGGTGAAGCAATGATCCCCAACCCGGAATTCCGCGCCCACGCCCGCGCCCTTTCGTTCCATCCTTTCCTCGCCGTCGCCCTCGCCGTCGCCCTCGCCGTCGCCCTGAGTGCACCGGCGCCAGGCGAGGCCCAGCAACTCCAGCCGCACCAGCAACTGGCAAGGGACGTGTTCAAAGAGCTCATCGAAATCAACACGACCGATGGCAGCGGCGACAACACGAAGGCTGCCGAAGCCATGGCCGCGCGCTTCCGCGCCGCCGGCTTCCCGGCCGCCGACATCTTTGTGGCGGGCCCACACCCGCGTAAAGGCAACGTGGTCGTGCGTTATCGCGGCCGCAGCAGCACGCAAAAGCCGCTGCTGCTGCTGGCGCACATCGATGTAGTGGAAGCCAAAAAGGAAGACTGGTCCAGCAATCTGGACCCGTTCGTCTTCACCGAGCGTGACGGCTACTACTACGGTCGGGGCACGACGGATGACAAGGCCATGTCCGCCATCTTCGTAGCCAATCTGTTGCGCATGAAGCAGCAAGGCCTGGTGCCCGAGCGCGACATCATCCTGGCGCTCACGGCCGATGAAGAAAGTGGTGATCACAATGGCGTGGACTGGCTACTCAAGAATCACCGCGCCAGGGTCGATGCCGAATACGGTCTCAATGAAGGAGGCAATGGCCTGGCCCGTGGTGGCCGCAATATCGCCAACCAGGTGCAAGCCAGCGAAAAAGTGTACGTCGACTATCGATTGGAGTCCACCAATCCGGGCGGCCACAGCTCACGCCCCACGCGTGACAACGCCATCTATCACCTGACCGAAGCGCTCACCCGCATCGGCCAGCACCAGTTCCCGGTCAAGCTCAATGAAGTGACACGCGGCTACTTTCAGCGCATGGCCGGCATCGAACAAGGTCAACTGGCGGCAGACTTCCGCGCCATCGCGCAAACAACGCCCAACGCCACCGCGCTCGAGCGCATGGCCGCAATTCCTTACTTTAATGCCATGATGCGCACCACCTGTGTGGCCACCATGGTGAACGCCGGCCACGCACCCAATGCCTTGCCTCAGCGCGCTACGGCCAACGTGAATTGTCGAATACTGCCGGGCGAGGATCCTGCGGAAGTGCAGCGCACGCTGGAGCGCGTAATTGCCAATCCGAAAGTCACGGTCACACCCGAGGGTGAAGCCCGGCCCAGCTCGCCATCACCGCTGCGCCCCGATGTCATGGGCCCCATCGAGAAACTCACGCAGCAGCTGTGGCCGGGCGTGCCAGTCGTGCCGGTCATGAGCACGGGCGCCACCGATGGCCTCTACTTTCGCCAGGCCGGCATCCCGATCTACGGCGTGTCAGGTCTGTTTGGTGACATGGACGATGTGCGCGCGCACGGCCGTGACGAGCGTATTGGCATCAAGGAGTTCTACGATGGCCAGGAATTTCTGTGGCGGCTGGTCAACGAGCTGACGGGCGCGCGGCCGGCCACGTGAAGCGTCACGCGTGACGCGCTAGACGCGTCATCAGGTGCCGCTTCACGTCCGGCCATTCACCAAGCAGAATGCTGAACATGACCGAGTCGCGAACCGTGCCGTCCCGCCGCGCTTGATGATGCCTGATCACACCATCCAGTTTGGCACCAATTCCCGCGATAGCCTTTTGCGATGCGTAGTTGAAGTTGTCAGTCCGCAGGCCAACCACCTTGCAGCCCACGGATTCAAAGGCATGCGTCAGCAGCAGCAGCTTGCAAGCGCTATTGACGTGACTGCGCTGCCAACGTGCTGCGTACCACGTGTACCCGATTTCAACACGATCGATGGCCGCCACGATGTCGTGATAGCGTGTGCTGCCCACGATCTCATTGCTCGTCAACTCGCGCACTGCCCAGGGCAACATGTGCCCTGATTGCTGCCCGGCCAGCGCATCCGCAAGGTAGGCACCCACGCGCGCCGGTTCCGGTACGGTGGTGAACCACAGTTCCCAGAGCCGGCCGTCCGCCACCGCTTCGGCCAGTGCGGCCTCGTGCTCGGCCGTTAGCGGCTCTAGCCGAACGCCAAAACCTTCGAGTGTAACTGGAGTAGGGTCGATCATTTCTTTAACGAACGTAACGGACGTTGACGTTCAATTCTTTCATCCGATAAATCCCGACCGCAAGGTTCGCCACACTCAATCCCACCTCGTATCTTCTGACGCATGATCGAGCTCCTCGCCCTGACTGGCGTGGTCATCCTCATTTCCGCGGTGTCCTCTGGCGCGCTGGAGCGGCGCGGAATCTCACTCGTGCTACTCTTCCTGGCCATCGGCTTTGTGGCCGGTCCGCACGGACTCGGCCTGGCCGATTTCACACTCGATTCGCCCTTGTTGCAGCTGGTGGCAACCGTATCGCTCACCATGGTGTTGTTTGCCGATGCCGTGTCCGTGCAGCCTCCGCTCATGCGCGCGCACGCGCGGCTGGCCACGCGCATCCTGGGGCCGGGCACGCTCATCACAGCCGCCCTGATCGCGCTGGCATCGTATTGGCTGCTCGACATTCCCGCTGCGGGCAGCGCCATGATCGGCGCGGCCCTGGCCTCCACGGACCCGGTGTTGCTGCGCTCCGTGCTGCGCAATCCACGCGTGCCCGAGCCCGTGCGCCAGGCGCTGCGCATGGAGAGCGGTCTCAACGATGCCGTGCTGCTGCCTATCGTGCTGATCGCCATGACCGTTGCGGGCGGGCACGCATCATCGGCCGGCTACCTGGTACGCACGCTCGGCAACTTGCTGGTAATTGGACCGCTGGCCGGTGCGGTCGTGGGTCTGCTCTGTGTGCTGGCGCTCGAGTATGTGCGCGCACGTTTTGGTGTGCGCCGCGACTACGAGTCGCTCTACACGTTGGGTGTTGCTCTCACCGCTTTTGCCGTGGCCGAAGCGCTGCACACCAGCGGCTTTCTGGCCGCCTTCACTGCCGGCCTGGCCATTGCCTTCCGCGATGTCGAGCTGTGCGACTGTTTCCACGATTACGGTGAAGCCACTGCAGAAGTCGCGTTACTGCTGACCTTCGTGGCGCTGGGTGGCACACTCATCTGGTCGGGGTTACCACTGCTGGATGTGCGACATGTTGCGTTCATTGTCCTGGCGCTCGCCATCCGGCCCATCGTCCTGGTCGTCGTGTTGCGCGGGACCGACCTGTCGCGTCGCGATTTGGGGCTGCTCGCCTGGTTCGGACCGCGCGGACTCAGCTCGCTATTGCTCATCCTGCTGCCTGTATTCGATGGTCTACCCGGCAGCGATCGGCTGTTTGCGGTCTGCTCGCTGGTCGTACTCGCTTCCGTGGTATTGCATGGCGCATCGCCTGCCTTGCTCATGCGCAGCGTCGAACCCACCGGTGTGTCCGAGGATGCGCGCATCCGCCTCACGCTCGACGAGCTGGATGCACTTCGCTCGCGTGCCGAACGCGTGCATGTCCTGGACGTTCGCACGGAAAACAGTTTTGCCGCTGAGCGGAACATGGCGGCGGGTGCGCTGCGCGTGAATCCCGACTATGCCGTTGCCGAGGTCAAGCGGCTCGGTCTGCCGCGCGACGCCTGGCTCGCTTTGTACTGCACCTGAACGGACGAACACACGAGCGCCCGGGTGGCGCGCGAGTTGATCAAGGCTGGCTGGCTCAATGCCAGAGCATTGCGCGGAGGCTGGCGCGCCTGGCAGGCGGCCGGTCGCCCCGTGCAGCCTAAGTCGGCGCCACTGGTCGAGTTGCAGCGTCGCTCAAAATCAGAAGCATGACATGCCCCGCGCTGACTGGTAGACTACGGGCATGACGGAGCAAGCGTTATCGGCCGGGTCGATCGCCCTGCGCATTGGCCTGGTCCTTCTGCTGGTTGCGGCAAACGGCTTCTTCGTGGCTGCCGAGTTTGGCCTGGTCGGCGCGCGGCGCACCCAAATCGAATCCCTGGTCCGGCGCGGCAACCGGCGCGCACGCGCCGCGCAACACGCCATCAGTCATCTCGATCACTACATCTCCGGCACACAGTTGGGCATCACGGTCTCATCCCTTGGACTGGGCTGGGTGGGCGAGAGCACCATGGCATCGATGCTCAATCAATTGTTCACTCCGCTTGGGCCACCGCTCGATGTCATTGCCACCCACGCCGTCGCTGCCACCATCGCCTTCATCTTCATTTCGTTCCTGCACATCGTGCTGGGCGAGTTGGCGCCCAAGTCATTGGCCTTGTTGTTTCCGGAGCAAGTCAGCTTGTGGACCGCAACACCGCTCATTGTGTTCTCGCGCGTATTTACACCCTTCATCTATGTCCTGAATGGCACGGCCAATCGATTGTTGCGGCTGTTTGGACTGCGGCCGCCCCGGCACTTGGAACACGTGCATCGGCCTGAGGAGATCGAGATGCTCGTGCGCCAGATGCACGAGCACGATCAGCTGGCTGATGAACCCGTGCACATGATCCGTGGTGCACTCGCACTCTCCGAGCGTATGGTCAGCGATGTCATGACTCCGCGTACTGAAGTGATCGCGCTGGAAGTCGACACACCGCTGCAGGAAGCCGCCGACATCTTTTTGGACACAGGCGTGTCTCGCATACCCGTGTACCGCGAAGTCATCGATGATGTGATTGGTGTCGTGCTGGCGCGTGATATCTGGCGCGCCTCGACCAGGGCGCGACCCACACCATTGAGTGAGCTGGTCCGCCCAGCCACCTATGTGCCGGACACCAAGTCAGTCGAAGAATTGCTCGGTGAAATGCAGCGCCAGCGCATCCATATGGCCATTGTAATCGACGAGTTCGGCGGTACCGCCGGCGTGGTTACGCTGGAGGATCTGATCGAAGAAATCGTGGGCGACATCCGTGACGAAGACGAACGCGAGCCCGAGCCCATCCGTGAAACCGGTGATGGCATCATCCAGCTGTCCGGCAACGCTCCGCTGGTCGAACTCAATGAGCGCTTCGAGCTGGGCCTGCCCGCCCACGAGTTCACCACAGTGGGCGGTTATGTCATGGGCCGGCTCGGCCGTTTGGCCACGCCTGGAGATGTCGTGGAGTTCACGCGCGGCAAACTGCGTGTGGACAGCATGCACGGCCGTCGTATCGAGACCCTGACGCTCAGCCCGGAAAGGCCGGTCGTAGCAGAAGAACAGGAGCGCTAAGAACGCTCACGAGCCGCCAAACACAATGGCCACATCCGATGCGCCCGTTTCCGTAACCCGAATCTTCTGTGTGCGCGTACCCAGCGTGGGGTGCCACGCCTCTAACTCGTATTCACCCGCCGGCAGTCCATCGATCGTGAACCTACCATCCTCGCCCGTAACGGCATAAAACGAATGATCGAACACGCCAATGCTGGCACTCATCCAGTCATGGATGTCACAACGCACGGAGATCCCCAGCTCGGACACGCGGAACGTGCGCCGCGACTGCATGCCAGCCATGGGCTGACCCAGATTGAACGACGGATTCAGTTTGGGTGAGACGTGCACGTTGTGCAGCACGTTGTCACTGTTGCGGACCACCAACGGTTGTCCGACTCGAAGGGCAAGAACTGCGGGATCGTACAAACAGGCCTGCTGATCCAGTACGATCGGCTCGGTCGGCACGGGCCTGGACAGATGGGCCGCCACCCCTCTGATCTGCACGATCACGTCGGCCAGTCCGCTCTGCGTGCCCACCCGCACCGTGCGTCGCACAGCCGGCGAGTTGCGTCGCGCATCACGACAGAACGCTTCGCTGCTCATGTCAATGGCTTGCGCAGTCGGCGCGTTGCCGCTAAACGTGACGCTGCCCGTGACCGCCACACCTGTCGGAGTTTTTGTCGGTGATGTCAGGCCCACCAACAGCCACGTCGCCACAAGAACCAACACGCCCCCAAACCGCCCCCGCGTAACGATCACCATGCGTTCCATCAGCTACCCCCAATCCGTTCCCGGTACGCCCGATACGCCCGATACGCCCGTCTCGCCGTTACGCCTTACCACCCGTCAAACAATCCCCCATCAAACCAGTCCCAAAGCACGTACATGACGAATTGCGTGGATCGTGTGGTCTGGTTCAGCGGGATGCGCGCACCCACGTTCAGCAGTACATGCTGGCGGGTGTTCAGCGAGACTTGCATTTGCGGCACTATGTCCCACGCTACTGATGCGCCGCTCTCCAGTTCTCTTCCCGCCAGCAATTCAAACATGGGCGTCCACGTGCGGCCCCATTGGCCCTGCGTCCAGGTCTTGCCCAGAGCAAAGCCCAGTGCTGCCTCGCGCTCGGCGCGCGCTTCATCGGTGGGGAATTCGGCTTTGGCGATGAACTGAACGAACGCATCACGCGGGAGCACGTTGCCATAGGCCAGGAACGGCTCCGCGATCCACGTACCTGATCCCAGACCGTATGATCGGCTGCCCGTTGGCGTGTGCAGCTCGGCACCAAGGCTCAGGATGGAACCGCGCGCCAGACTGTGATGCAGAACCTGCTTGACCGCGAGAACGATGTCACCCAAACCCGCGCGCCAATCACTGCCCACTTGCTCTTGCAGGCCGAATGGCAGCTTCAGCTCGAACTGTGTTCGCGGACCGAATCGCTTCTCGTAGATCAGCTCGTTCATCACACGGCCGGCGCCCTCCGCCGTGTAGCTCAGTGTGTTGACGGCTTCATCTTCCGGGTATGCCTTCTCGATGAAGAATGTGCGCGGCAAGTTCAGCTCACCGCGTGGCCAGCGCCGATCCGGACACATGGTCCGCACGTAATCCAGGATGCGCTGGATTTCCTCTGCGCTCAGCGATTCACCAAAGGCCGGCATGGTCTGATCGAACGCGCGCACCGGCCCGCCCTGATGAATCACCGCCATCCAATCGGCATCTGGCTCGCGCGATGCAAAACTGCAGTCCGTCAGATCCGGCGTCGGCACGTTCAGTTTGCGGCCCGCAGGTGGTCCCGTACCATCAACACCATGACACGCAGCACACGCCGCTTTATAAAGCGCCTCGCCTGAGGATCTGTCTGGCCCCGCCTGCTGCGCCTGCACCCCTGCATGCCCGGCCGGTTCTAACACGAGCAGCGTGAAAAACGCCCAGACCCAACCTCGACTCGGCCCGCACTGCGCTCTCATTTGATGCCCCCGCTCACGCACGTATGCGTGTGTTCTTCAGAAACTCCTGCCGATTATCCGGAATAATTATTAGTTGCGGAAAGGAACGCCAGTACCCTCCCCCGCGATTCGTGAGATCGGAACGCAGCACCTCGACGGGGGCGTCGGCCCAGCCGTTGATACGTTTCGGTCCGGGGAGACCTCATCACTGGAATAGGGAGAGACGGCCGGGATTAGGGAGATCCAAAAAAAAGTTTAACAGATCTCCCCTTATCGCCTTTTCATGTCCCCTCATCCCCATTCTGAACGTGTGGCGGACGAAGGAAATGGGACCAGCCAAAGGCGCGCCGTTAAAGACGATACGCTTCTCGCGCGGGCTTCAACGGGCGCATCAGCCAGTAGGGGCGCCTGGTGCCGTCAGGCGAGACCTCTTTTGCTGATCGAGTCAGCGCCAGCCATTTCTGGAAGATCTCGTGGGCCTTCTTGGTATCGACGCTGATGTCACCATAACGGTCGCCAAACTCGGCGCGTTTGATGCGCACCGCCTGGTGCCAGCAGTGCATGCCGGAGATGGGGTCGGGCTGCACCGGGAAGGTGATGTTCTGGTGCACGCCCACATCGCTCCACCAGATACGCAGTGTATCGGGATCAACGGATGGGTAGGGCTGCACTCCACTCTTTCTGCGCATCTTCCAGCGTTCGCCTTTGTGTTCGAGTGACACCGTGGCCATGACCTGGCGCTGGCCGTTCTCACCCGTGCGCCACCGGCCCATGTGGTGGCTGCATGCCACTATGCCGGGGCGGATGCCCTCGGTCACCCAGGCCTTGACCACGAAATAGCCGATCTGTGTTTCCACGCGTACCAGGTCGCCTGTCCTGATGCGCAGCTTCTCGGCGTCATCCGTGTGCATCCAGAGCGGGTTGGTATGGGCAATCTCATCCAGCCATTTGGCGTTGCCGCTGCGTGTGTGGATCTGCACGGGCAAACGGAAGGTCGAAATGAGAGGCACCTGGTCGGGCTCCAGGTTGTCCCGATGCACGTGGCTTTTGATGTAACCAGGCAACGCGTATTCCGGCCATCCCCATTCCACCAGGGTCCGGGAATAGAACTCGAGTTTTCCGCTGGGCGTCGGGAATCCACGCACAACTTTGTTGTCCAGCAGAACACCTACGGGACGGCGTCCTTCCGCATCGCTGTCAGGCGTCGGCTGTGGTACGATGTTGAGCGGCGCTGACCGCGGTGCCCTGGTGTACGCGCGTCCAAACCGATCCGCCGTGACGTCATCCAATTCGCCTGGCGGCACCTCCTGCTCGTAGAGTCTGCCGACTCGCTTCTCGATTTCGAACACACCCGTACGCCGCATGTATTCGAGCGGTGTCAGGCCTTCCTGGTTCGCCTTCTCCGGCAATCCCGGCACCGAGTTCTCGAAGATGTAGCCGTAGTATTCATCGAGCGTGAGTTTGGCACCGGGCTCCTTCTGCGACTCGAAATATTTGCGAATGCCCAGGCTGCCATCGGGATCGATCCTCCAGGACAACTCGATCCAGAACTCGTTCTCCTCCCACACCTCGCCTGGATTCGATTGGCGCGTGTCCGTCACGGATTGATTCAGCCGCTCGCGCGCCACCCGCAACACGGGCTGACGAAAGCCGATCCAGCGGCCATCATACTGCTCGTACGAGTGCAGATCGTGGCGCTCGGAGCCAACGCCCATGGGCAACACGTAGTCTGCGTAGAATGCCGTTTCGCTCCAGGTCGGTGTCAGCGCCACGTGCAGCCCAATCTTGCTCTCATCCGTGAGCGCTTCGATCCAGGTGAACCCGTCCGGATTCGTCCATACCGGATTGTACACGCGCGAGAAGTACACTTCGATGTGGCCGCGGTCGTCCTTCAACAGATGCGGCAGCAAGAATGACAGCTCGAACATTGTGAATGGGTATTCCACTGGCCAGGTCAGCTCGTTCCACTTCTCCGGATGAGGTGGTACGTACATGGGACGCGGCACGTACTTGTTCCACGCGTTGGGATAAGTGCCGCCCTCCGTAGCAATCGCACCCGTGAGAGCATTGAGCAGAAACAGACAGCGCGCCACTTGCCAGCCGCCCAGGTTGCCCGATGCCGCACTGCGCCAGTTGTGCGTGGAAAGGCGCGTTCCTGCGCTCGCCACCAATTCCGCAATCTCACGCAGCGTCCTGGCATCCACTCCGGATTCGCTGGCGGCAAACTCGAACGTGAATTCACTGTACAGGTGTCGCAGTACGCGCTCGAACTCCTCGAATACTTCCGGGATCTGCGCATGCTCGCGCGCCATGTATTCTTGCCAGTTCCACCAGCGCCGCACGTAATCAGCATCGTAGCGCCGGGTCTGGATCAGGTGGTTTGCAATGGCGAGCAGGATGGCCGCTTCCGAGCCCGGATAGGGCGCCACCCAGTGGTCGGCATGTGTGGCCGTATTCGAGAGCCTCGTATCGAACACAATCAGCTTGGCGCCATTCTTCTTGCCTTCTATGACGCGCTGCGCGTGGGGATTGAAGTAGTGGCCTGACTCCAGGTGGGCCGAGATCAGCAGGATGACTTTCGCGTTCGCGTGGTCCGGGCTCGGTCGATCCAGCCCCATCCAGAAGTGATAACCGGCGCGCGCGCCACTCGAGCAGATGTTGGTGTGCGAGTTGTGGCCGTCGCTGCCCCAGGCCGCCAACACGCGCTCCGTGTATCCATCTTCACCCGGCCGGCCCACGTGGTACATCACCTCATTGCGCCGATCTTCCTGTAGGGCCGTGCGAATGCGCTGCGCAATGTCGTTCAGCGCTTCATCCCAGGAGACCGGGTCCCATTGTCCTGCGCCGCGTTTACCGGAACGCTTCAGGGGCAAAAGAATGCGGTCGGGGTCGTTGACCTGGTTGATGGTAGCCGGACCCTTGGCACAGTTGCGCCCGCGCGAGCCCGGATGCTCCGGATTGCCCTCGAACTTGCGCACCTCGAGCGTGTTGCGATCCACATAGGCCAGCAGACCACACGCGGACTCGCAGTTGAAACACGTGGTTGGTACCAGCGTGTATCGTTTCTCAACCCGCTCCGGCCAGGCCGTGCTCTCCAATTCCGACCAATCCATCCAGCGATCTTTGGGTGGGTAGGCACGAAGATGTATCCCCGAAGGGCCCGGGTACTCGCTCATTTACACGCTTTCGCTTTCAATCGCTCTCCAACGGCCGAAACGATGCATTATCAGCAGGGAAGCGTAGTTGTCGGCCCGAAGCGTCGTCAAATCCGACTCGCTTGTGTCCTCACAGACGGCTGGCGTCGGACGGCCCTGGAGCGCCCACACCCTGTAGGTGATACCGCGGAACCAGCCTGCCTGGATTCGTGCAGACCCTCTTCGTGCAGACCCTCGCCGGAGCCCGTGGACGCGACCGATCGTTCACCGCCTGACAAATTTGAAAGCAGCGATCTCATCGCCAGGCTTCGGGTCGTAGTGTTCGATCATGAATCTGCCGCCACCGCTGAATTCGAGCCTGCCGCTGTCATTCAATAGCGCAAGCGGTAACCCGGGAGGGCATCTGCTGCCCGCGCGAATCGCTCGTCTGGAAAACCTGTTATTGCCGGCTACCGAGTACGAGAATGTGATAGCACAACCGCCTCCATACTCATCAGTGAGCACCCACTCGGTTTCTGTGATACTCTGGACGAATCCGATGCCGGACAGATCGTCTTGATCCCAGACACCGCGATCATCGATGGCAAGGAAGTTTACCTGAATCCAATTGCCGTTCCATTGTCCGGCGTTGCTTTCCAAGACGCTCTCCTCACAGCCCGCCAGGAGCAGCACCGCCGTGGTGACAACAGCAAGTGACTGGGAACGAGTCGACATGGCGCCCTCCGCGCACGAGAATGGTTAGTGACAGGTGCCCCTGATTTCGAAGCGGCCGCGCGATCCTCCGAGGCTGCTGGCGCTCACGGCACGCAGTTACCTGACGAGCCCACGACGTTCGGGCCCAGTGCGGCCCTCAAAACAGCCAGTTCGGCGCAACGAATGCCCGTATTGCCCGATAGTTGAATCGCGCGTGCTTTCGTGAGCGTGACCAGGGCGGCAACCCCCGTGGTGATGTGATTGCGCGAGAGCCAGAGCTGCTGCAGCTCCGTGAGCGCAGCGAGCGGGCGCACGTCTGTAATCAGGTTGTCGTCGAGGTATAGAGACTGGAGCGCCGTCAACGTTCCGAGTGCGGTTATGTTGCTGAGATTGGATTTTTGGATGCTCAACCATTGCAAACGCGTCAAGCCTGCCAGCGGGCTCGCGTCATTCAGTGCTACTTCGATAAGCGATAGGGCCGACAAGGCAGGCAATGAATGGAGGACGCTGAGTGCTGACGCTGGAAACGGGTTCCGGCTGAGCGCCAGGCTACGCAAGTTGGCAAGCGCGCCCAGCGTCGACAGGTCGGTGATACGATTGGACGCCAATTCGAGGTCCCGCAGAGCGGTCAGCGTTCGAAGCGGACGGATGTCTGCAATTTGGTTTCCCCTGAGAACCAGGATATCGAGTTCTCTGAGCGAACCGAGCGGGCCGACGTCGATGATACCATTGTCGCCAAGCCCAAGCCATTTCACCCTGATGAGAGGGGCAAGCGGGCGCAGGTCGGCGATCCGATTCCGGTCCAGATACAGGTCTCGAAGGAATACCAGACCGCTCAGAGGCGAAATATCGACGATTTCATTCAGGCTCAGATCGAGTACAGACAGGTTGTTGAGACCACCGAGCGCGCGGATGTCCGCAACCCGGTTGCCGCCAAGGTAGAGGTTGCGCAACTGATGTAATGATGAGAGAGGCTGCAGATCCCGGATATTATTGCGCATCGCCGACACGTTTGTGCTGCCCAGGTCGAGCACATTCAATCGTTTCAGTGCTTCAATGCCGGCCAGGCTGGCGATCTCGCGACCCGGGCAACGCAGTTGCTGGACCTGATTCGCATACGTCAAGCGGACTTCTGCCACGCACGCAGCGAGGTTGCCATCGGCGAATCCGATGCTCGCCAGCGGTGGGCCGAAGGACACCGATATGGACGTACGTCCATCCACACCCTCCACACGCGCAATGACAGAAGCGCTGCCATTCCCTGCCGCGGTCACCATACCCGTGCCGTCGACCGTCAACACCGTCGAGTCGGTGGAATGCCAGGTGATGGAAACCGCTCGCACCACGTCGTGCCCTGAGCGATCAAAAAGTGTTGCCAGAACTCGCGCAGTTTCGCCGGGGCGAAAGAGTGAGTCTGTACCTGCCCTTAGCTCGATTCGCACCACGGGACCGCCCAGAGGGTCGAGGATGTTGCCGTCATTCGCAGCACACGCGAATGTGGAACCGATCAACAGCGCGGTCTTGATCGTCATCAGTCCGCCTCCACTCGTTACTGGAAATCAGCGTGCGTACTCGCTCCGTGCCTCGGTAGATCGGCCTCGTATCGGATGAGTGCCGAGCGTACATAAAGACCTTACATCAGCATCCAGCCACCGCCTTGGCGACATCGCATCAATACACGGACAGGAAGATCACGTGGTACTTAGCCGGTCGTACGCGGCCGGGTGCGGGCGGCGAAGGGCGTTACGGCCGGTGCCGACACACGCAGCGCCTCAGCCGGCGCGAGCGGCAAGCACCGCTCCGGGCCGGATATCCGGCAGGGGTTCGGCCGCTGCCGCGTTTCTTTCGCAAGTGGATTCTTAGGCAGTACGGCGCGTTCTCGTGCGCGGCGGGAATCTCGGCTGCGCAATTCGAACAGGTCATGGACCGGCACCTCGTTTTCCTGGAGTAGCGCGGCAGACGTCGCGTTTTCCAACGCGCCTCTCAATGCAAGAACCTTACAGTCGGGCTTGCCTGCATCGGTCGCATTCAGGTTCACTGACCCGTTTGGTCCATAGTTGGCAATGCGAATGTCTTAGACGCACGTGGGCGGTGAGAGAAGCTGAGCCGGCTGACTACGTTCTCTTTTTGCTGGGGCGCGGTAGCCTGGCCTGTAGCGATTCCTCCGTGCGGGGAGTCGGCCTGAGTAGGCATTGAGGTCGCCTATTGACGACGTGGTCCCGCGGGCCGCGTTGCAAGAAGGCAACCTCCCGGCATTCATGACAACGGTGAACCGAGCTGTGGACGGCGACCTCATGAGCGGCGCAACATTCGCACAGAACGCGTGATCTGCAGTTGATGTGTCGGGGTGGCGTGCCCGGTCGCGACTCGGTCGCCCATTGGAAGCGTTCCTCCAACGTAGATGCGCATCGGGCTGCATCACGCCGGCCGGGGCAATTCCGCGGTGTAAGGTCCGACCGTGTCCGGCACTCAGTAGTATGGGAGTCTGCCTCGCTCGTTTCTCGCGAGCGATAGCTCGGTTCGTCAATTGCCGGCCGGGCGCTGCACAGTGGTTCGCGCAGCCAACTGCGGTGGACCGGGATCAGGATGAAGCTTATGAACGTCGTCCGGTATGGCATCCCGTTGCTCACTGTCGCCTGCCTTGCCTGCAGCGACCCCGCAGCGCTCCGATCGGGATCGAACGCATGGCTCAGGCTGGACCTGGCCACCTCCGCGCAGGGCACCGCCTCCGCCGTCGGGATCAACGTGGCCTACCGTGTGATCTCCGGCGGCACTCGACCCTTGTTTGCGACGCGGGTCAACATCGAAACCGGATCGCGGACATTGTCGGTTGCAATCGACGTCGGTGGGTGTTTGAACGACCCCAACCATCTGGGTGCACCGGGCGAGTGCGTTGTTGACCTCGAGCTGACGCTGCTCGACCCTGCCGGTGTCATGCTCGACCGTAAGAAGGTGGGTCCAGTTACGCTGAGTATCGGCTCGGAGTCCAGGGCGCCACCGGTAACGCTCTCCACCACCGCTGCCTCGACGCTCTTTGAGGATGATTTCGAAGAGTCGAACTGCCTTGCCAAATGGACCGTGGGCGGGCGCCGCGTGGCGGGAACAAACCTGGCTAACTGCGTGACACGGCAGGGAAGCAGCGTCGGACACCTCTACAAGACTTCGTTCACGGAAGTCTTCATCAGTCCCGCCATCGGACCGTTCGCAATATCCGATCAGCCCACGTTCACATTCGACATGGAAGTGTGGGTCTTTTCTGCCTCGCCCCCCGGTCCAACGTACTATGCGAGTGCAGGTGTGTATTTCTCTTTCTACAACGCGCAGGGCGTCCAACTGGGCTTTGTGGAGTATATCGCGGCGACCACACCGTACCGGGCTAATGAATCCGCCCGTGATCCTGTTTGGGGTCACGTCACCGTGCCTGCGAACGCCATGCGATCTTATTCGCTGTCCACGGCAGAACTTCTCTCGCAACTCCAGATCGACCAGAGCGCCATATCGACCGTGGAGATGCGCTACACTGCGTATACATCTGCCTATATACCTGATATGCGTGCAGAACTCTGGATCGATAATGTCGCAGTCCGCCGCGGCAGCACGGGTACAGCGATTCCCGTGTCAAGCGTGACCGTGACGCCGGCGGTGCCTGCCGTTGCAGTGGGAGGGACCGTGCAGCTGACGGCGACCGCACGCGATGCGAACAACAACATCCTGCTAGGCCGAACGTTTACCTGGGCGAGCAGCAATCCGGCATTCGCCAGCGTGAGTAACGCGGGATTGGTAATGGCGCACGCGGGCGGGACGGCGGCAATCACCGCGACGAAGGAAGGAGCGGGTCGGCAACTGTGACCGTGACCGGGCCGCCTCCACCTCCCCCATCGGGACCTGCGCTGTCTTGTCGGCGCCTGGCCGTGGACTCAATCGTGTTAGCCGGCGAGGTCGATCCATACACCTTCGCCGGACAGGCTGGCCAGACCATTTTGCTCACGCTGGGAGAGACGGCAGGTTTCTTTGGCAGTGTCGCGTCGGCTCGCGTAACGCTCCTCGCGCCATCGGGGGCGCAGGTGGCGACGTTCACCTCGAATGGGCAACAACGCTTGACCCTTCAGCAAACCGGTAACTACCGCATCACGGTGAACGCCTCGAATCTGGTCGCGACGGTGGTTACAATCTTGGTTTGGAATGCATCAACGCCCCCGTTGCTCCAGATGCCAGTTTGAGCAAGGGAAGTCTTGTCTCAGTCAATGTATCAGTCCCGGCGCAGGTGGATGTGTACGACTTTGTTGGGCAGGCGGGGCAATCGATCCTGTGACGCTGGCCGAGACGGCAGGTTTCTTTGGCAGCGTGGCGCCGGCTCGCGTAACCCTCCTCGCACCATCGGGAGCGCAGGTCGCGACGTTCACCTCAAACGAGCAGCAGCAGGTCACGTTGCAGGAGAGTGGTACCTACACGATCTACGTCAACGCGGACGATCTGAGCAGCCTGGGCTCCGTCAACCTTGGCCTCACGTGTCAGTGATGAGTCTGCTCGTTGCTTGGCGTATCAACGTGAGTCAGCAAAGGATTACATGACAGCAGTGACTCCGCCACACGGGGACGAGCCCGATCTTGCGGCTTTGGTCGCGGGTGCGCGGGGTGGAGACGCGGCTGCGCTGGATCAGCTCTGTCGTCGCTGTTACGACGATGTGCTGTGGCACTTCACAGCCTGGTTGCCGGCGCAGGCGGAGGACCTGACGCAGAAGTTGTTTGCCGGGCTCGCGCGCAAGCTGGACGGCTACGAAGAGTCCGGACGCTTCCGCGCCTGGCTGCGCGGCGTTGCCTACAACATGTACCGCACGCAGCGCCGATCGGAGCACCGGCGCCTGGAGGAAACACTGCGCACAGCCTTCGATGTCGAGGAATCCGAATCGAGCACGATGTTCAGCACGGCGAAGAAACGGCTGCGAGAACTTGCCCACAAATTGCCGCCCGCGTTGCGCGCCGTTTGGGAACTTCACATTCAGGGATTCAGTCACGAAGAGATCGCCGAGAAGCTCGGGATCGGGGTCGGCGCTGTATACACCCGCCTGCACCGTGCCCGATCCCTGCTCATCAGTTGGATGAGCACGAGCGCACCACCGATGTAAGATCCGGGCCGGGTTCGGCACTCGAGAGATGTGCGAGCTGTCGTGGGCTACTCGGGGATGCAATGGCGATCGATCAGGGTACCGACCGATCGGGCAAAAAGCCCAGCCGCCTCGGCTGCCGGCCGGATCTCGCGCAGGCGGGAGCACGCAGTGGTCTCGTCCCCGAGAAGTAACAGTCCTTCAGCGAGGCGGTAGGTCAGGACAATGCGCGCGCTGTCCATAAGCGGGCCGCGAAGCAGCGTCGAGGCGATATCGATGGCAAGTCGCACGGAGTCTGTTCCTGCCGTATCCAGATCCAGAAGTGCTTCCACGCGCTGCATGGATGCGGGCAGGTCGATCGTGCCGTCTGGGCCCGCGCGCTTCTCTGTGCTCGGGATGGTTGGAACTGGGGCGGCTTGGGCCGGCGTTGTGGAGGGTGATGTCTGCTCGCGATCATCGACTCGCGCTGCAATCGAGTCCTGCCGCGAGCCATTGGTTGCGAGCGCATTCGAAAGCCGATCCGACCGTTGCCAGAATCCTGCCGCGATCACGATTCCGGCGGCCAGGGCTCCAGCAACGTATCGCCACCGGCGGATTCCGCGCGCAGTTGCAGACATGGTGTGCGGCGTCGTGGGAGGTTCCCCGGCACGCTTCGATCCGTCACGCAGCAGGATCTCGGGCGAAGCCGCGGACGGGGTGCGTTGGGGTCGGATCTGCGGATCCCAGGGCTCTCTCACGTCGGGATCACTCGGGACCCATTCATCGATGGCAGCAATGAGCGCAGTCGCAAATTCGCGCGCGCTCTGGAATCTCTGGCGATGATCGAGGTGCAGTGAGCGTCGCAACACGACCTTCAGCTCGTCCGGCCAGTCGTTGACCGGCAGCTCATCGAGGATCTTCGGGCCGGAGATCATGGCTGTGGGCTTATCCAGGGGAAGCCCGCCGGCCAGCATGGTGATCGTGACCAGTCCTAGTGAATAGAGGTCGCTGCGATGGTCAACGTCCGCCGTCAGCCACTGCTCGGGACTCATGAATGCTGGAGTGCCAATTGCGTGTCCGTGACTCGTAATACTGGGCAAGGTGGAACCACCGAATGCCTTGGCCAGACCGAAGTCCACGACTTTGACGAAGTCGTTCCACTCGCGGTACCGGGTCAGCATGATGTTGCCCGGCTTGAGGTCGCGGTGCACGATGTTCAGTTCGTGGGCAGCGCCCAGCGCGTTGGCGATCTGCCACACGATGCGCGCCGTTGGCCGTGGCGAAAGCACGCCCAGGTCAGCCAGACGGTGCGCGAGCGTTTGGCCGTTGACGTATTCCATCGCCAGGTACATGAGACCTTCTTCGGTTTCTTTGAAGCCGTAGACGGTCACGACGTGCGAATGGATGATCTTGCACGCTTCGGCCGCCTCGCGATGGAAGCGAGCGACGGCCTCGACATCAGTGAGCAAATCGGCCCGCAGTACCTTGAGCGCGCACAGCCGGTCCAGACCCACGTCATTAGCCAGGTAGACGACGCCCATACCGCCGCTGCCCAGGCGGCGCTGGACCTTGTAGCGTCCGTCGATCACGGTTCCGGTGACGATTTCGGGGACGCTGATCGCGCGCAGGGCGCTGCCGTCGTGCGGGCAGTATTGCCCGTCGTCGTCAAAGCGAGAACCACATTGCGGGCAGGCTTTCACGATCAGGAATCCTGAGCGCGCGTTGCGCAGCGGATGGGTGCCGAGAGCCGCGCGGCCGTAATAGGAGGCCGTCATGGGGAATATGCGGAATCATGTAATCGGGGCAATGTGCGCCGTCTTGACCACGGCCGGGGCCGAAGCGCTGCAGGCCCAGGAATCGACGGGTGAACGCAGGCCCGTCGTCGCGGTCCTGGACTTCACGAACAGCGCGCTGGTCGACCATGCGCATTACCAGCCCTTCGCGGTCGGGCTGGCCGGTATGCTGCTCTCGGAGCTTCGCCAGAATCGTTCGATCGAGCTGGTTGAGCGCGAACGGCTCCGCGAGGTGCTCGACGAGATCGACCTCGCCCGGTCGGGCCGGGTCGACGCGGCCACGGCTGCCCGCGTGGGAAAGGTTCTGGGCGCGGACTACATGATCTTTGGCGTATTCGTCATCGACCGGCGTGGCTCGCTGCGCATCGATGCACGCGCCGTTCAGGTCGAGACGACCAGGCTCGAGCACGTGGAGACCGTCACGGATGACGCCGACAATCTACTGCGCGCCGTCCAGCGGCTCGGCACTCAGCTCAGCACGACGCTCCGCCTGCCGGGTCGGGAACGGCGGGGGCCCGAATTCGAAGTCGCGCGTAGAGGGCAAGTGATCGCCAACCTGAAATACGCGCGCGCGTTGCTCGAGGAAGACCGCGCCAACTCGGAACGCGCCATCCAGCTTTATCGCGAATTCCTGGCCGAGACACCCTCGAGCTATGCGGCCGCGCTGCGTCGTGAGGCGGAGACGCGCATCCGCGTGCTGACTGGCGGTGATGGCTCGAGGTAGCACAGTCACCCCGTCCCAACGGTTGTCACGTCCGCGGTTCCGCCTCCCGCGCCTTCTACTACGAGCGCCTGACGGCTTGACCCTCGCCTGGAAGGCGATCGGCTTAATGACGTTGTGAAAGTGAAGGCCGACTGGAAGTCAGCCTTCTGCCCGCGACCATCGCGGCGCCGTCTTTAACAGCGACTGCCCGCTCGCGATCGCAGTGCGATCAATTCGCCGATCTGAACCGAGCGGCGGAGAACCGGTCGAATACGCGCTCACCATTCCGCGCGCAGCGCGATGCCACCGGCCATGCCGCGCGCATTCACAACCCCCATCCCCGGATCGATGCGATGGAACGAACCCCGGACGTATGGTCGAATGACGAGCCGACGTACCAGGATATCCAGACCAAGCGAGAGTGCAGCACCAGACATCCTGGCGGTCGCGACCGTCTCGTCCACGGCGAGTCCCGTGTCGTATGCGCCGTCCAGCGCGACGGCGACACCCACCCCGCGCGCACGTCCAATAGTCGCTGACGCTCCAGCATCGATCGCGGTGCCGCTCGACCCGGCTACGCTCAGCCCGGACGCATCCTGGAATGACGCGCGGTAGCGCTGACTGACGAATAGTCGAAACTGGCGCAACGCCGGAGTGGCGACCTCGTACTGCCAGTGTGCGAATAACGTGGGTCCGAGCTGGTAGCTGGTTCCGGCCGCTGCTGTACCAGTCGGCGACTGCAGAGTGACGATGTCGGTGCCGTAGCGGTCGGCCACCAGCAGAACCGAAATCCTGCCCTGTCCAACAATGCGGTCCAGGCCGAGCGAAAGGTGCACGACATCGGCGGGATCCAGCTCGGTGGCCACACTGCCACCGCCGGCCAGGCTGGCCTCGAGCGGCGAATAAGTGGCGCGCCGCTCGTATGACAGACCCAGCCCGACTGCCCAGCGCCCGATCACGGGTGTGAACACGCCGCCGACCGTCAGCCCGGTCCCACTACCGAGCACCGGTGTGGTCATGCGCAATGCCGGCGCGCTGATCACCTGGAGCGCCGCGGTCTCCTCGTCGGACAGTCCAACGCGTCCAGTGGGCAGGCCAACACCAAGCGTGAGCCACAGCTGCTCGCCGACCACGCGACCCGTGGCTCTGATCCGCATGTCCGTCGCACCTGTGAGCAACAGTGCCGAACTCGCACCTGCCGAGGACCTCGCCGACACCGTGCCACTGGCGAACGCGCCCGAGAGATCGAGCTGCCAGTTCCGGAGCGGCGTGAAGCTCGCGCTGAACGGGATGGACAACTGATCGACACCCGTCACCTGAAGCGAGTCGGAGGCAATTGGTGTGGGAAATGACCAGCGCTGCCACGAGACTGCTGCGCTCACCACGCGCGGACCAACCAGCCGCTCCTGCGCCGGCAGCGCCGGTGTAACCCCGACGCACAGGATCGCTCCAACCATCACGACTGTTGGCGAGGACGCGCGCATGGTTCACCGCACCGTGATGGGTATCACGAGGATGGCGGGGTGGCGCCCCGAGAACGCCGGATCCGTGATGTCGCTGAGGGTTCGCGGCTGCCGGCTGTTGATGCCGCTGGCAGTTATGGTTGCGACGTTGCGCGTGTCGGGCACAAACGCGTCGATCGAATTGACCCGATCACGCGCCAACCGAAACGCGCGGTCCAGGCGTAGTGCTTCGTAGTACTCCCGTCGAGCCTCAGGCAGTCGCAATTCGGCCTCATCCTGGACGCCGCGGCTGAACGCGAGCAGGGCTGCCAGATTGCGGGTCGGTCGCTGCTCGATGGCGGCGCGTTCCGCGGGCGTGAGGGTCACGCCCAGCGCTTCGAACGTGCGGAAGACCAGCCCCTTCTGCGCATCGAAGATGTCATCGAGAGACGCGGCGCCGGTCACGATGGCGCTGACGCTGGCATCCTCGGTTCTGGCCAGGTTGGCGTCGACCCGGAATCGAGCGACGTCCTCCTGCGCCAGCGAACCGAGCATGAGGTGTCGCGCGCCCAGGATCCGGCCCAGGCGTGGTCCGCCAGCCGGATCCGTGACCCCGGTTGCGACCAGTCGCAACTCACGGAGCAGCGCCTGAATGCGGAGCCGGTCCACGACCACGATCTGCCGGCTGCGCGCCAGGTCGGTCATGATCAGCTCCGCCAGTCCGTAGCCGAGTGGCGCCAGCGTCGAGTCTGAAGCAGCCACGCGAAGCGGAAGCACGCCCACGGAGGCAGCTGGGAAAGCGGCAGGGTCGATGCGGGCTTCGATGCTCAACGCGGCGCGGATCGCCGAGTCCGCGGCGAGTGTCGCAGGCGTGGCTCTATTCACGCCCGTGGTGGCACACGCTGCCACAGCGCTCACCATCAAAACGCTCACCGAAAAGCGAAGCATTGTTCGCATTGCCATCCCAAGAGCAGGACACGTTCGAGGCTGTACCCAGCGCGCTACTGCCCATCAACCATCCGGCACTGCCGCTTACGGGCTCAGCAGCATCAAGCTGAACCCGTACCGACCAAAAACTGCACTGTCGCGGTCGCGGATGAGCACCGCGTACGTGCCGCCTGTCGGTAGGGTGACGTTCAACGCCACTGAGTTGCTGCCGAACGACGAATTTGCCTGTGCCACGAGCTGCCCTGTGGAGGCGTACAACGCAATGGACGGTTCGAAGCAACAACTGCTCTGTGCTTGTCGCGTGACCCGCATCATGATCACATGACCGGCCACACCAACAAATGTGTGCAGCGAAAGGTGTCCGACCCCGATCAGCGAGTCCTGCGCAAAGTCACCGTATGCGACCGGCTTGCCAACCGGATTCGAGAGCCGATGCAGACTCACGCCATAGCGGCCGAATCGCAGGTTGTCGCGGTCGCGCACGATCAGGGCGTGCGTGCCCGTCCTCGGCAGCGTGACAGTCAGAGCGACGGAGCCGCTGCCAAACGCCGCGTTCACGGCCGTGACGATCGCACCGGTCGGGTCGTACAAAGCAACAGACGGCTCGACGCAGCAAGCGTTCTGGCTATGCCGTGTGACCCGCAGTGTGATCACGTCGCCGGCCGCGCCCGCGATCGTGTGTAAGGAAAGATGTCCAACCCCAAGCAGCGAGTCGCGCGCGAAGTCACCGTACGCGACCGGAGCACCGACCGGATTCGAGAGGCGGTGCAGGCTCAGTCCATAGCGGCCGAACCGGAGGTTATCGCGGTCACGCACCAGCAGGGCATAGTTGCCCGTCACTGGCAGTGTGGCGGTAAGAGCCACGGAGCCGCTGCCAAACGCCGCATTCACCTGCGCGATGACGCCACCGGCCGGATCGGACAACACAACGGATGGCTCGAAGCAACATCCATTCTGACTGTGCCGCGTGACGCGCAGCGTGATTATGTCGCCTGCCGCTCCAGCAAAATTATGGCGCTGAATTGCACCCGCACCGGCGATCGAGTCAACCACGAAGTTGGCCCCAAATCCACCGGGCGGCCCTATCGCTGCGATTACCGTGAGAATTGCGTTGCCAGTCCGGCCCCGCGCATCGGCGGTGATCGTCACCGTGCCGGGCGCCACGGCCAAAAGGCGTCCTACAACATCAATCATGGCGATGTTTTGATCGCTGCTGCTCCACACGATGGGAAGACCGGTCACACTCGTGCCATCTCCGCGCCTCACCTGCGCAGAAAATTGCATCGCTTGACCGGCGCGCACAGTGTCGCCCGCCGCGGAAACGATTACGCGCAGTTGCGTCAAAGATACCGGCTGCGCCGCGGTTCTGACCCCGCGTTTGAGCAGGAGCGGCCCCACCTGTTGCCGATCGATCATGGCTACATCAGCGTCAAATAACGTGAGTACCACGTCGGCCATGCACTCGCTGGACGAACCTGCATGCTCAGAGTCGTTGAGGCAGGACGTAAGGTCTATCTCGAGAGACACGTCCGAACCCGCGTCAGCGTTCACTGTGTCGGCAAATAGTGGGCGACTGTTGCCATCCCGACGGCGATAGGTTGCGTTGATGTCGATATTGGCGGGAGCGAACGCGGATTCACCGATGCGCAACTGCAGCACGGCTGCGGGTAGTCGCGCAACTGACGCCGGCTCGTCGCAAGCAACAACCGCCGCCAGCATGACCAAACCCAGGCAGGAGCTGACCGACCTGGATGCCAGAAAACTCGCGTTTTGGCTGTGGTCCGCTGCCCATACCGGTCGTTTCGCATCGATCGTCATTGCGCCTCGTAGTCAACGGGTGGAGCGCGCCGCTCGCGTCGCGGACCGGCCCCTTACAACGTCGGTATCCACCTTGAAAACATCGCGTGAGCTCGAAACCGGTGGTAAAGCTCGCTGAGATTGTCTTCCCTATCACTGAATAACCATCCATCCCCAATTCCTTACATCGGGCGCCGGCCCTGCCCGGCTCCTGGTAACGCGCGCCTGTGGGTCGGGTAACCGACTCGCATGGTCAATGCCGCTCAGCTTCATGACTGTCGGCATCTCTGACAAACGAGACACAACTGGCCGAGTTTGTTGCCTATAGCTAACCATTGGCGAACTTTACGTTGCATGAAGGCAACGTACGCCATCAAAGGCTCGGACCGACGGAATGGTCGACCTTCGAGCCTGGCTACCCGGGAACAAGTTGTATCTCGGGTTATCGGCATGGGAAACCCGCATTTTAGGCAAGCACCCCTGATTCTGCTGCCACTTTGGCGAATTCAGAGGCGACCGCACGCTACCGATCATATCTGACGCTTGATCCCATGGTAACAATGGTCTACAATGGGGACGGCGTGGCGCGTTGTTCCGCAAGAGCCTGATTCCCTCACCCATCTTAGCCCGAGAGCACAACGTCGTGCGCTGGCGATCCTCCGCTTGGGTATTGCGCCGCCTCTGGTGGCCACTACTGGTCTGCGTTTGCGCGTGCTCCACCTCTGAGATCGACCCCGACAAGCTCCCGTATCGGCTGGAGACTGGGAACCTACTGGAGCACAACGCGCGGGCGGTTGATCTCGATGGGGATGGCCGGGATGAAATGTACCTCACATACAAGCCTGGCCAGCCCGCGATTTACAACATCCAGGCATTGGTCCTCCAGTCGCAGACCACGGGCGTAATCGACCAGGTCAACTTCACCGGTCATATCGATACGCCGTTGTTTCGGGACCTCGACGCGGATGGCACGCTCGAGGCGTTTGTCCCGGTCCTTCGCAACGACTCTTTGTTCCTGACTGTAGTGAACGCGGACGGCCGAAAGCATTTGAGCCTGTTCCTGATCAGTGGTCAGCCTCGTATAGAACCGGATGGGGTGATGCCCTGGGACCCCCGCGTGGAAGAGCTGGCCGTCCATGACTTCGATGGAGATGGATCGCAGGAGCTGATCTCTGTAATCGTGACTGGATTCGCGCGGCGCCCGAGGGGTGTCTTCGTGCACCGGCTGCGTGACGGCGCTTTGCTGGGACAGGCTCTGGTCGGAGCCGGAATCGCGGACGCGCTTATTGATGATTTCAATGGTGATGGACATCCCGAGGTGTTTTTGGCCGCCATGGGGTCCAACAATGGGGGGGATGCGGGCGGCTTCAGTGACGCGAATGCGTACTTGATGGTTTTTGATACGTGGCCGGTTCCAACGGTGAAATGGCATCGTCAGCTTCCGGGAAAAGCCTTTCCGACGTTTGCCCGCTCCGATTTCGACGGGGATGGGCGCGACGAAATCCTGGTCATGTCGGCAATGACGCCAGGACGGCTCGAGATTCTCGACACACGCACGTGGCGGACGATACGCGCACGCGACATCAACCAGCGAATCTATATCTCGGCCGCCATCGATGTTGATCGCGATGGTCTGCTCGAAGTGGTGGCGCCTTCGCCTCCTAACGAAATACTGCTCATCGATGACAATCTGGAAATCATGGCCCGCAAGCGGTTGTCACTGAACTTTGGCGCAGCCGGCTCACTCCCTGACCTCGATGGCGATGGCATCGCCGAAATCGTAGTGAGCACCACCTTCGACGCGAGCAATGGCGGTTTCCTCCTTCTTGGACCCAAGCTCGAGCTCAAAGCTGCCGTGATCGAAGGCTGGCCGGCAGGCGTTCTCCGAGCAGGCGCCGGGGCGCCACCGGGCGTCATCGTTCACAGGCCAAACCAGTCGCCCGTTCTGCTCAAACTCAGTCGCAACCGCATGTACCTGGTGAACCGCTTCGCTCCGCGCGCGGCCAGCGCAGCGGGTGCCGGATTGCTTGCACTAGCTGGACTTTCGTTCTTTCGATACCGCAATCGTTACAGGCTATTGCTAGCGCTTCGGGGAACGGCTCTGGACCGCACCTCGGAAGGGCTTCAACTGGTCAATCGCAGGGGACAGATCCTGTGGATGAACACGACTCTCGCTCGCTGGTGCGGACAGCGCGACACGAATGGCGGGAATGCCGTTTCACGAATCCATCAATTGCCCGAGCCGTTGCATCGGTTCTGCGGTGAAGCGTTGAGTTGTGTGCCACCGCGCCAGCTCGCTACCGACCTGCATTTAACGCTCGAGCCGGGCGGCTTTCTCGGTGCCGCGCAGGCCGAGCCCGTTTTCACGGGGCTGGCCAATGATCCCCACTGGCTCATCCGGGTGCGCAATGGCTCGGCGAGTTCGGAATTGACGGCCGCTTGGGTCCCATTGGCGCGGCGCACAGCTCACGATCTACGCAACCCGTTGACCAGCATCTTGCTCACGCTGCAGCGGCTCCAGATGGAGTATCGCGCGACCGCGCCCGAGGCTGCCCCCAAACTGGACGCCTATACCAACCGGTTACAGCAACGTGTCGACCAGCTCCGACGCTTGGCCAGCAACCTGCTCAAGCTATTGGGAGATGAAAAACCCCATCTCGAAAAGCACGATCTCAACGCCATCGCGCGCGGATCGGTGGCGGCTATTGGCGCGGGTTTGCCGCCCGACCTTCGGCTCGAGCTGAGGGCGGCGGACGATCTGCCGGACGTCGTCATCGATCGCGAGCAACTGGAATCCGTGCTGGAGAACCTGGTGGCCAATGCCATCAACGCCATGCCCGAAGGTGGCGTCATTACGGTCTCCACCCATCTGGCCCGCGGCTTGCCAATCAGAAATGGTCAAAACGGCGACTGCGTACAACTCGAGGTACTCGATACCGGGGTCGGCATTGATCCGGCCGTGCTTCCCCGAATCTTCGAGCCGGGTTTCTCCACCCGTGACCAGGGATCCGGACTCGGTCTCGCCATCGTCAGGAAGATCGTGGAAGATCACGGCGGTGAGGTATCTGTGGCGAGTGAGGTGGGAACGGGCACCGCGTTCACCATTCTTCTGCCGGTCGCCAGCGCGACTCCACACCACGTTGCAGTGTGAATCATGCATGATGCGCCGTCCACACTAGCGCCGGTTGCACTCATCGTCGACGATGACCGGTTCGTGCGCGAGAGCTTGCGCGAAATCCTCGAGCTCGAGGGCTACCGCACGCTCGAGGCCGAAGACGGCAAAACCGCGCTCGATATGCTGGCAGCCGGACATGTGGATCTGCTCCTGCTGGACCTCGTGCTGCCGCGCGTTTCCGGGATCGAAGTGTTGCGCCGCGTAGCCGAAGATCGACTCGACCTGTGCCCCGTGATCATCAGTGGTCAGGGTTCGATCCCGAACGCAGTGACCACCATGAAGCTGGGCGCCTACGACTTTCTGGAGAAGCCGCTCCAGCCGGAGCACACGCTGCTCACGCTCCGCAACGCGCTCGAGCAGCTCGAACAGCGGCGCACGCGCGAGCGATCTTCGCGCGAGGCGCTGGCCCGCTATGGCATGGTCGGGTCGAGTCCCGCCATCTGCGCTGTATACGAGAGCATCGACCGCGCGGCATCGACGCGAGCCAAGGTGCTGATCGTGGGTGAGAGTGGTACCGGTAAAGAACTTGTCGCGCGCGCGATTCACCACAACAGCCGGCGCTCAGCCGGCCCCTTCATTGCCTTGAACTGTGCCGCTTTACCGGACAACCTGATCGAGAGTGAGCTGTTTGGTCACGCCCGCGGTGCCTTCACGGGCGCAACCTTCGCGCATAAGGGCAGGTTCGAGCAGGCTCATCGCGGAACCTTGTTCCTGGATGAGATCGGCGATATGGCGCTGGCCACGCAGGCCAAACTGCTGCGCGCGCTCGAAGAACAACAAATACAGCGGGTGGGCGCCGAATCGGTCGTGCCGGTCGATGTCCGTCTCCTGGCTGCCACTCACAGTGATCTGGAGAGCCGGGTTCGCGATGGCAGTTTTCGGGAAGACCTCTTCTATCGACTCAATGTGTTGACCATTCACGTGCCGCCACTGCGCCAGCGACGAGAAGACATTCCTGAACTCGCCGCCTTTTTCCTCGCCCATTTCGCTAACGAGCACGACCGGCGCCTCACGCCGCTGACGGCCTCAGCCAGTGCCGCGCTGATCGCCTACGACTGGCCAGGCAACGTGCGCGAGCTGCGCAACGCCATCGAACGCGTGATGCTCTTTGCCGATGACCGACCCATCGATGGCGGTCAGGTGCGCTCGGCCATCAAGCAGCAGCGGCCGAATACCGTCCAGGATGTGAGCGGCTTGCGCGAGGCGCGCGATGCCTTTGAGCGCGAATACATCGTGCGCACGCTCGAAGACCATGGTTGGCGAATCCACGAAACCGCCGCAGCACTCGGCATCAATCGCAGCCATCTCTGGAAAAAAATGCGGCGCTACAGTATCGAATGCGAACTGCAAGACCAGGAGTCGCCTCGGCCGGAGTAACGCCGCTTGCCCCCGCAACAACTGCTCGCCGCTTGCCTGGCATTTCGCCCGGGCGCCAAAGAGCCGATAGGGAAAGCGCATCCGGCACCATGGTCCGGACCTTCGCCGGAAAGCTACTGCGCGGGCTCGAAGAGCAAGCAGGTGCAGCGGGTCGGCGCCGAGTCGGCCGTGCCCGTCGCTGTGCGTCTCGTGGCCGCCACGAACAGCGATCTGGAAAGCCGGTCCGCGATGGCAGCTTCCGGGAAGACCTCTTCTAGTAAGGCGGACGAAGGGACTAGCCGTAGGACCAGCCAAAGCTGCGCCGTCAAAGACGGTACGCGGCGTGCGCGCCACTCGAGCAGATGTTGGTGTGCGAGTTGTGGCCGTCGCAGCCCCAGGCCGCCAACACGCGCTCCGTGTATCCATCTTCACCCGGCCGGCCCACGTGGTACATCACCTCATTGCGCCGATCTTCCTGTAGGGCCGTGCGCATGCGCTGGGCAATGTCGTTCAGCGCTTCATCCCACCCGCACCGGCCAGGACGTGCTTTCCAGCTCGGACCAATCCTGCCAGCGATCTCGAGGTGGGTAGGCGCGAAGATGTATTCCCGAAGGGCCCGGATACTCGCTCATCGTTGCTCAGAACGGGTCATGGTAAACCGTAAAGCCTCCGGTCCAGATGCTTCGTTTCGTGGTCAGGTATTGGCGCATCAATTTGATGTCTCCGCTGTTCAACGGTGTCTCGGCAGTCACCTCCTCGCGGCCCAGACTCAGTCCGTACATCGTATGTAGCGCGTTGTCGGTCTTGCGACTCTTGATGTGCATCAACTCGTGGAACGCCAGGTTGGCCATACCTTCGGGATCGTCCTGATTGCCGCTAATGTACACTTCACAGGCCATGGCATTGGCGGCAAACCGAGTCCAGCCGGTCGCATCTGGGTGGGGTTTGGCATTATCGAGTTTCTTCACCACGCTCTCCGACGGACTGTCGACGATGTAGACCAGAAGGTCGTAGTCTCCGAGCTTGGGCGCCCGCGATGTGTATACTACGCTGGCCGACGAGACGCTCTTTTGGCCTTTGACAATGGTATCGAAATGTTCCTGCAGTCGGCGCCGCAACGGAGCTGGCCAATCGACTCTCGTTAAGGCGCCTATGTAGACCGTCATCGATGCCATGGGTAACCTCCGCCATTTTGCTGGAGAACACGGACGCATGGACTGATCCGAGCTATGCACCCAAACCATTGATTCTTCACTCTTATCACGCCAGGGGCACTGCCTGCGCGGCCTGCACATATGCGTGCTCGTACAGCAGCATTCCCAACAAAGCCGGCAACGCTGCGATTGGACCGACCACCACCGTGGCCAGTCCGCTCAGTAAGCCAATCATGCCGATCCAGAAAATCGCGGCGTAACGACCGCGCGTCATCTCCCAGACGGCCAGCCGCGCGTGCGCGGTGCCGTGCACCATGGTCAGCTCGAAGAATATGAACAGCACGTGCACGATTGATGTGAGTGTAACTACCCAGAGCAATGCCGTCAGAGTGCTGCCCCCAATGGGAATCGCAATGGGCAGTAATGCGGCCGCACCCGCCAGCAGTGCCTGCACCAGCATGAGCGGCGCAAGCAGAGGATTCTGCCAGAGATCGCGCGCCTTGGATTGGGCGAACAGGTAGGCCGTATACACAGCTGTGCCCGCCGCCAGTGGCACGCCCGCCAGTGCCATTGCGCGCACCATATTGGGAAAACCGAAGAACCCGCCCAGGAAGTGCAGCACCAGCAGCACGCTGTAGCCTGCGATGATGAACGCACCGCGCACCAGCCAGCTGCGCCAGTGGGGTCGGGTGAAGATCATGAGGAAACGCTTCGGGTGTTCCAGGTCCCAGATCAGCAGCGCGCCCGTGATGGCCAGAAAAACGAGCCCGAGCAGCGGTGTGGCATACAACCAGAGCGGGTTGGTCCAGGTGGCCGCACCCGTCAGTATCAACAGCAGCGGCACCAGGTACACGCCCGCGGCGATCGCCTTGGTCCACGTGTAGAGACTGACTCGCCAGTCCCAGGGCATCCTATGCGGTACATCGTAACTGAGCACGGCCGAGGCTGCGTTGTTCCACTCCTTTGGGTGACCCGATGTCACGCCGTGTTTGACGCGGCCCTGCTCGCTCCACATGAACAGGCCGCCACCCGGCCGCCGAGCCGCAATTGGGTCGAGCGTAGCCTGGTGTGCACCTTTATAGAACAGTTTGGGACGCGTTTCCTTCTCGGGCCGGCGCACGTTTACTACATCGCGGTTCACGATCTGCGCAACTTTCGAGTCCGGGTCGTTCAGGTCACCGATCAGGATGGCTTCAGTAGGACACACAACGACGCAGGCCGGCTCCAGACCGCTGTCCACGCGGTGCGCGCAGAAGTTGCATTTTTCAGCCGAGTGGTCATCCGGATTGATGAAGATGGCATCGTATGGGCAAGCGGCGATGCAAGCTTTGCAGCCAATGCAGATGGACTTGTCAAAATCGACGATGCCGTCCGGCCGTCGAAACATTGCCCCGGTCGGACACGCGTGCGTGCAAGGTGCGTCGTCGCACTGGTTACAGCGCGTGACCTGGAATGCACGCCGTGCCTGCGGGAACTCGCCGATGTCCACATATTTGACGTACGTGCGCGTTACCGACAACGGTACCAGATTCTCCGACTTGCACGCAGTCGTGCAGGCGTGACAGCCGATGCACCGTGTCTGGTCTATGACCTTGGCCCAATGGGCGACCGTTCTTTCGGCCGTACCCGGTGTCATTCCGCATCCAGCTCGGGGGATGTGCGCGATCAGCGTACGCCGATGCGCGGGCTGCGTCAACAGGCGGTTTCCTGCGCAGGACCAGGCGCGGTCATGCCGCTATACACGGTAACGGGACTGACCACCACATGCCTGTGTTGAAGAAGCGACAGTCCGTATCCCAGGCAGCGCACGTGAGTGACGGGCGTGAAACATTTGCCTCCCGCTATGGCGCCATTATCTCGATGGTCGGCGTGGCGCTCGGTCTGGGCAATATCTGGCGCTTTCCCTACCTCGTTGGGCAACACGGCGGCGCGGCCTTCGTTTTGTTCTACGTGGCCATTGTACTCGTCATTGGTGTGCCCGCGCTCATGGCCGAGTGGGCGTTGGGCCGCGCTACCCGGCGCGGCACGGTCGGCGCTTTCCAGCTGGCCGGCCTGCCACTCGGCAAACCCATTGGCTGGTTCCTGTTCGCCGTCGTTGTCGCTGCCACCGCCTACTATACCAACGTCATCGGCTGGGTAACCTGGTACGCACTGAGTGAATTGCTCAGACCGGTGGGCGTGCCCATTCGGGCGGCCGCCGTTCTGCCACCTGATACTGGTTTCAGTGCAACATCCCTGTTGCTGCAGTTAGCCTGTACGACCGTAGTTCTGATCGCGGGCGCAACCGTGCTGGTGCGCGGCCTGCGCCGCGGCATTGAGCGCGCCAGCACCATCATTCTGCCCGCACTCGGCATTGCGCTCCTGGTGCTCGTTGTGCGCGCGCTGACACTGCCCGGCGCCTATGCCGGTCTGGACTGGTACATCCTCAAGTTCAACCTGAGTGATCTCACACCGCGCGTCATGGTGTCCGCGCTGGGTCAGGCCGTATTCTCACTCTCACTCGGCGGCACCTTTATGGTCGTCTACGGTTCCTACCTGGCTCAAAACGAACGGTTGGGCCCGGCCGCTCTCTGGACCGCCGGGAGCGACACCATCTCCGGGTTGATTGCCGGACTCGCCATTTTTCCCGCAGTGTTCGCGTTGGGCATGGCGCCTGATGCCGGTCCGGCACTCGTGTTTACCACGTTGCCGCAGGTGTTCGACAAGATGCCTGTGGGTTGGTTCTTTGGACTGCTCTTCTTTGTTGGATTGCTGGGCGCCGGCTTCCTTTCTGACATTGCCGCGCTCGAAGTGCTGATTGCAGCACTCACGGATAACCTGGGCTGGTCGCGCAAACGCAGCACGTGGGTCATGTCCACCATTGTCCTCGCCTTTGCCATTCCGCCCATGATCAATATGCGCGTATTCCTGCCCTGGGATCTCACGTTTGGCTCGGGCATGCAGACGCTCGGTGCACTGTTGGCCGCGTTGACGGTCGGCTGGGCCATGAATAGAAGTCGCGCACTGGCCGCTCTGGCCGCTCTGGACGCTCCGCGCTGGCTCTATCTCTGGATCCGCTGGGTCGTGCCGGCTGCCATTGGCATCGTGGGCGTATGGTGGGTCGCTTCGGAACTACTGGCCTGATCGGAGGCTGCTTCGTGAATCGCCATGTTGTTGTGCTCGCAGCAATGCTGCTCGTGGCCACGCAGGCCAACGCGCAGCGCTTCGAACCGACTGCCTCCGCCGGCACGCGCTGGTTCAAAGGCAACACGCACTCGCACACCATCAACACCGATGGCGACAGTCCGCCTGACACCGTGGTTCAGTGGTATCGCACCCACGGCTACAACTTTCTGGTCATCTCCGATCATGACACGATTACGGAACCGGCCACGCTGAGCCGGTATCAGGATTCCGCCTTCATCCTGGTGCGGGGCGAGGAGGTTACGGGCAGATTTCAGACGAAGCCTGTGCATCTAACTGCCATCAGGCTGCGTCAGATCGTGAAGCCGCGCACGGGAGCGAGTCTGCTCGAGACGCTGCAATCCAATGTCGATGCCATACGCGAAGCGGGTGGCATTCCGCTCATCAATCACCCCAACTACCGCTGGGCGCTGAATTATGATGTGCTGCAGCAGGTCCAGCGCGTTGCCCTGTTCGAGCTATTCAACGGCCATCCGCAAGTGCACAATGATGGTGGTGATGGTGTGCCATCTACAGAAGCACAGTGGGATGCACTGCTTTCCGCCGGCAAGCGCATCTACGGCGTGGCATCGGATGACGCGCACCACTGGAAACAATGGGGCCGCGCGTCGGTGAATCCCGACCGGGGCTGGATCTACGTGCGCGCGCAGCGGCTCGACCCGGACGAGCTGGCGCGTGCGCTCGAAGCCGGTCAGTTCTACGCTTCGACCGGTGTTGAGCTCACCGACGTCATCGTCTCGCAGAACACTATCGAGATCCGGGTCAAGCAGGACCGCGATTTCAAGTACGTCACCGAATTCATGGGCAATGGCGGGCGCGTGCTCGCTCGCGCCCACGGCACAACCGCCCGCTACGAGCTCAAAGACAGCGTGAGCTATGTGCGCGCGCGTATCATCGATTCGGGCGGACGGAGGGCGTGGGTGCAGCCCGTTTTCGTCAACTAGCGGACCGCTAGTCGCCCGCCTCCCGCTCCCGCGGGCGCGGTCGCAGCGCGGGCCGTTCCTCGGGCACGCGATACTCGCGCGTCAATTTGATCTCGCCGGCGGCGCCACGTTTGCCTCGGCGAAGCGCCGCGTCCACGCTCATAGGGCCCGCCCGATTGCCAACCAGAAACACAAAAACCAGGAAATAGAGCAACGCGAGCTCGCCCTGGTTTTCGATTGGCCAAATACTCTTTGGCAAATGAACCTGGAAGTACGCCACCAACATTTCGATCGCCAGGAGAAGCGCAACCGGGCGAGTCAGCAAGCCAAGCACGATGAGCGCCCCGCCACCCAACTCGAGAATGCCAGCCAGTCCAATTTGTGTCGCGAGCGGCACGGTGCCACCATCCCCACCAACGCCGCCAAACCACCCCAGTAGCTTCTGCGCGCCGTGCATCATGAACAGTAATCCGGCGCCCACGCGCAGAATGGCGTGCGTGGCGCCGCTGAATCCGGATGTGTGAGCCATATACCCTCCCATTGCTGCTACTGGCCCAGGGTGCAAAAGCCGGGCTGCTCCCCAACAGCAATGGGCCACCTGCCAACCGTTCCGCCACATTGTCCCGATTTGTTACGCTTCGCTTTCGCTTTCACCCCGTTTCCAGCGACGGATCGAAATTCGAAGCTTCGGACCCGCTCGCCCAATCCCTGCAATAGACCCTCTACATGCGCTGGTTACTGTGTTTCGCCCTGTCCTCGCTGACCGCGTGCGATCGACTCGAGTCGATGGTGCCCGCGGGCGAATCGTGCCGCCGAACCACCTTGGTCAATGCGCCGCTATTGCCGGAGCGCGTTGCCTGGACCGAAACGACCGACACGGCCGAACAACGTGTGCTCGATTTGTGGTGTGAAACGGTCGGTCCAGCAGTTGTCATTCATGCGCCCGCGTCTGCCTACCCGGGTGATGTGCTGGTCGATTCGATTGCCATTGTGAGCTGGAACACACACGTGGGCGGCGCCGACATCGAGCGCTTCGTGCGGGACCTGCGCGCAGGCCGCTTCACGCAGGGTGATTCTGTCCATCATTTCGTGTTGTTGCTGCAGGAAGTGTATCGCGCAGGTGATGACCTGCCCGAGCGCGTGCGCGTCGCCGTGCCCAGTCGCATCGCCATCGATCCGCCCGGTTCTCGGCCGCGCCGCGACATCGTGCAAACAGCAGCAGCGCTCGGCCTGTCGTTGTTATACGTGCCGTCCATGCGCAACGGTGCAGCACCAGGACTGCCGCGTGAAGATCGCGGCAATGCCATCCTGGCCACGCTCCCGCTCGAGGATCTGCGCGCGCTCGACTTGCCCTACGAAGTGCAGCGTCGCGTGGCCGCCATTGCCGAGATCGATGTTGATGATGCAGATGGTGAAGACTGGGATCTGACGCTTTTGTCCGTGCACCTGGACACGCGCTCGCGCTTTGCGCGTATCCATGCCAGCGCGGGCGCCGGCCGGCTACGACAAGCAAGTGTTCTGGTTAACGAAATGGCTGAGGATGAGCCAATCACCGTGGGCGGTGACTTCAATACGTGGGCGCCCGGCTTCTTCGAGCGCGCCATTCCCTTCCTGCGCGCCGCCCTGCCCGACACACCAGAACCGCCGCCGCAGCCCACGTACGAGCGCCGCGGCATAAAAGGTCGACTGGACTACCTGTTCTTCCGCCTACCCAACGATTGGCAAGCAACCTACCACCGCATTGATGCCCAGTACGGCTCCGACCATTATCCCCTGCTGGGCTGGATCAAAACGCGCTAACGCATCCCGCTACGCCCGTCACGCCCGATACGCCCGTCACGCCCGTCACGCCCGATACTCCCGTTTTCTACCGAAACGCTACTCCCGCCGTCAGTGCCGGACTGTGTTTGGCCGTTCCTTCCAACAAATGGAAGATGTGGTCGTACAATCCGACCACCAGGCTGGCGCGGCTCGATATGCGCTGACGTATCGTCAAACTGGGCACCACGATTTCGTAATATTTGTAGTTGTCTGTCGAGCGCGGCTCAGACGTCGGTATGCCGACTGTGCCATCGAGGTCCAGTTTGCGCCAGGCTACACCGGCTTGTAGGCCGAGCGTTGCGGCCGTGCCACCAGGCACGACATCGAATTCGGCGCCAGCGGTCGAGAGGATCCACGTATTGTCGTAGATGTAATAGCTGGACAGCGCACCAGGATCTATCACGTCCTCGGTGTAGCTGTACCCAACGTTGCCCAGCACGCGCACACGGGAAGTGAGCGTGTAGCCCACATGGAATCCCAGCAGGTATCCCACATCGTCATCGCCGCCCCGGTCGTAGGAGTCTTTGAAGGCGCCGCCGTACGGCTCCAAGAAGAACCGATTGCCATAGCAGCAATCGTTGAAGGTGAAGTTGCGCGGCCGGCGCTGCGCATTCGTGTCCGCAGGCAGCAGAGTGAGCGCAGTTGTGGCCAGGGCCAGGACGAGGATAGAGCGCATGGGACCTCCGGGTCGGAAAGATGAAGGGCCCGCGGTGGTATTGGCCGCCGCAGGCCCGCTGCAAATTAGACCGGAGGGATTGGCCGATGGTTGTGCGACCTTGCTCCTACGAGACCACCTTTGCCTTCCATGCCGCTAACACCTGTGCTTCCCGCTCCGGAGTAAGCCCCGGTCCTGACTGTGCCGCCCGCGGTCCTCGGGGGATGACCTGGTCGGCAGCTGGCCGTGTTTTGTGCCATTCCAGCGTGGCCTTCACGGTCTCGGCCAGCGGTCTGTACGTAATTCCTTTGGCAACCGCCCGCGCCACGCTGATCTGACCCCAGCTGCCCTGGCCAGCCGGCTCCGGGGCCATCCACACCGGCATGTGGCCCCAGCCGCGTACCTGTTGTTGCGCCAGGAAATCCGCTGGCACCCATGTGAACTTGACGTCCAGGTCGCCCGGCAGGGCCGCCCGAATACCCCCCATCATCTCACTCATGGTCATAGGCGAACGGGGTCCCGTGCAGTTGTAGGTGCCGGTCACGTTCTGCTCGGCCATGCGGATCACCCACTCGGCCAGGTCGCGCGCATCAATGATCTGGACCGCATCCTTGCCATCACCTGGCACCAACACCTCACCCCCGCGCGCAATACGCACCGGCCAGTACGTGAACCGATCCGAGTTGTCACCCGGTCCGACGATCAGTCCCGGTCGGATCACCGTGGTCTTGCCCGGGAACCATTTCTCGGCCTCCTGTTCGGACAGCACCTTGAGCGGTCCGTAATATCGACCCGCAGAATCTGGCGGCAGAGCGAATGGGTCCGTTGTGCTTGGATACTTCATCAGCTCGGCCGTCTCATCCATCCAGGCCTTTTGAAAGCCGTTGTACGTCGAGATGGTCGAGATGAAGATGTACTGGTTGGTGCGGCCTTTCAGAACCTCCCCTGCATCGCGCACCCACTTCGGCAGGGTGGTCGGAACGTCGATCACCACATCCCACGTGCGATTGCCCTTGAGCGCAGCCACTCCATCCGGCGCGTTGCGGTCGCCACGCAGCTGCTCTACAGAAGCCGGGATGTCCGCCTGTCGCCGCCCGCGATTGAATACGGCCACCTGGTGTCCGCGCGCCACCGCGTAGTTCACCTGGTGCGGTCCCGTGAAGCCTGTGCCGCCCAGGATCAGGATCTTCAGCGCAGTCGGCGCCTTCTCGATCGGCCGCTCCTCCGCGATCGCGTTCCGTTTGCCCAATGCCAGCGCCGCGCCCGCAACCGCCGTGGTCTTGACGAAGTCTCGCCGGGATGTCTTGTCTGACATTTGTGTCCTCGCTTGCCGGTTCGAAATTACCAATCAACGAAGGAACGGACGTTCACGCTCACGTTCAGAGCTTGTACGACAAATCGAGCCATGCTTTCGGTTTCACAACCTTCGGGAGCGGGAGCGCATAACGGGAGCAGGCGCGGCCGGGCGCGGGTGCCGGCCTACCGATGATCGGTGCGCACAGGCCCGCTCCCGCCTGCTCCCGCTCCTCACTCCCGCTCCAAGGCTCCCGAATCATCGTGGCCGGCCCTCAGACCACTCAGCAGCGCGCGGCTCGGGATGGCAATGGGACCGTTGCTCGTTGAACGAGAAGGTCCGTCACTTCCTTTATTCCGTTCCAAACGCCGCGCCGGCCTGCCCCGTCGGATTTGTCGCTTCTTTGTGCGAACGGCCCACCAGGAATCCGTTGAATGCCCAGGCCAGTGCCAGGCAGGCCCCCAAAACCGCCACCGCGCCCGCACCCAGGCCAGAAGCATTGATCGCCTTGTCGACCTGGGCGGAAAGCGCATCGCCACCGCGATAGACTGGCACGTCGATCAGGTTCTTGGCTTTGTATTTCGTTTCCGTGTCCACGCGGCTGAACAACATCTCGCGGCCGGGCCGCACGAATGCGTATTCCCCTACGCGGCGAGTCACCATGACCAGCGCCAGTACACCAAACGTGCCGGTCGCGGCCAGCGCCAGGAATCCGCCCACCATGGCGAGTGGCACCGCAGTGAGTAGTACTACCACTCCAAAGCGTGACGCCAGACGTCCTGTGATCAATAGCTGCGAGAGAATGGTGAGACTCTGCACTGTGTAGTCGAGCCGACTGAAGGCGCGCGTGCGGTCCGCCGTTTCCGTAAACGTCGCGCTGACTACGCGCAGCTGCTCGAAATACAGCAGCGTGTTCACCGACGCCAGCAGCACCACGAACAGCGCTATGCCCAGCAGGTAGCGCGACTTGAACAGTAGTGAGAAACCGGCCAACGGATTGCCGCCCATGGGCCGATCCAGCGGCACCGCCGATGCCGACGTCGACCACTTGCGCCGTTCGCCAATCGTCAGCAGCACGCGCTGCAGCACGATGGCCACGCCAAACAAACTTGCGCCCATCAGCAGAATGCCAGCGTTGCCGATTCTGCCCACCACCAGCGATGTAACAAAGGGTCCAATCAACGCACCCGCCGTCCCGCCCGCCGCGATCACACCAAACAAGCGCTTTGTCTGTCCAGGATTGAACAGCTCGAGCAGAAAGCTCCAGAACACGGAGACCACGAACAGGTTGAGCACGCTGATGAACACGAAAAAGAAACGGCTCATCGCAACACTGCCCTCTTCGTTGCGCAGCGTCAGCGAGCAGATCACCAGGGCCACGGCTACAAATGCGTAGATCCACGGAAGAAAGGCGCTCCGCCGGAAGCGCGCGCACAGCGCACCGTAGATCGGTACAATCGCAATCGATGCCACCCACGTGACGAGGAAGAGATCGGCGACTCGTTCTGCACCCAGAATCGTGCCCACCGTCTCGCGCACGGGCCGCACAGCGAAATAGCCACCAAGCACACAGAAGAACAGGAAAAACGCCGTCATCACGGCGGGCGTTTCGTCGGGCTCGACTTTCGCCACCCGTGCCAGCGGACTGGGGTCAGGCTGTGTCATGATTTCCCTCGACGGAATGGGATCCTCATCGTCGTCGATGAGCCGGCTGTGTTTTGGGGAGTCCCCGCCCTCGCGGGAGCCGACAGCATGGGGGCCGCTGCGCCCGCGCGCAACCAGCGCGGACCACCACCACGTTCTCCCGTTTCTGCCGATATTGACATGTCAGGGGTGCCGCAATGGATTTCCTGTGATGCCTCCTCAATCGATTTGCATGTGAGTATGCGCCAAAACGGGAGAACGTGGTGGTGGTCCGCCGCCCTGGCCACCATCGTGCTGGCTGCCAGCGCAGCGCATTTCGCTGTCCGGCCCTCCAACCGGCGTACTTGGGAAATCGGGCAAGCCGTTCTGCCCCAGACGGAATTCACGGGCAGCCGAGTTACCATCAAGAACGTCCGTAACTTTCGTTACGATGCCGCAGGCCAACCCATCCCCGCGTATGAGGACCGCACCTACGATCTTGATCGCATCGAATCCGTCTGGCTGATCATTGCACCATTCGAACGTGCCGATCGCGGACCAGCGCACACCTTCCTGAGCTTCGGCTTTGCCGACTCACAGTACGTTGCCATCTCGATTGAATCGCGCCGCGAGTTGGGAGAGGAATATTCGTTACTGAAAGGAATGCTCCGCCGCTATGAGATCCTCTACGTTATTGGCGATGAGCGCGACTTGATTGGCCTGCGCACCAATCATCGCGATGATGATGTCTTCGTCTATCCCATCAAGACTTCGCCTGATCGTGTGCGCCGCCTCTTTCAGGAGATGCTGCAAAACGCCAATGCGCTGCACGATCGTCCCGAGTTCTACAACACACTCTTCAACAACTGCACGACCCGCATCCTCGATCACGCCAATCGCGTGGCCGCCCAGAAGATTCGCTGGGGTCGTGAGGTGTTGTTGCCCGGCTACGCCGATGAACTGGCCATGCGCCTCGGCCTGCTCGATGCCACCGGCACCATCGAAGATGTTCGGGCCAGGTATCTGGTGAACCAGCGTGCACGCCAGTTCGCCGATGCGCCGGATTTCTCCACTCGCATCCGTTCCTCGCCGTCGCCGTCGCCCTGATGCCCGTTCAATCCAGCACGCGCGGCGAGTTCGAGATCACGACTGACCCCGCCCGGCTCGATGCCGTGGCTATTCACGATTTCCTGAGCAATCACGCGTATTGGGCGCTCGGTCGCTCGCTCGAAACCGTGCAGCGCACACTCGCCAACTCGCTGTGCTTTGGTGTCTACCATGGAGAGCAACAGGTAGGCCTGGCGCGCGTTATTACCGACTACGCCACGTACGGCTATCTTTGCGATGTCTACGTGTTGCCTGAATTTCGCGGCCGCGGGCTCGGGTTCTGGCTCATCGATCGTGTACTGCAGCATCCCGAGCTGCAAACGCTGAACAAGTTCAGCCTGGTCACACGCGAAGCGCAGGAGTTGTATCGCAGATTCGGTTTTACCGAGGTCACGGATCCGCATCGATACATGAACCTGCGCAAGGAGCGTTCGGCATCGTGATGGCGCAATTGGCCAGGCTCATCCTGGCATATTACCTGGCAACGCCGTTGTTTCTGCTGATCGACCTCATCTGGGCGGCGCCGCTGCGCGTGGCCTTCATCCAGACAGACTCCACGCGCTACGCCTACTACGCCTTTTGCTTCCTTTGCGGCCTGATGATGTGGCGCAAGCCGACACTGGGACCTTGGCTCGGCATTTTCGAGTGTACCATCAATCTCACACTGGTCTTTCTCTCCATTCTGCTGCCCATCTGGAGTGCACCCGACACAATTGCTGCCGGTGGAGGATTGCCCAATTTCGGTCTCGCGCGTATTACCAATGCCATGCTCTCCGGCACAATGCTCGTGGCCGGCTTCCACGCCCGTCAGGCCGAGCTGATGCGCTCACTCGGCCGCTCCGGAGCCAAAAGCCTATGATCGCGAACGTCATCTCCAATCGGCAGTTCCGCATACCGCGCTTGCGCAGCCCAATCGCCTTCGCGCTGGCCCTGGCCACAGCAGCGTGCAGTTCCGCGCCCGCGCCCACGCCCGTTCTCTCGAGCGCCCGCAGCGCCGACCAACCCGTCACCGCGGCTAACGCCATGGTCGTCTCTGCCAGCGCCATTGCCAGCAGCGTTGGCAACCAGGTGCTGCGGGACGGCGGTAACGCGGTTGACGCCGCGATCGCCACGGGCTTTGCCCTTGCTGTGACGTATCCCACGGCCGGCAATATTGGTGGGGGCGGCTTCATGGTGATTCGCTTCCCCAACGGGCAAGCCACGACCATCGATTTCCGTGAGAAAGCGCCGCTCAAGGCGCACGCCAGGATGTTCCTGGATTCAACCGGCGAGTACTCCAGCACCATCCACCACAACAGTCACATCGCGGTTGGCGTGCCCGGCACAGTCGCGGGTTTTGCGCTGGCGTGGGAGCGCTACGGCTCGCGGGCGCAGGCATGGAGCCAGGTCGTGCAACCGGCGGTCAAGCTTGCGCGCGATGGCTTTGCCGCGCCGCCCGGACTGGCCGCTTCGCTGGGCAATGCCATCCGCCGATCACTCGCCCGTTACCCTGCTTCCGTGCAGGCGTACTCCAAGAACGGCGTTGCCTACCAGGAGGGCGAGGTCATCAAGCTGCCTGATTTGGCGCGCACTCTGGAGCGCATCGAAAAACAGGGTCGTGATGGCTTCTACAAGGGTGAAACCGCGCGTCTGATTGCCGAAGAAATGAAGCGGGGTGGCGGCCTGATCACGGAAGAGGATCTCGGGAAGTACCAGGCCAGGGAGCGCATTCCGGTGCGCGGCTCCTACCGCGGATACGAGATCGTCAGCATGCCCCCGCCCAGCAGCGGTGGTGTGGCCATGATCGAGATGCTGAACATCCTGGAGGGTTACGACCTGCGCGCACTCGGCCACAACTCGGCGCAGCACATCCACTACCTGGCCGAAGCCATGCGCCGCGCGTTCCTGGACCGCGCCCGCCATCTGGCCGATCCTGATTTCGCCACCGTGCCCGTCGATCGATTGACCAGCAAACAGCACGCGCAACAGCTGCGCGCGACCATTGATCCAAAGAAAGCCTCGCCCTCAGCGCCTGCCGATGTCACGCTGGCCAGCGAGAGTATCGAGACCACCCACTACTCCGTGGTCGACAAGAACGGCATGGCCGTCTCCGTGACCTACACGCTGGAAGCCGGCTACGGCTCCGGAATCGTCGTTCCGGGTGCGGGCTTTCTCCTCAACAATGAGATGGGTGACTTCAATGCTAAGCCCGGCCTGACCAATGCCAGCGGCCTGATCGGCACGGAGCCCAATCTGGCGCGCCCTGAGCAGCGCATGCTCTCCAGCATGACGCCCAGCATCATTGCCAAAGATGGGAAGCTGGTAGCCGTGATCGGCAGCCCTGGTGGCCGCACCATCATCAACACGGTGCTCCAGGTCACCTCGAACCTCATCGACTTTGGCATGAACATTCAGCAGGCCGTGAACGCCGCGCGCATTCACCATCAGTGGTTGCCCGATCGTATCTCCATCGAGCAGGACGGTGTGACCCCCGCGGTGGCCGAGCAGCTGAAGAGCATGGGGCACACGGTGAACGTGGGCGGACGGCAGGGCACGGCGCACTCCATCATGATCGACGCGAGTGGCAAACGCCTGGGTGCACCCGACCGGCGCGATCGCGATGCAGGTGCCATAGGCCACTGATTGGACCGGTAGTTGGCGGCGTCCCTCGGCTTGGCTAACCCTGGGCGTCTCGGTTGGGGCGTTTGTTGGATATCCAACTCGGCCCGCGTGTACACCCGGGAGTTGTTGCGGCACAACGGCTCGAAAGCCCCACTGTCTGCATCAGTTGGATCTCCCACACCCCCCTGAAAACGCGAAGCAAGAACGGCCCCACCCGCCAACAAGGAAGCAAATGGACTGCGCGAAGCGCGTGATGCTTCGAGCGTCAATACATCCTGCACAACCTCATCGACCACGGCGGGCGCATTCACGAAACCGCCGCCGCGCTCGGCATCAACTGCAGTCACCTCTGGAAGAAGATGAGGCAGCCTCCCGTGTAAGACCCAAGCCAATTCCGGCACTCATCCAATGACGTCCTGATCAACCCCAAGTCGTGGGTGAACGTGCGGACTCAGCTCGGTTTGTTGCGCGGGTGCGGACTGCACACGGCAGCGGTCAGACAAGCAGCGCATTGGCTATACAAGATTGCCGATCACAGTTTGACCGGTTGCAAATCCACCACCCGCGACCATGTGACGGTTGCCGCAATGCAACATCGTGATGTCCGGTTCACGCTCATTCGTCGGTTTCATCCTCTCACCGGCATGCGCGCGCCGCGATTGCGCGCCGACTATCGGCATGGTTCTTCCACTGTTACACCCATGCTCTTCACAATCCTGATGCGGAGCCCATTGCATGCGCACGAGTTCGTGGTCGGCCCTTCTGCCACTCGTCGGGTTGGCGTGTGCCCTGGTGCCCCTATCTATCCCGGCGCAGTTGCCGCCCGCACCCGTCATCCGAAATCCGGCGCCTGACTTCTACGCACACGTCGTAGCGGGCGGCTCCGGTTCCTGGTTCTCTTCGCAATTCCTTGACAACACGCTTGATCAGATCGACGTAAGCATTTCGAACCCGGATGGCTTCCTTGCCCTGGGTTTGCGCCTCGGATTTCGGAACCTCGTGCAGGTCGAGTTTCGGCGCGCCGATGGCAGCCACAGCCTCTTCAATGCGGACATCACGTTTGAGGGAGGAACGTTCGAGTCAACCCGAACGGAACTGTCCATGGACTTCAACGTCGACGAGCAGCTGCTCAAGATCAACCCACTGTTTTTCCAGAAGACCCCAGGCGCGCAAGAGCGGTGGCGGTCGTTCTATCTGGTGCTGGGCAAGGCGGACGTGAGTTACCTGGATTCGGACGGTGACGCGTTCCAATTCGACGGCAACGGCACGGTCTTCGGTATCGAGTACGGTGTGGTCGGTCGCTTCGCATCCGCCGCTCTGAGCGTACGGCGTATCGGCATCGACTTCGGCCGGGCCCGCTTTCCCACTCGCGGGGGGACTGTGCCGACCAACTTCGCTGGAAGTCTGTATGTCGCAGAAATGAGCATCGCTGCCGGATTCGGAGTATCGCGATGAAACTGACTTCCTCGCTCCGCTGGGTCATTGCGATCGTCATCGCCGCGCTGCCCACCTTCGCGCCCTGCCCGGGAACCGCCCAGTCGGAAGCGCGTACACCGCTACTGCCTCGAGGGGCATTCAGCCGAGCCGAGTTGTACACGACTGCCCTGGCACGCGTGACGATACGCGACGTGATCGTCGAGCCGCACGCTCTGCGGGGCAGAGTGACGGGCGATTCTACTGCGCGTTCCTATCCCGTGGATGACCTGCTGGCGGTGCGCGTCGTTGACGGTACGCAGATGCGCACATATGCCGGGATTGGCGCTCTCTCGTTCGGACTCGGCGCACTCGTTGCCGTTCTTACAGTCGGCCGCGACCATGGCAACGAGCCGGGCTACGCAAACACGAGCCTTGCGTTCGTCCTTGCCGCCACCGCCGCAGGCACGGGTCTGGGCGCGCTGGTGGGCTCAGCACGGCCTCGGTGGCGCACCCTGTACTCACAACCGGCCTCACTACGCGACGCCGCTGACTCCAACCGTTGAATCCGGGAGACACTAATGGCCTTGGTTCGTAACCTCCGTTCCCTGATCGCGTCCGGTGCGCTGCTGTTGACGGGTTGCATAGGACCGAAATTCATGAGCTCTGCTTATGGAACCGATGCGGTTTGGAACTCGCGACCCGCACGTGCGGCAGTGACCGTGAGGCTGCTCGAAGTCCCGCCGCGCACCGACACAACGACGGTGCCGGAAGGCAACAACGTATACACTGCTCAACTGCTCACGGGCCTCGTCGAGCAACTCCGTCAGGCTGCCCTGTTCGATGACGTACAGCCAGGCAACGCTACTACGGAACCGACCACACCCTTGCTGCTGGAGGTGCGGCTCATCCGGGTATACGACGCGGACTGGGCATCGCGTGCGCTCACGAGCTATTCCGAGAGCAGCGCGACCGTCGTCGGCCGACTCATCGATCGCAGTACAGACCGTGTTTTGACCACGTTCCAACGCTCGCGCGGCGGCCAGGGAGGAATGCTGGGCATGGGCGGCTGGCTGACCGCCTCCTCAGATGATATGGCGCGGGCCCACATCAACTGGATCGCAACCGATATCATCAACGTGCTACGCAAGATACCCGCCGCAAGCCGAACGTCGAATCCTGATATACAGGCGCATCAGCCTGCGCAGGAATTGGAGGAGCTATGACTCGTTTCATTCGAAGCGCAACACCGTTTCTGTGCGCGGCCCTCGCGGCTTGTGCTGCGCGCGTTGATCCGACCGGGCCTCAGGTGCTCCGAGCCAGCAACGTCTTCGCCTACTCGGGCGCGGGCGGGCCTCTCCCCGTCGCCGCCTATGTGATCTTCCCGGACCAGGCCCGGGTACGCCTTCCCGGCGTAAAGACCGAATGGGGCTATTGGGACTGGCTGTTCATAGAGGGCGTCGGCTCCGTTTTCCGTGAAAAGCACCGCGTGCAAGGCGAGCAGGAAGTGCCCGCGCGCAATGATGTCGTGCTCGTAAAGCCGGAGCTGTGGGGCACTTTCCAGTACGAAAATGATTGTTGGCTCCACGTCAAATTCCGCTTGCTCGATCGGTCTTCCGGGCTGCTGGGCACGGTCAACGCAGAAGCGCGTAGCACCGGCACCTCAGCACGGATCAATTGCGCGGATCAAGTGATCGACCAATTCCAGCGGGAGGTAACCACTACGCTGCGCGACAAGCTGGTCGCCAGATCCGGTGGCTGATTGCGACACCGGGACGGTTCGACGCGGACCCACACATCCGTGTAAGGCCTGAACCATCTCCGGCACTACTCCAATAACCTCCTTATTAACCCAAGCTCGGTGTGAACATGCGGACTCAACTCGATTCGTTCCGATGGTCCTGCGGCAGCAGACTGCTCACTGCGGCGTTGTGTGCGTGTGCCCTGCTGCTTGGCGCGGACCAGGCAGCCGCTCAACGCAAAGGCTTCGTTCTCAACCTGGGAGTCGGGCCCGCTCTCACCAGCTTGAAAGCCACGGGCTTCAATGGTCCGCGCGTCAATAAGACGGCGTTGGGCACCGACTTCAAGATCGGGTATGCACCATCCGATCGATTGCTGATCTACTACAGCAATGATGCGGCGTTCTTCGGATCGGATGACGACAATGTCATCCTCGCCGCTACCGGCCAGTCAGGTATTGGGGCAACGTATTTCCTCTCGAGCACCGCACCATCGTTTTATGTGCAGGGCGGCATCGGCTTTGCCGCATTCAATGAAGTGCTCGATGACGGGGAAACCGTGTCAGCAACGGGTAGCGGCGTAAACCTCGGTGGAGGCTTTGAGTTCGCCCGGCACTGGAATGTCGATGTCGACCTCATCCTTGGCTCGGTCGAAGATGAGTTTGGTGGCAAGCTCTCCATCCGGACCGTGCGCTTCGCCATCAACTGGCTGCTTTACTAAAGGCCCACGCACGGCACGCCACCCAATCGGCGGCGCGCCGACGTAGGGGGCAACCCTCACGGTCGCAATGGTAGTTGGCGGCGTCCCTCGGCTTGGCTAACCCTGGGCGTCTCGGTTGGGGCGTTTGTTGGATATCCAACTCGGCCCGCGTGTACACCCGGGAGTTGTTGCGGCACAACGGCTCGAAAGCCGCCGCCGCCATACGCTCAGCGATATGCGGTCAGCGTTGAAACGCAACGATGTTCTCCCACTCGGAGGCATCCGAGCGGGCCACCATGGCCACAACCGGCTCCGTTGCGCTGGCGTTGAACACCTCGTGCGGCACGCCTGGCTCGATGTAGATGAAGTCGCCCGCCTGGTTCTCCACGCTGTGCTCCAGCTGTGGGCCGTACTCGTGCCGCACCCGCCCCTGCAGGATGTACAGCATGACCTCGAAGTCCACGTGGATGTGGGCATAGGCCACGCCACCGGGCGGTATCCTGGCCAGGTTCATGGACAGCTTCCTGGCCGGCACGTTCTTCCCCGAGAGCCCCGTCCGGTACTGGATATTGTTCCACTCACGAACCTCGCCGCCGCCACGAATGACGTGGATACCGGGTCCATGCTCGACTACTCGCGTCAAATCGTCGTTCATTAGAATTCCTTTCGACGTGCGGCCCGGCGTAACGCGTCACATATTATTGCGCATAACTCAGCACAGGAAGCCAGACATGCGATGCCGTTTCGCCCTCGCCGTCGCCCTCGCCCTGGTTGCGGCGGGAAGGAGTGAGGCGCAAACGCGCCTCAACCTGCCCACCACGCCCGAGCGCACGAAGTATGAGGAAACGTCCAAGTACGAGGACGTGATGACCTTCCTACGCGCGGTGGATCAGGCATCACAGCTGATCCGGTTGGACAGCATGGGCAAGACGTTCGAGAACCGCACCATGCCTCTGGCCGTTGTGGGCACGATGAACGCCACCACGCCGCAGGCCGTGCAGGGTACGGGCAAGCTGCGCATCTACCTGCAGGGCAACATCCACGCGGGTGAAGTGGAAGGCAAGGAAGTGCTCCAGATGCTGCTGCGTGAGATTGCCGAAGGTCAACATCGCGAATGGCTGGATTCCCTGGTGCTGCTGGTCAATCCCATCTACAACGCCGATGGCAACGAGCGGTTCAACATCCGGAACCGCGGCCGCCAGCATGGACCAGTGAGGGGCATGGGTCAACGCCCCAACGCGCAGGGCTTCGACCTGAATCGCGACCATATGCGTCTCGAATCGCCAGAAGCTAAAGCCGTGGTCAGCATGATGGCGCGCTACGATCCACAGGTCGGCGTTGATCTGCATACCACGAACGGCAGCCAGCACGGCTATTTCCTGACCTATGCGCCGCCCCTTCATCCCAGCACGGCCTCGCCCATCATCGAACTGCTGCGCGAACGCATGTTTCCGCACATTACGCGCAATGTGCAGCAAAAGCACGGCATGGACTTCTACTACTACGGCAATTTTGCCGGTCGTGATACCACGCAGCGTGCCTGGGCCACGTTCGAACACGTGCCGCGCTTCAACAACAACTACGTCGGGCTGCGCAATCGCATTGGCATCCTCAGCGAAGCGTATTCCTACGCCACCTTCGAGGATCGCATCAAGGCCACCTACCATTTCGTGACCGAGATTCTGGACTACGCGTACCGCAATGCCAGTGAGCTGCGTCGTATCGTCGAGCAGGTTGATCGTACGTCCGTGGTTGGCCAACAGCTGTCTGCCCGCTCCGAGCTGGATCGCACCGGTAAGCCCGCAACTATCCTGGTAGGCGAGGTGATCCGGGAGGCGAATCCGTATTCGGGTGACACCATCTATCGCCGCGCCGATGTCAAACGTCCTGTTCAGATGATGGAGTACGGTACGTTCCGGCCCACCGAACAGGTTACGGCGCCGCGTGCGTATTTCATTCCGCCGGTCTGGGTAGGTCGCATCGGCGCAACGTTGCAATACCATGGCGTTCGCGCGCGGCCACTGACCCGTGACACCAGTCTCACGGTCGAGCGCTTCCGCATCGATTCCACTACGGTAGCAACGCAGCCGTTCCAGGGGCATCGCCAGCGCACGCTGTGGGGCCAGTACGAAGTGGCGACGGCAGACTTTCCGGCTGGCACGCTGGTGGTTGACCTGAATCAACCGCTGGGCCGACTGGCGTTCTTCCTGCTCGAGGCGCGCTCCGACGATGGATTTGTGAACTGGAACTTCTTCGATCCCGAGATCCAGACCGAGCGCTACTACCCAGTTGTGCGTGCCTTGCGATGAAGCTGTCCCGGCTGTTCGTCTATCCCGTGAAGTCACTGGCAGGCATCGAAGTGCAAAACGCCCAGGTCGATGATTTCGGCGTGGTCAAGGACCGGCGCTGGATGCTGGTCGATCCGGCCGGCATTGCGCTAACCCAGCGCGACCAACCGCGCATGGCGCTGATCCGTCCTACTCTGATTGACAACGTGTTGCGACTGGATGCGCCCGGCATGCCGTCGCTGTTCGTGGATGATTTTGGCCTGGCCCAGCGCACTGTCACCGTCTGGAATGACACGGTCACTGCGGAAGACGCGGATGACGCTGCCGCGGAATGGCTGTCTTCCTTCCTGGAAACCGATGTGCGGCTCGTCTACATGCCCGACACCACGTTCCGCCGCATCGATCCGGATTACAGCAACGCCGAACGGCGCGTGAGCTTTGCCGATGGCTACCCGTTCCTGCTCGTCTCTCAGGAATCCATGGATGAGCTGAATCGCCGCCTCGAGCACCCCATGGGCATCGAGCGCTTCCGGCCCAACCTGGTGGTGAGCGGCGCATCCGAGCCGCATGCAGAGGACAACTGGGGGCGTATCCGCATTGGCAGCATCGAATTCGATGTCGTGAAAGCGTGTGCGCGCTGCGCCGTGCCTTCCATCGATCCGGTCACTGCGCAAAAAGGCAAGGAGCCCAACCGCACACTTGCCACGTATCGCAAGCGAAACGGCGAGGTCTACTTCGGTCAGAACGTAATTCACGCTGCACCCGGTACATTGCGTGTGGGCTCCGCGGTCACCCTGCTCTAGCTCGAAGCGCGGGACTTTATGATCACGCCTTCCAAGCCGCGCCTCGCAGTGCGTTCCAATGCGCAGCCGACCTGGCGCGTATTCAACAGCCATTACCCAGTCCGCAGAGGGCTCGCATGAGACGAATGCTCGTGGTTGTGGCGCTCAGTGCGTGCGTGCTGGCTGGCTGTGCGTCGTCCAGTGGCTCGCGCGGTCTGCAACCGAGCCGGCGCGACGTCATAACTCGCGTTGAGATCGACTCGATGGGAGCACAGACCGCTTACCAGATCGTGGAGCGCCGCCGCCCGGATTTCTTGATATGCGACCTCAGGGAAACATCGTCGTGTCACTCCCCTGGGTGTACGTCGACGGGAGGCTCGCTGGCCCCATCGCTGTTCTCCGTGATATTGCGTCCGAGCTGATTGAAGAGATCCGCTTCGTCAGCAGCGAGCAGGCCACGACACGTTACGGCCGGGATCACGTGGCAGGAGTCATAGAGATCAAAACTGTGGCAAGAAAGACATAGGGTTGTAAGAAAATAACTGACTCACATAATCAGAGCGAGGGTCGAATCGAATAGTTCCAGGATGGGCAGTGGATTATCGAGCCATACCGGCGCGTAATTGTCGAAAGCCGATCCACCTGACAATCGGCACGGTGAACGCGGGATCGCCGCCACCGTCTTCCTCACCCGTACCGCCCACGATCTGGTCAATGCCCTTGACCACGCCGAAGGCCGCAGCGGCCGCGCCCAGTGTGAACAGCGCGGTCCGCCATGGCGAGACTTTGCTCGCCATGATCGATTGGATTTCTGCGATCTCGAGTCGCACAGTGTCCCGGATCACAATATCCTGAAACGCGCTGCTGCTGCGTGCCACCAGCACATCCAGGGACAACGAAGACGCAGTAGACTCGACGATCCTGCCGTCCAGACGCACGATCGGATCGTCCAGGCCCTGGCTGCGGCGCACCGCAGCTTCTGTGGTGAGCCGGGCGCGTACGTCCATCCCCGGACGCGGTGACTGAACCGGCACGTAGCTGTAGCATGCGGTACTGACGGCCGCACACATCGAAACCAGAACTGCGCGCGCTGCGGCTCGGCTCATATCACCACGATTTCCCGCGTGATCTGCTGGTTGAAGGTGAAAAGAAACCGATACGGTTGACCCGCAGTCAATGGACCACCTTCGTCGAACTCTTTCCTGCGGTCCACATACACTTCCATGCGGAGCGACTGGAAATCTGCATCCTGGCGCGCCGCCTCCGCAAAGAAACGCGGATCGCCCCGGAGTGAATAAACCCTATCGTGCGGCAGCGTGATGACCGTCGTATCGGACTCGAAGATCACGACGCGCGTTTGCCCAATCTCGTTAACTGCCGCCACGAATCTCGTCGAGGTAATCAGCCGCACCTGCTTGCCTGCGTCACCTTTAATGACCACGCGAACCTCTTCAGGCGTGCGGTCTTCGAACCAGTCACAGCCGGCCAGCAGGCCGGCCGCCAGAACCACCCATGCGACAAGTCTCATCGGCATTACTCTCAATGTGCGACGCGGTCCGCGGATTACGACATCGCCGCGGACCGCGTCAGTTCTCCTCTGTGTCTCCGCGTCTCCGCGTGAGACCCTTCCGTTCCCTACGACCTCAGCAATCCGGGATCAGCGAGTTCGCATTCCGCTCGATGCACGTGATGGGCAGTAGCGTGCCCGGACGTGTCCTGGCTTCCGAATTCGCGTGCCACAGCGGGTCTCTGACACCAAAGCGGTACATGTCCAACAGCCGCACGCCCGTTACGAACAGGCCTGCGCGGCGCTCGTGCTTCAGAATGTCGATGGCTGGTACCTGGCCCGAGTAAAGCGTCAGGTTGTTGAGCGCGCGCACCGCGTTGATGTGTGTGGTGAACCCGGCCGTGTTTCCTTTGGCCAACTCATCTTCGGCCAGAATCAGTCGCATGTGCCTGACCGATGTCAGCGTCAGGGGCGCATAGATGTTGCCCGCCACGCCAATGTTTGTGCTGGTCTTCCACTCCTGCAGGAAGGCCAGGATGCGCGCGTCCGCCGCCTGATCGAGCGGGTCCTGAAGTTTGACCGCGAGTATTGTCTTGGGAGCCGCCTTGTCGACGCGCACAATGCTCGTCGTATCAAACTGCTGCTCGCCCCGACTGTTGATCTCGCTGGCCATGGTGCTGCTCAGCGTGGTCGAGGTGAACTCCATGGCGTAGCGCCAGGTGGGGGCCACCCTGGCGATGACTGCGGCCGCGTCGGCGGATGCACCGGCCGAGCTCACCAGCGGTTGGGTCGAGATGGTTGGTTTGATCTTGTCCCAGATGCCCCGCGAATGTTTGGCCCGTGCGCGCAACGCCAGCGCCCGAGTGATCAGCTCGGCGTTATTGATTTCGGTGGCCACGGTCACGGCTTTGTCCAGCTTGGTAATGGCCTGGTCGAGCACCGTCTTCATGTTGGTGGGTCCGAGCGCGGACGCCTCCTCTTGTTTGTCACCGAACACGAAGTCTTCCTGCGTCTCGCCGATGATCGTGTAGATCAGACCTGCCATCAAATACGCCCGGGCCTGCTCCGTCTTCATGGCCGTGGTTGGCGTTTTCGCGACGTGCCCGTCCACGGTCTTCACGGCTCGGTCCGCCAACCAGCGGGCCTGGCCCACCACCGGAAACGCTGCGTCCGTGAACTCGTTCGCGGGATTGGAGACAAATCCCTGGTCCAGCTGTCCCCATGCGTCACGCGAACCAATCCATACGATCTCATCGGCGGCCACAAGGTACCCCAGCCATTGCACCGAGATGCCGCGCCAGTTGGCTGCCACGGCACCGTTCACGAGCGCGGCAGCCGCCGCCGGTGCGTCGATGCTTTCCTCGGTCAGGTTGTTCGGGTTGTTCACTTCCAGAATGTCACACGCCGGCAGAAGCAGCCCGAGCATGAGCACGGGCACGAGTTCCGTCCAGCGCTTCCGAGTCGATTGATTCGTAGTCATTGTTGCCTCCTCAGAAGCTCACACGAGTGGAGAACGTGATCCGGCGCGGGATCGGAACCTGCCAGCCATCGGTGGCATCCAGGAAATTGCAGTCCAGACCTGCGTTGCAGCGGCCGCTCAGGATCACTTCCGGATCCATGCCCTTGAACTCGTCTTTGACAAACAGCGCCAGATTGCGCGCACCCAGGCTGATCTGGGCACTGGCCAGGCCCCAACGCTCGACGAATGAAACAGGCACGCGGTACGTCACCGACGCCTCGCGCCAGCGGATGTGGTCGGCGGGCGTGATGGAGTTGAGCCCATCGAGCGGCGCCAATCCCTCGCACTGCCGCGCCCAGTCGACCGCCGCATCCAGACGGGCGGCAGCCGTGCTGGCCGGACTGCGCATGGCCGCCTCAAACCCGACGCAGTTTGGGACATTGCGGCCGATCGTCGGGCTGGAGCGCCGGAATTCGCCCGACAGGTCATGATAGAAGAAGTCGCCAGCCTTGAATTCCATGATTCCGCTGAACTCGAAGTTGCCGAGGAATCCGAGGGTCCAACCGAACGTGCCCTGCCAGTCCGGAGTCGATTTGCCCAGATAGCTCAGCAAAGGACCGGTTCCACACCCGGGGCTTACACCCGCAAGCCCGGAAGCGACCAGGTTGGACTTGGAAAGCGGCTTGCCGTTCGTGGTGTTGCCCTGAACCAGTGGTTTGAACGTGCTGGGGTCACGTGGCGTCGCAAAATATAGAAGCGCCTGATCCCGGGTCGGCTCCGTGCAGTTTCCCAGGATCTGCAGCGGTATGGCCACATCTGCCACTTTCGCCCCTAAGAACGACCCAGGGGAGAACCCCTCCGCCAAGTATTGGCGGTAGCGCGAGTAGCTGCCACCGGTCTTTAACGGCGGCGCGCCACCCATGTCCGTAATCTCCTGCTTCAGGAAAGCACCGTTAGCAAAGAGGTTGAGGCTCACATTGCTCCGCTGAAAAACGGTGCCCTGCACCGCGACGTCGAGACCCTGCTTGTCTAACTGGCCGATGTTATCGAGCTGCGTATTGATGAAGCCGCCGCTCGGCGCAAACTGGCGAGCTACAAGCGCGTCCGTCACTTTCGTTTTCCAGTATGTGAAGTTGACGCTGGCACGGTCGCGGAACAGCCCCACCTCCGCTCCCCCTTCGATTTCCATGGCCACTTCGGGCTTCAACGCCTGATTGCCCAGGCCGTCCGGGCGAATGCCAGGGCCATCGATGGAGGCCTGTGCGGAGTAGGTCGTGAATTTGGCAAACGAGCTGGGTTGCAAACCGGATTTGCCCAGCGCGCCGCGCACCCGGATTGTCGAGAATAAGGGATGATCCCACCCGAACGCCTGGGTCGGCACGATGGACACGTTCACTTTGGGATAGAACGCGGTATTGAACGCCTCACCGAATGCGCTATTCGCATCCCACCGACCGCCGACTGTTACGAACGCCCAGTCCTTCCAGCCCAGTTGGTCCTGGAGATAACCGCCCACTTGCGTGTTCCGGGACCAGAACTCGCCCACGGTACGTTCGGCAGCCGCACCCGCCACCTCGAGACCCGGGCCAGGGAAACGTGTGCCAGAGCCGCTGCGTGATAGCCGCTGCGACAGGAACCCCTGCGCGCCGGCCAGGAACGTGCTCTGGATGTTGTCTGTCACCCGCGCGTCCCAGGAAGCCTTGAAATCGCCCGTCAACACGCGGTTCCGAATCTCTTCAATGGCCCGGATGCCCTCGGGATTGACGGTCGAGTAGTTGTCCACCGTGTAGCCGAACGGGCGGAAGAAGAAGTTCGATTCATTGATGAAATCCACGCCGAACGTGGCATCCAGTTTGACCGACTGCACGGGCGCGTAATTCAGGTTCGTGCTCCCCGTGAAGTGGTTCGACTCCACCTCCGTGATCTGGTAGACCCCTTCGTTCGCGGTCATGAAATTGTTTGTGCCGTACAAATTGACCTTGGGGCAATTGGGGCCAAGCGACGTGCACGCCAGCCGCAAGAACGTTTGGGTCAGGTTGGGGAAAACTCCGTAGATGTTGTTGCCGTTGTTGGGCACGCTCCCCTTCATCTCCGCGTACATCGTGTTCACGCCCACCCGCACTTTCTCGATCGGCGTGATCACTACGTTCGCGACTGTTTGCGCGCGCCGTTGTGTGTCGTTCGTCTCCTTGAAGCCACGGTCGGTAAACAGGTTGCCGAAGGCAATCGGGCCATCTTCATCCTGGAAGCGCCCGCTTACGAAGTAATTCATGCGATCGCTGCCGCCCGTGACCGACAACGAATAAACCTGGTTGATGCCCGTGTTGAAGTAAGTCGGTATCAGGTTCTCCTGGAACGGCTCGAACAGCCCCACCGTTTTGCCCCAACGTTCTTGAATGCGAGCGACGTCGGCCTGAGACTCCGCAAAGTCCGCCAGCGGAAGAATCCGGTTGGTCGGCATCTTGATGGCCGTCTGATCAATTGATAGGGTGAAGCGAGGCGCGCCCGAGCGTCCCTTCTTCGTGAAGATCTGGATCACGCCGTTCGAGGCCTCGGTGCCGTACAAGGTCGCCGCAGCAGCGCCCTTCAAGATTTCGATGCGCTCGATGGATTCGGGCGGAATGTCATCCAGCTTGGACGGATTGCCCTGCGGAGCAAACATGGTCGCGGAGCGGTCCATGCGGATCCCGTCCATGTAGATGATCGGCTCGTTGTTCTGCGACAGGCTCGAGCTGCCACGGATGCGAATACGCGCGCCCTCACCCGTATAACCGCCCGATGGGAGCACGGCAACGCCCGCCTCACGGCCCGCCAGAAGCTGCGAAACGTCCGTAACCGCCGCGGTTGACACTTTGGCGGCGTCGATGCTCGCAATCGTATTGCCCAGCTTCTTGCGTTGCGTTGCCACGCCTGCCCCGGTAACCACGATCTGGTCGAGCTGGATCGCAGTCTCCGCCAGCGCCAGGTTCACCTGCGCGGTCGCGCCCGGGGTTACGGCCGCCGTCCCCTGCGCTTGTTTGTAGCCAACCAGCTGCGCCGTCACGGTGTGTTGGCCGGCCGGCACGTTTTGCAGTAGGTAGCGGCCATCGGTATCGGTGATGTTGCCGATGCCGGTGGGCGGAATGAACACCTGCACGCCCGCGAGTGGACGGTTGGTGGCCACGTCTACTACACGACCCGTTATCCTGCCTGTCTGTTGCGCTCCTACTGAGGCCAGTCCACTGCTAAGCAGGGCCAGCCCAACAGCGGCAGTTCTTGAGACCATTCGCCAACGCATGCATGCCTCCGCGTGAGGGACGGGGAAAGGGATCACCACACGATCCGCACAAAAACTCATTAGCCAGCACGGCAATGCGAGGAGCGGCAATGCCACTCTCGCAGCCGACCTTGGGGGTCGGCGACGTGACTCGACCCGCGCAGTCCGGTCACCCGGCCACGCAGCTCATCAGCTCTGTTTTTTCGTACAAGACCCGCACGGACCGGCGCATTCGGTGGCGTGCGGCAGATAGAAACGCGACGCTCCTACGCGGAGCCGCGTGTTTCAGCGTCGAAAAGATCTAGAACAACAGATTCATTGCCGGGCAGCGCCCGCCGCTTCATTTCAGGGGCGGTTTGGCAAACCCGCTCGCAACGGGGATGTAACTAGTAGATCTCGGCATTGCTTGGCAGTATTACCGACGCCGTATTCGGCTGTCAAGCGTGCCTACGTTGATTGGAACGTCCCAGTTGCCTCACTCCTGACATACGCGTCCGCCTGCCGACCGTCCGCAGAGCTTGTATACAAAGCGGTCTTTCTCGCTGCTGAGCCTTCATTTCCTTATCCGGTCAGGTATCGAATAACGAGACCATTTTTGCACCGCCCACGTTCATGCGCATGATAACGCGGGTCCGCTCGGCCCGTCGGAATTGGCGCATCTGCATGGGCATCGGCAGGCGGGCAAAGGCCGGGTCGTCCGGTTCGGGGACCCAACCCTCTTGGGTAGACTGGGCCGTGACCTGGTCGGCCACGGAATCCACCTCGGGCGTCTCCCAGGTGGCCATGATGTGCCCGTCTGAACCGTCGGTAATGGCGGCCTTGCACCCCGGGATGAAAGGCAGGTTCGCGGGATACAGGGCAGGCCGGTCGATGCCTGGCTCAAAGACACGCAACCGCCATCCTTTGCCATCAGTCTGCTCGACCTGCACGGCTCGCACGCCGGGCGGGGTAGCTTCTACCCGCGCCCGGGACCCATCCGGCAGCTGCAATTCGGTCCCTGCCTCGGCGTCCTTCAGCGCTGCCATCACCGCCTGTACGGCCGCAATCTCCGCCGGATTCAACCTTTGCCTCCCGACTCTCCCGACACGCCCTTACTTGATCTTGCGCGTGCGCCGCCGCAGAAAGTCGCGCATGACGTACTGCCCCAGCGTCATGGTGTTTGTGAAATACGCTTTTCCGCGGGCCATTTCACAGACTTTTGCCACAAACTGAATCAGCGCCGCTTCACGTGCCAGCATGAAGGTGTTGATCAAGATTCCCGCTTTCCGGCAGGCCGCCACTTCGGTCAGCGTTTCCCGGATCACGCGCGGATCGAGACCTGCCGGATTCTTGTAGATCCGGCCGTCCGACAGGGTGATTGCGCTCGGCTTGCCGTCCGTGATCATCACGATCTGCCGCATGTCCTTGCGCTGGGTCAGCAGGATCTTGCGCGCCAGCTTCAGACCTTCCGCGGTATTGGTGTGATAGGGTCCTACCTGTGTATGTGCCAGCTCGCTCAGTGGGATTTCGCGAGCCCGATCGCCAAACGTGACCACGCGCAAGGAGTCGCCCGCATATTGGGTTCGGATCAAATGGGACAACGCCAGGGCCACTTTTTTGGCCGGCGTAAACCGGTCCTCGCCATACAGAATCATGGAATGCGAGATGTCGAGCATGAGCACGGTTGCGCACGAGCTGCGATACTCCGCCTGATGCACCATCAAATCCGGGTAGTCCAGGTCCAGCGGGACGCGCAAGCCATTTCGGGCCAACGCATTTTTTAGCGTGGCCGGAATATCCAGGTTGAGTGTGTCACCAAACTCGTACGCTTTGGAAACCGCATCCGCTTCCACGCCCGTGGCCAGGTGCGGCGTATCGTGGCTACCAAAGCTGGATCGACCCACCGCCGAGAGTAAATGCTTGAGCGTGCGGTAGCCCAGGAAATCGATGCCCTTCTGCGTGAGGTTGAATTCCACTTGCTGCGCCGCCCGCGCTTCTTCAATGTGACCTTCCAGCGGCAGCTGCTCATACGATCCCGGCATCTGCGGCGCAGGACCGGTATGCAGATATCCTTCCTCTACCAGTCGCCGAACCAGCTCATCGAGCATTTCGGCAATTTTCTCGCGCGTTTTTTCGCTCGGCTGGCCATCACCGCGCAGCTCTTTCAGCATCTCCGGTGTCAACTGCCCGCTTTCGATCAGCGCTTGCAGCAACGCCTGCTTGAGCGCATCCAGTGAACGATCGTTACTTTCCTCGCCCGTCCAGCCCCACCAGGGATGATAGTTCGGGCCGCCCGCAAACCCGCTTTGCAGCAGGAAATCCGCTAACCGCTCGAGCAACCCCTGGACGTTCAGCGCGTCGAAGAGCGTGCCGTTGTATTTGCTGTACGTGGTGTATCGCATGGTGCCCCCTCTCCCGAGGAGCCGTCTCGATGGACGTACCGCTTTTGCCCCATTCACCGCCCGATCAGGGCCGCGCTGCATGAGCAGGTCGCACCCCGATTCTTCCAAGTCTAGCCGCGCACCCCGGGCGAAGCGAGGTATTCAGCCGCTGGATCCGCTCGTCTTTCAACGAGCACTGCTCGAACATTTTGACCGTCACGGCAGGGAATTGCCCTGGCGCCAGAACGCCGATCCCTACCGAGTTTGGGTATCTGAGGTCATGCTGCAGCAGACCCGCGTGGAAACGGTGCGCGCATTCTATCTCCGTTGGATGCAGCAATTCCCTGACCTCGACACGCTCGCCGATGCACCGCTCGATGCCGTACTCAAAGCCTGGGAGGGCATGGGCTATTACGCCCGTGCGCGCAACCTGCACCGCGGCGCGCTCATCGTGCGCGAGCAGTACCATGGCGTCTTGCCACGCAGCTACCATGAACTGCAGGCCTTGCCCGGCATTGGCGAGTACACGGCGGGCGCCATTGCCAGCATTGCTTACGGCGCGGCCACGCCCGCCGTGGATGGCAACGTCAAACGTGTGTTATGTCGGCTCCTCGACACGGATCAACTTTCGGCCACACAACTGCGCGAACACGCCACGCGCCTCATCTCGCCCGACCGCGCCGGAGATTTCAATCAGGCATTCATGGAGCTGGGCGCCACCATTTGCACGCCCAGAACTCCGCACTGTGAAAAATGCCCCGTCACCCCTTTTTGCCTCGCCTTTCGTCGCGGCACTCAGCACGCGAGGCCCGCACGCAAACGCGCGTCACCCCTGCCCGACCGTCATTTCGTACTGCTCGTCATTCTCGATCCGCAGGGCAACACGTTGTTGCACCGCCGGCCGCAGGACGGCTTGCTAGGAGGCCTCTGGGAATTCCCCACCTTCCAGGCCAGACGGCCCGCCATGTTTCTGCGCCGCCTGCTCCGCAATTCCACAGCTCGATCGAAAAAACTCGCCACCCTGATTCACCCATTCAGCCATTTCCGCGCCCATTACGCCGTGCATCTTTGCCGCGTTCACAAGCTCCCTCCGACCCACTCCGATTTCGCGACCAAACCCTGGAAAGACCTGGCCGGTTTGGCTATGTCGGCTGCCCAGCGGCGGGTTTACTCTCAGGTTCTGCTTTCGCCCGAGTCCGGTCGGACAGCCTGATTGACCAACTTGGTTGGTCAACTTAGATTCCATACATGAGGTGGGTAAACGTGTACGAAGCCAAAACGCAGTTCTCGCAACTGCTGCGGCGCGTGGCCGCAGGTGAGGAAATCGTGATCGCCAAAGGGAACGTGCCGATCGCTCGGCTGGTGCCGGTGACCGCGGATGCGGATCAGCGTTTGTTGGGGTCAGAGCGCGGACGGATCGAGGTCACGGCGGATTTTGATGCGCCGTTGCCCGAAGACTTCCTCGGGGAGTTTGACGGTGCGGGTCCTGCTTGACACCCATTGCTGGCTCTGGATCCTGACTGACCCAGAGAAGTTTTCCAGGCGCGCGTTACGCATCGTTGAGTCGCGCAGCAACGAGTTATTTCTGTCGGCCGCCAGCGCGTGGGAGATCTCCATCAAACACGCGCTGGGCAAGATCAAGATTCCCGGCCGGATCGAAACGGTGGTGCCCGATCTCATGCAGAAGACCGCCGTGCTGCCGCTGCCCATCACGCACGCCCATGCCCTGCGCGCCGGTGGTCTGCCCGGCCATCATCGTGACCCCTTCGATCGCCTGCTCATCGCACAAGCGCAACTGGAGCGCCTCCCCATCCTGAGCGCCGACCAGTCATTAGAGCCGTACGACGTGAAGGTGCTGGCTGCGTGACGCGCCACGCGTCACTCGACGAATTTGGGTGGCAATCCACCGGGTGGCGTGCGTCGGGGCGCACGAGCGTAGCGGCCCGCGTCCGATCGTGAGATGCGCCGGTCGGCCACCAGCGCTTCGAGCACGAGCTCGCAGGCGGAGACCATGTGCGGTGGTGAGTCTTCGCGGGCAAGTGCCAGCTCGAGTACCACATCAACGAGCGAGGGCACGGTTCTGAACCCTTCCAGCGAGGCGTCCGAGCCGGCCGTATCGCCGAGTTGCAGCATGCTGCCGCCATCGAAATAGGCGACCACGTTTTCCAGGTCATCGGCCACGGCCTCACCGCCCCAGGCGCGGAATGTGTCGCCCGCGGCTTTGGCCACTAGTTCACGCGCTACCTTGTCGGCGCCCAGGAGTTCGCCCTCGTATTCCAATTCCATCTTGCCGGTGATGGAAGGCAGTGCTGCGTACACATCGCTGGGACGGGGCACGATTTTGGACTCGCGGCAGGTCAGTGCGCGCCGTTCGGCGTTGGATACCACGGTCTCCATGGCCGTGATGGGCAATCGCTGGCTGACTCCCGAACGTTGATCGATGCGTTTGTCTTCGCGCGCCAGGAATGCCACCCGCTCGATCAGCTCAGCCACGAAATCCGGGATATCGGCCTTACGGTCGCCGCGTTCAACCCAGGCTTCCTGGCGCGTGATGCCCATGCCGGTCTCGAGCGATTCCGGATAGTGCGTCATGATCTCGGCGCCAATCCGGTCCTTGAGCGGAGTGATGATCTTGCCGCGCGCGGTGTAGTCTTCCGGATTCGCGGTGAATACCAACTGGATATCGAGTGGCATCCGCACCGGATAGCCTTTGATCTGGATGTCACCCTCTTGCATGATGTTGAACAATCCGACCTGGATCTTACCAGCCAGGTCGGGCAGTTCATTCACGGCGAAGATGCCACGGTTAGCGCGCGGCAATAGTCCGTAGTGAATGGTGAGCTCATCGGACAGGATGTGGCCACCGCGTGCGGCGCGTATGGGGTCGACATCACCAATGATGTCGGCCATGGTGACGTCCGGTGTAGCCAGCTTTTCCACGAATCGCGCATCGCGCTCCACCCAGTCGACGGGCGCACTGTCACCACACTCCTCGAGCATCATCCTGCCATGCTTCGAGATGGGATGCAGTGGATCGTCATTGACTTCGCTGCCTCGCAAGATGGGCATGCGTGCATCGAGCAGTCCGGTCAGCTGCCGGATGATTCGGCTCTTGGCCTGTCCGCGCAGGCCCAACAGGATGAAATTCTGGCGGGCCAGAATGGCGTTGATGATTTGTGGTACTACCGAATCATCGTAGCCCACAATGCCGGGAAAGAGCGGCGTACTGCCAGCCAGTCGTTCCAGCAGGTTCGAACGCAGCTCGTCCTTCACGGAGCGCGAGCGGTAGCCACTCGCCTTGAGTTCACCGAGCGTTCGCGGTAACGCATGTGCAGTCATTTATTCGTTCCGATCGATTACAATCCCGACGCCCGTGCCGGCGCGCACCAGGCGCGGCAGGATGGGAGCAATAGTACGCTGGCGAAACGCGGCCAGGGTTTCATCAACGGTGCGATAAGGCTGCAACATCTGCAATGTTTTGACGGTTGGAAAGACCATGGGCAGCCGGCCAGCCTCGAAGCGTTCCAGCGCCTCAATGGGCGATAGCCACAGGGCATCATCCATCTCACGTGCGTCGATGCGTACTGCCCGCAGTTCCGGCAGGCGGGCAAAAAAGAAGCGTGTGTCAAACCGGCGCGGCTCTACCACGGGCGTGATCCAATGCGCAATGTACACGATTTGGCTCGCATCGAGCCGCAAACTGCCTGCGCTGAGGACATCATTCAGCCCGCTTTCTGCGGCCATCAGACGCTCGCGCCACAGCTCCAGCGCCGGGTCCGAGCTAGCATCGCTGGACCAGCCTCCATCAGGCGAGCGCGCCAGCAGAACGCCCGTCTCTTCAAAGATCTCGCGCACGGCCGCTACCCAATATTCCGGGCTCGGAGCGACGCTGCCGGAATCGACCGTCGGTGGCCACGGTACCTGTGCGTCTGCCTCATCTACACGACCACCCGGAAACACGTAGGCTCCCGGCACGAATCCGCTGGAACGATGTCTTTTGAGAAGCAGGACTTCCAGTGCCGCTGACCCGTCCCGCGCCAGTACTGCAGTGGCCGCGCGCTTTGGCTCTACAATGACGTCAGGCGGGTGGTCAACGGTTTCGGCAAACCCGGGCGGCAACCGCTCTTCCGGAATCACAAATGGGTCGTTCAAATGGCCGGCTCTCTGAGTTGTTACGTTAACGTTCACGCTCTCGCT